>NCAP01000056.1 GCA_002255495.1 Rhodospirillales bacterium 20-60-12 | reverse complement strand
ATGGCGCATCGTATTCTCAACCACCACCACCGCATCATCGACGACGAAGCCGGTCGCAATTGTCAGCGCCATGAGCGATAAATTATCGAGACTGAAACCAAGCAAATACATCGGCCCAAACGTGCCAAGAATGGAAACCGGCACGGCGATGCCCGGGATCAAGGTTGCGCGCGGCGAGCGCAAAAACACGAACACGACACCCACCACCAGTAAAATGGCGATGAATAAAGTCCGCTCAGTATCACCCAATGCCGCCCTGATCGATTGCGACCGATCCAGCGCGATGCTCACTTTCGCTGCCGGCGGCAAAGCCGCCCGCAAGCGCGGCAATATCGCCTTGATCTGATCCACAGTCTGTATCACGTTCGCCGAGGGGCTAGGATGCAAAATGACCAGCACAGCAGGCTTGCCGTTGAAGAAGCCGGCATTCTGGGTATTCTCGGTCGAGTTCACGACAGCGGCGACATCACTCAACCGCACCGCAGCGCCATGGCGATAAGCAATCACCAGATTGCGATATTGCGCAGCCACCGTCGCCTGATCATTGGTGTAAATCTGCAGCCGTTGGCCACCCGAGTTGAAATAGCCCTTCGGGGAATTGGCATTGGCCGCCGCCAAAGCCGCGCGCACATCCTCAAGCCCGATGCCGTAACTCGCGAGCTTGCCGGGCTGCAATTCCACCCGCACAGCCGGCAAGGCACTGCCGCCGAGTTCAACACTGCCGACGCCGTTGATTTGCGAAAATTGCTGCTGGAGTAACGTATCCGCCGAATCATAGAGCTGCCCGCGCGTCAGCGTGTCCGATGTCAAGGCCAGGATCATGATCGGCGCATCAGCCGGATTGAATTTCTGATAGGTTGGGTTGGAACGCAGCGAGGTCGGCAAATCCGCCCGCGCCGCCTGGATTGCCGCTTCCACATCACGCGCCGCACCATCAATATTGCGGTCCAGGCCGAATTGTAGCGTAATGCGGGTCGTGCCGATCCCGCTTTGCGACGTCATCTCTGTGACATCGGAGATAATGCCCAAATGCCGTTCAAGCGGTGCGGCGACCGACGTTGCCATGGTCTCAGGGCTCGCACCTGGCTGGCTGGCCTGCACCTGAATCGTCGGGAATGAGATATTCGGCAGTGGTGCGACCGGCAATTTAAAAAACGCCAAAATGCCGGATAACGCGATACCGATCGTCAGCAGAGTTGTTGCCACGGGCCGGCGAATGAAAACCGCTGATATATTCATCGCCAGCGCCGCCGCACGCGGATCGCCAACGCATCAAACGCCAGATAAATCACCGGCGTGGTGAACAAGGTCAAAATCTGACTCACCATCAACCCGCCAATGATCGCAAGACCGAGCGGGGCGCGCAATTCCGAGCCCATGCCGCCGCCCAGCCAAAGCGGCAATGCCGCCAGCATCGCCGCCACCGTGGTCATCAGGATCGGCCGGAAGCGGAGCAGACAGGCTTCATAAATCGCATCACGCGGGCTCTTGCCCTCATGCCGTTCGGCATGCAGCGCAAAATCGATCATCATGATAGCGTTTTTCTTGACGATACCGATCAGCAACACGATGCCGATAATCCCAATCACGTCCAGTCCATCACCGGCAATCCATAAAAACAGCAAAGCGCCGATACCCGCCGATGGCAAAGTGGACAGAATGGTCACAGGATGAACGAAACTCTCATAGAGCACGCCGAGTACGATATACACCGCGATGAGAGCCGCCAGAACCAGGAACACCTCGTTGCTCAATGAGCTTTGAAAAGCCAGCGCCGCACCTTGGAACGTCGTCGTCATCGAGGGCGGCAGCTTAATGGTTTTTTCGGCCTTCATGATCGCATCCACCGCCCCGCCGAGTGACGCGCCGGATGCCAGATTGAAGGAAATCGTCGTCGCCGGAAACTGGCCCAGATGCTCGATCACCAAAGGCTCAACCTGAGTTGTGAACGTGGCGATCGAGCGCAGCGGCACCTGCCCGCCGGCAGCCGATGAGGAGGGCAGATAAATATCGTTGAGCGCGCTGACCCCTTTGGTATCGCGCGGATTAACCCCGAGTATCACCCGATATTGGTTGGTCTGGGTAAAAATCGTCGAGATAATGCGCTGGCCGAACGCATCATAGAGAGCGCTATCCACAGTCGCAGGCGTAATGCCATATTGCGCCGCATTCGTGCGATTGATATCGACATAAACCGACAGGCCCTGATTTTGTAAGTCGCTGGCGACATCGCGCAATTGCGGCAAAGCCGAGAGCTTGCTCATCAATTGCGGCACATAAATCGAGAACTCACTTTGGTTGGGATCTTCCAACGTAAATTGATATTGCGTCGGCGATACCGTGGTATCGAGCGTCAGGCTCTGCACCGGCTGCATATAAAGTGCGATACCCGGCACATGCGCCGTCTCGCGCTGCAAATCCTTGATGATCTGGCTCGCCGTCTCACGACGGGCGGATTTCGCTTTGAGATTGATCAGGAACCGCCCGGAGTTTAGCGTGGTATTGGTCCCGTCAATCCCAATATAGGATGACAGACTGACCACATTGGGGTCTTTCAGAATCGCATCGGCCAATTGCTGCTGGTGTTCGGCCATCGCAGCATAGGATGTCGATTGCGAGGCCTGGGTGATCCCTTCGATCACACCATTATCCTGCACCGGAAAAAATCCCTTGGGGATATATATATACATGAATATCGTCAGGACCAGCGTCGCCACTGCAACCAGCAAAGTGAGCCTTGCATGGGCGAGAACCCAGGTCAGCCCGCGCGCATAGCGTGCGATCAATCCATCGAACGCGGCCTCGCTGCGGCGCTCGAACCAACTTGGCTTATGTGCCTCCTTGCTCTGCAGAATCTTGGCGCACATCATCGGCACCAGGGTCAGCGACACGATGGCCGATATGATGATCGTCACCGCCAGCGTGATGGCGAACTCACTGAACAGCCGGCCGACCACATCGCCCATGAACAACAGCGGGATGAGCACCGCGATCAATGAAATCGTCAACGAGATGATCGTAAAGCCAATCTGCCCGGCGCCCTTGAGTGCGGCCTCAAGCGGGGTTTCACCCATTTCGATATAGCGCGCGACATTTTCGATCATGACGATCGAATCATCCACGACAAACCCGGTCGCGACGATCAACGCCATCAGCGATAAATTATCAATACTGAACCCAAACAGATACATCAGCGCCAGCGTGCCGATCAGCGACACCGGCACCGAAATACTCGGAATGATGGTGGCACGCACATTCCGCAGAAACACAAAAATCACTGATACGACCAGAATAATGCTGAGCAACAGCTCAAATTCTGCATCCGCCACCGATGCGCGGATCGAGGTTGTACCATCAGTCAAAACGGTCACTTGCATCGCCGCCGGCAATCCTGCGGTCAATGTCGTCAATTGTGATTTGATGGCGTCAACCGTCTGAATCACATTGGCATTCGGCTGGCGCTGCACATTCAAGATAATGGCCGGCGTGCGGTTCGCCCATGCACCGAGTTCCTGATTCTCCGGCGCCGAAATAACTTTCGCCACATCCTTCAGCAGCACCGGCGCGCCGTTTTTGTACGCCACCACCAGATTATCATATTGCGATGCATCGGTGATCTGATCATTGGCATTGATCGTGTAGGATTGTGTCGGCCCGGAAAAACTGCCCTTTGGCGTATTGACGTTCAGATTCGCCACGATCGTGCGGATATTATCGATACTCAGCCCATAGGAGGCGAGCGCCAGCGGATTAACCTCGATCCTGACCGAAGGTTGATTGCCGCCGCTCAATGTCACCAAGCCCACGCCCGGCACTTCGGAAATCTTCCCAGCCAATTGGGCATTGGCCAATGTTTCCAGATCAGTCAGTGCCAAAGTCTTCGAGGTAATCGCCAATGTCAGAATCGGCGCGTCTGCCGGATTGACCTTGGCATAAATCGGCGGCGCCGGCAGGTCGCTCGGCAGCAAATTACCAGCCGCATTGATCGCTGCTTGCACTTCCTGCTCGGCAATATCCAAATTCAGCGAGAGATCGAATTGCAGCGTGATCACCGAAGCGCCGGCCGAACTCGCCGACGACATCTGATTAAGCCCCTCCATCTCGCCCAATTGCCGCTCGAGCGGTGCAGTGACCGAGGATGTCATCACCTCCGGACTCGCACCGGGGTAGAAGGTCTGCACCTGTATCGTCGGGTAACTCACATCTGGCAGTGCCGACACCGCGAGAAATTTATAGGCGAGCATGCCCACCAGCACCACCGCGATCATCAAAAGCGATGTCGCGACCGGCCGCAGGATAAACAGGCGAGATGGGTTCATCGGCAGGTCAGGAATTCAATTACGGCGTTGCCGGTTTGCGGTGCTTGGCCTTGCCGGCCCCCGCTTTTGCCGCGGCCGCGGGCGCCTGCCCTGCAATCACAATATGCATTTTATCCTTCAGCCGATCGACACCATCGGTCACCACGGTCTGACCGGGGCTCAACCCTTTGGTGATCACAACATTGACCCCATCGGTCGGCCCCGTCGTCACCGGCTGCACCGAGACGGTGTTATCCGCATTCACCAAATACACATAGCTCCCCGGCGCACCGGTCTGCACCGCATTGGTCGGCACCAGGGTCGCATTGGTCAGCGTGTCCACCAACAGATGCACATTGACGAATTCATTGGGAAACAATGCCTCATTTGTATTGGCAAAGCGCGCGCGCAATTTCACGGTGCCGGTGCTGGTATCCACCTGGTTATCAACCGCGGTCAGAACGCCTTCGGCAATCCTGGTGATATCATCACCCGAATAAGCATCCGCCGTCAGTGTCGCTTTGGCCTGCAAACGCGCCAGAACCGGCGCCAACTCGCTCTGCGGCACGCTGAAAATCACTGTAATCGGCGCGATGGTGGTAATCACCGCAATGCCCGTCGTGCTGCCCGATGTCACGTAATTGCCCGGATCGACGAGCCGCAGCCCCACCGTTCCTGCAACCGGTGCTGTGATATGGCAGTAACTCAAATTCAATTTCGCCGCATCGATATTCGCCTGATCCACTTTCACAGTGGCCGCGTCCTGCCTTACCAGAAATCCCTGATCGGCGACCTGTTGCGGCGAGATCGAATCTTGCCGGCGCAAGGTCTCATAGCGCGCCAGATCCGATTTCGCCTGATCCAGACTCGCACTGTCCTTAGCCTGCTGGGCCTCATATTGCTCCAGCTGAACCTGATATTGCCGCGGGTCGATCTGTGCCAGAAACTGGCCCTTGGCGACTGTCTCGCCCTCGGTGAAACCCACCTCTGTCAAATACCCGCTCAATTGCGGCAATATCGTTACCGTCGCCGTCGGCGTTACGGTGCCGATGGCGGTGATGGTCTCTTTCATGCTGCCCGCAACAACTTTCGCCACACCCACGGTCTGTGCGGTGGCGCGGAAATTCTTTGTGCCCTGCCCGCTATGGCGCCAATAGGCAACGCCGGCGAGGACCAATACGACCAATAACAGAATGACCCATACTCTGCGGCGACGGGGTGGCGGGGCAACAGCGGCACGGCTTGCAGTGTCACTCACTCAACCACTCTCCTATCGCCGACCATCGCGCGGCTGGCTCCCGCGCTCATCATGGTGACCATCGTTAAATCAGTCTTAGAACCTTCCGCTGCAAGTGAATACCCGGCCCAACCGGGCGCCGATTTTCAAAATGTAACAGCCCGCCCCGCTGCACGGATCCGTCAGCCTGATGTGAAAGCGCGCCTAAACATGCAGCCCGGGTGCTTCATGGCCAGTACGGGCAACATATTCGGTGTAGCCGCCGCCATATTGATGAATACCGTCAGGCGTCAATTCGAGCACCCGGTTCGATAATGAAGCGAGGAAATGCCGGTCATGCGAGACAAACAGCATGGTCCCCTCGAACTGCGCCAGAGCGGTGATCAGCATGTCCTTGGTCGCCATGTCCAAATGGTTGGTCGGCTCATCAAGCACCAGAAAATTCGGCGGGTCGTAGAGCATCAGTGCCATCACCAGCCTGGCTTTCTCGCCGCCCGAAAGCACCCGGCAGGGTTTGTCCACCTCATCGCCGGAAAACCCGAATGCGCCGGCCAACGTCCGCAACGAGCCCTGGTTGGCCTGCGGAAATTGATCATCAAGGGTTTCGAACACGCTGCGGCTGCCATCGAGCAAATCCATCGCATGCTGGGCGAAATATCCCAATTTCACGCTGCCGCCGAGCTTTACCGTACCCTCATCGGGCGCGGTCGCACCGGTGACCAGTTTGAGCAAGGTCGATTTGCCGGCGCCGTTCACGCCCAGCACACAGCAGCGCTCGCGCCGCCGCACCAATAAATCGAGCCCCTGATAAATCACCCGGTTACCGTAGCTTTTATGCACCCCGCGCAAATGCGCCACATCGTCGCCCGAACGCGGCGCGGGCAGGAAATCGAACGCGACCGTCTGGCGGCGCTTGGGCGGCTCAACCCGATCGATCTTTTCGAGCTTCTTGACCCGGCTTTGCACCTGGGCGGCATGCGAGGCGCGTGCCTTGAAACGCTCAATGAAACTGATCTCCTTGGCCAGCATCGCCTTCTGCCGATCGAACTGCGCTTGCAATTGCTTTTCATTCATCGCCCGCTGCTGCTCGTAGAATTCATAATCACCGGAGAATTCGCTCAGGCTGCCGCCATCGATTTCAATAATTTTATTGATCACCCTGTTCATGAAAGCGCGGTCATGAGAGGTCATCAGCAGCGCCCCGTCATAGCCTGCGAGAAATTGTTCCAACCAGATCAGGCTTTCCAGATCCAGATGGTTGCTGGGCTCATCGAGCAGCATGACATCGGGGCGCATCAACAAAATCCGCGCCAGAGCGACACGCATTTTCCAGCCGCCGGACAAATTACCGACATCGCCGTCCATCATCTCCTGGCTGAAGCCCAAACCATCGAGCACTTCGCGCGCTTTGCCATCAAGCGCATAGCCGCCCAATTCCTCAAAACGCGCCTGCACATCACCGAACCGCTCAATGATCGCATCAAGACGGTCCATCTGATCGGGGTCCGCCATCGCCGCTTCCAATGATGCAAGCTCGGCCGCCACCTCGCTGACCGCACCGGCCCCGTTCATCACTTCAGCCACCGCGCTGTGCCCGGCCATCTCACCCACGTCCTGGCTGAACAGCCCGATACTCACCCCGCGTTCGATCAGAATTTGCCCCTCATCGGGCTCCTCCTGGCCGGTGATCATGCGAAACAGCGTGGTCTTGCCGGCCCCGTTCGGCCCGACAAGGCCGATCTTCTCGCCTTTCTGCAACGCCGCCGAAGCCTCGATAAAGACCAGGCGCTGGCCGTTCTGCTTACTGATATTATCCAGGCGTATCATGCAATCCCCAGCGGCCAATGTGATGCCCGGGCAGATAGACCAAATCGCCGCCCCCGTGAACCGCACACGACCCGCTTCGTTTAGAGCGCTAACGTTTTACAACGACACGCTCTGTGTTCGTTCGGTCGATCAATTTCATTGGTTGAGCTAAAACACCGCGTGATCACCCCGATCAACAATGGCGGTGTCGGCCGCGACCGCGCGGTAGAAATCAAATAATGTCTCCCCGCCGGTCGATGGCGTTGCCAGCGCGTCATAGCGCCCGGTCGCCGGATCGCGCACCAGCATGGATTCCGTCGCATAATACCGGCCGATCCGTGCGAGTTCCGCCTTGCGGGCCGCCTGCGGCACCACGCGCCCGACCACGCTCAACAGCCCGATTATGCCATCGAGCAAACCGACCGGCATTTGGCGAAATTGCGGCGGGCGTTGCAGCAGATGAAACAGGAATTCGCCCTGCTCGCGCGGGGTGATCGCCGGGCCCGGCCCGCCGATCGGCAGGATGCGGTTCCAGCGCGCCGGGTCGGTCAGGCAACCGGCCAGATACGCCGCCAAATCAGCATCACTGATCGGTTTACACGCCGTCAGCCGGCCATCGCCGAACAGTAAAAAAGCCTTGCCCCGGCGCACCCGCTCGATCTGCCCGGAGAGCGATTTGAAAAACGCCGTCGGCCGCACGATCGAATAGGTCATACCCGATTCAATCAGCGCAGCTTCGAATGCCAATTTGGCATGTTGGAAGGCCAGAAGCGGCTTTTGCACACAAATGGCCGACAGCAGCACGAATTGCCGTACGCCATTTTCTGCCGCCGCCGCCAGCACATTCATATGCGCCCGATGATCGATGGCCCAGGCATCCTCAGGTGCGCCGGTGCGCGAGGCCATGCAGGAGATTACGGCATCAAACGAAGCACCCTGAAAGCCGGCGCGGACGAGCGCGCCAGGATTGGCGAAATCGACAATTTTTGCCCCGCCATCTGCCAATCCCGCCACGGTGGCCGCGGCCTTCGGCGAGCGCACCAGGCACGTCACCTCATGCCCAGCCGCCCGCAAAGCCTGCAATGTCGCCCGCCCGATCGTCCCGGTCGCCCCGAGCAGGCAAACCCGCAGGGGAGCCCCACGCGTTCTATCCTCGTTCATGTCAGATCAATCATCACGCGCGCCTGCACCTGAATCGGCCTATTGTTTCGTCAGATCGTCGCTTTGCATAAACCACCCGCTCACGCTGGCCAAATCAACGAGGCGCCTGACGCACCGACCATTAAAAACCCGCCCCCATGATCAAATGGAAGCGGGTCTGATCAGCCGCAGTTAAGCGGTTAGCGATGTCCCCAAGGCAAAACCTTGGGGAAAGCCTGCCTCGATCAAGCCAGATCGAAGCGATCCAAATTCATCACCTTCGTCCAGGCCGCGACGAAATCATGCACGAAGGCCGCATGAGTGTCATCGCAGGCATAAACCTCGGACAGCGCGCGCAGCTGGGAGTTCGAACCGAACACCAGATCAACACTCGTCGCGACCCATTTGAGCTCACCGCTCGCCCGGTCTCGGCCTTCGAAGAAGCTGACCGATTCCGAAGAGGGCGTCCATTTGGTGCGTGTATCGAGCAGATTGACGAAGAAATCATTCGTCAAAGTCTCAGGGCGCTTGGTGAACACGCCATGCTGGGCCTGTTTGAAATTCGCATTCAGCGCCCGCATGCCGCCCACCAGAACGGTCATTTCCGGAGCCGTCAGCGTCAGCAGATGAGCGCGATCGAGCAGCAATTCTTCAGCCGAAGGCCCATGACCAACCCGCAGATAATTGCGGAACCCGTCATATTTCGGCTCCAGCACGGCAAAGGAGTCAATGTCCGTCTGCTCCGCAGAGGCATCCATCCGGCCCGGCGTGAAAGGCACCTTGACCGCCTGCCCGGCTTTCTCAGCCGCCGCCTCGATGGCCGCCGAACCGCCCAGCACGATCAAATCGGCCAAGGATATTTTCTTGCCGCCGCTTTGCGCGCTATTGAAGGCAGACTGGATGGCTTCGAGTTTCGAAAGCACCTGGCCCAATTCCGCCGGCTGATTGACTTCCCAGAATTTCTGGGGCGCCAACCTGATCCGCGCGCCATTGGCACCACCGCGCTTATCGGTGCCGCGGAAGGTGGCAGCCGACGCCCAAGCGGTCGTGACCAGTTGAGAAATCGACAGGCCGGAGGCGAGGATTTTGCCTTTCAGATCGGCGATATCCTGCTCATTGACCAATTCATGATCAACAGCCGGGATCGGGTCCTGCCAGAGTTGCGGCGCGGCGGGCACCAGCGTGCCCAGGCTGCGCACATAAGGTCCCATATCGCGATGGGTCAGTTTGTACCAAGCCTTGGCAAAGGTTTCGGCGAATTCATCCGGATTTTCATAAAACCGCCGCGAGATTTTCGCATAAATCGGGTCCATGATCATGGCCAGATCGGTCGTCGCCATCATCGGCGCATGCCGTTTGGCCGGATCATGCGCGTCCGGCACGGTGCCGTCGGCGGCGTGATTCTTCGGCGTCCATTGCTGGGCACCCGCCGGGCTCTTGGTCAGTTCCCATTCATAGCTAAACAGGTTTTCGAAATAGTTATTGTCCCATTTGATCGGGTTCTTGGTCCACGCACCTTCAAGACCGCTTGAGATGGTATCGCCACCCTTGCCGCTGTTGAAATGGCTGACCCAGCCAAAACCCTGGTCCTGCAGGCTGGCACCTTCCGGTGCCGGGCCGACATATTGGCCCGGGTCCGCCGCGCCATGGCACTTGCCAAATGTGTGACCGCCGGCCACGAGCGCCACGGTCTCTTCGTCATTCATCGCCATGCGGGCGAAGGTTTCACGAATATCGCGGGCCGAGGCGAGCGGATCGGGGTTGCCGTTCGGGCCTTCCGGATTGACGTAAATCAGACCCATCTGCACGGCACCCAGCGGGTTTTCGAGCTGACGGTCGCCGCTATAGCGCTCATCGGCCAGCCAGGTCGTCTCCGGCCCCCAATAGATATCCTCTTCGGGTTCCCAGATATCCACGCGCCCACCGCCGAAGCCGAAGGTTTTGAATCCCATCGATTCCAGAGCGCAATTCCCGGCCAGAATCATCAAATCGGCCCAGGAGATTTTCCGGCCATATTTCTGCTTGATCGGCCAGAGCAGGCGGCGTGCTTTATCCAGATTGACGTTATCGGGCCAGCTATTGAGCGGCGCGAAACGCTGCGTGCCGGCAGCCGCGCCACCGCGGCCATCGCCGATGCGGTAGGTGCCCGCGCTGTGCCACGCCATGCGGATGAAAAACGGCCCGTAATGGCCATAATCGGCCGGCCACCAATCCTGCGAATCGGTCATCAAGGCGAAAAGATCTTGTTTCAACGCCTCAAGATCGAGGCTCTTGAATTCCGCAGCGTAATCGAAATCCGGCCCCATCGGGTCGGTCAGCGGGGAATTCTGGTGGAGAATTTTCAGATTGAGCTGATTCGGCCACCATTGTTGGTTCGACATTTTGAGCATCGACGCTTTATGCGCCCCGCCCATAACCGGGCATTTACTGTCACCGTCCATCTGCATCTCCAATCTTACATCGTGTTTTTTACGCTGGCACGCCGTTCTACGCCCTCCGATAAATAACTCAAATCGAATTTAGCAGAGGTTGTGATAGGGATTTCCTATAATAGAAAAAGCCTGTCGTCAGGCCAGTTTGACCAGTAATTTACCGAAATTCCGGCCTTCCAGCAGGCCGATGAATGCCTCCGGGGCGGCTTCCAATCCCTCGACGATATCCTCCCGGTAGCGCAGGCTGCCATCGGCTACCCCGGCGCCGACAATGCGCAGAAAATCGCCATAATGGCCGGCGGCGAACTCGCTATTAATAAAGCCGCGCAGCAAAAGGCTTTTGGAAAGGATCTGGCGCATCGTCACTGGCAACCGGTCCGGGCCCGGGGCGTCGCCGACGGCGTTATATTGCGCGATCAACCCGCAGACCGGCACGCGGGCATATGAATTGAGCAACGGCAACACCGCCTGCCACACCGCACCGCCGACATTTTCAAAATAAACATCGATGCCCTCCGGGCAGGCTTGCGCCAATTGAGCGGGGAAATCCGCCGCCCGATGATCAATCATGGCGTCGAACCCGTATTCGGTCATGCCGAAGGCACATTTTTCCGCGCCACCGGCAATGCCGACGGCGCGCGCCCCGGCGCGCTTGGCCAATTGCCCGACCAACGAGCCGACCGGCCCTGTCGCCGCAGCCACCACCACCGTCTCGCCAGACTTGGGCAGGCCGATCAGCAGCAGGCCCGTGTATGCGGTAAAGCCGGGCATCCCCAGAATACCGAGCGCCGTGCTGACCGGTGCCGCCGCCGGATCGAGCTTGCGCACCCCCGCCCCGTTCGAGATCGCATGCGTCTGCCAGCCGGTCGGAGCCAGCACCATATCGCCTTCGCGAAAGCCCGGATGTTCCGACCGTAGCACCCGTGCCACCCCCTCACCGCCCATCACCGCACCGACATCGATCGGCTTGGCGTAGGATTTCGCCGCACTCATCCGTCCGCGCATATAGGGATCAAGTGAAAAGAGATGGGTCTCCAACAACATCTCACCCGCCGCCGGCGCTGCAAGTGGGGACTCGGCAAAGCGGAAATCGGCCGGGGTGGGTTGGCCCACGGGGCGTGCGGCCAGAAGAATCTGGCGGCTGATCATGTCTGTCATGGCTGAAATCCTCGTCGATATGGGTCAGAGCGGCCATTTACCAGCAACCGCAGACCCGACGCCAGCCGTGTCAAATAAGTAACAATCCTGTTATATTATCAGTTATCATCTCTTTATTAATACAACAATACTGACATTTTCTCTTGCACACTTGGTCAAATTTCGATATGGTAATCGTGAGTATGACGTAGCGGAATCAAGGCGTTCATCGTATTTTTATTCTGAATACGAGTTATTCTACTTGTGTTTGAAAACATTTTGTAACGGTCGTAACGCGCGAAACTTCGGTTGACGCGTGGCGGGCAGATGAATAATTCGAGAACAAATCGGCGGCTTAAAGATTAATTTTATTGCGTCGATGACGCCGCTTTAATCTCGGAATGGTGACAGACTAATGATTGCAATCTTGACGTGCTGGCTGTAAGTTTCGTTTGCGGGGTTGATTGCGGTTACAGAATGTAACCGAAACAAGGCTTTTTTCGTTTTTACGAATTGGAACCGGCGTATTTATGTTTTACGAGTTGTTCCAATATCCGGCCGATCATAACTTGCGCTTGCTCGCATTGGCGTTGCTTGTCGGCATGGCGGGAACAGCAAGCGCGCTCGCTATGCTTCGCCGCGCGCAACATAGCACAGGGTTTGTCCGTTACCTCTGGCTGTGTGGGGCGGCGGTCATTTTTGGGCTCGGTGACTGGTCGTTTCACTACATCGCCATGCTGGCTTATCAGCCCGGCTTTTCCTTCGGCTTCATCCCGGCTTTGACCATCATCTCGCTGGTCGTGGCCATGATCGGCGCTTTGCCCGCCTTCGCTGTGCTGATCGGCGGCCGCCGTAAGGCTTGGCGCACAATCCTGGCCGGCGCACTGCTCGGCGGCGCTGGTGGCACGATGTATTTCACCTCGATGCGCGGCGTGCTGGCACCTGGCATTTTTGTTTACAGCGAACCGCGCGTCGCGGTCTCGGTGCTCTTCGGCATGCTGTTCAGCATCGCGGCCCTGGCCTTGCGGCGGTTTCGGATCGCGCCGCTTAATGAACTCGCCGCTTCGGCCTTGCTCGTCTGCGGTATTATCAGCCAACATTTCCTCGGCATGACGGCGGTCAGTATTCTGCCGCTCGACATTCCGCGCCAGGCCAGCTTTGTGCTCGATCAAACCAGTTTTGCCACCTTCATCGCCGCCACCAGCATGACCATCACCATCATGCTCGGCTTCGCCGGCACCCAGTTCGATTCCCACATGCACCGGCTACTGGCCCGCGAAGCCCGCCGTGCCACGCGGCTGGCCGATGCCGCTTTCGAAGGCCTGCTGGTGCATCGCGACGGCATTATTCTATCGGTCAATCGCGCCATGGCGGACCTGCTCGGCCATAGCGAGCGCGAACTGACCGGCAAGAGCTTCGCCGCCTTCGCCATGCCGACCGACCAGGAACGGCTCACCGCCAGTCTCCTTGCACCCATCTCCCCGCCGAGTGCCCGGCCTGAGGAATACACGCTGCAACCGGTCGACGGACGGGCTCCGGTCATCGAAATGATGAGCCGGAATTTCGAGCATGAGGGCCGACCCGCCACCATTGTCGCGATCCGCGACATCACCGAACGCAAACTCGCCGAGCGCCGCATCGAGCATCTGGCCCATCACGATACACTCACCGGCCTGGCCAACCGCCTGCTCTTCTCCGACCGGCTCAATCAGGCCCTGGCCCTGAGCGACCGCGGCGGCAACGCGGCGGCGTTGATCTGCCTCGATCTGGATAAATTCAAACCTGTCAACGACCAATATGGCCATGCCACAGGCGACGCCCTGCTGATCGAGGTCGCACACCGGATTGCCGGGCTGATCCGCGAGACCGACACCGCGGCGCGCATGGGCGGCGATGAGTTCGCCATCATTCAGCCGCTGGCCGAACAGCCCGACGGCGCGCAGGCTCTGGCTCTGCGTCTGCAGGCCGCTCTGGAGGCACCGTTTTACGTTGATGGTCATCAGCTCAATATCGGCACCAGCATCGGCATCGCACTCTATCCGGAAAATGCCGCCGAACCGGCCTCACTGATGCGCGCCGCCGATGAGGCATTATATCGCGCCAAGCAGGCCGGGCGCGGCCAGCATTGTTTCTACGCCGCCCGCCCCGGCACGATACCGCCGCAAAGCCTGGAAGGCGATCTGCGCGAAGCCCTCGCCGCCGGCCATTTGAGCCTTGCCTATCAGCCGGTATTCAGCGCCGACAGTCTGGAGATTGCCAGTTTCGAAGCCTTGATCCGCTGGACCCATGAAACGCGCGGCATCGTGCCGCCCTCGCGCTTCATTCCGCTCGCCGAAGCCAACGGCATGATCCATGATATCGGCGATTTCGTGCTCGAAAGCGCCTGCCGGGAAGCCGCCTCCTGGGAGAAGAAGCTGACCATTTCGGTCAATCTCTCGGCTGTGCAATTCAACGATCCGCTGCTGCCTGAACGCATTGCCTCGATCCTCGCTCAGTCCGGGCTGCCGCCCGATCGGCTGGAGCTGGAAATCACCGAAACCATGCTGCTCGGCCATGATGATTCCGTCCTGACCAGCCTGCGCGCTATCCATGCGCTTGGGGTTAAAGTGGCACTCGACGATTTCGGCGTCGGCTATTCCTCGTTCGGCTATTTGCGCCGTTTCCCCTTCGATCGGCTGAAAATCGACCGCTCCTTCATCAACGAACTCTGCAGCGACGACAAAGCCGACGCCATTATCGCCTCGATCATTCATCTGGCCGATGAGCTCGGCCTGCAAATCACCGCCGAAGGCGTTGAATCACCCGCCCAGTTGGCACGCCTGCAGGAACTCGGCTGCCATCAGGTTCAGGGCTATCTGCTCGGCCACCCCGCACGTTCAGCGCAGCAGGCGTTTTATCTCGCTGCCGAATAGACCCGGGCGCTTGGCAAAGTCTGGCTCCAGCGTCACAAGAGGGCATGAGTGAAATCTCGACACGCGCCGACCTGATTGCCGTGCTTGTCGCCGTCACCGCGCGCGAACCCCGGGTGCTGACCATCGAAGCCGGGCTCGCTTTACCCTCCGGCAGCCTCGAATCGGGCCATCGTTCATTGCAAGCCGGGCTGCGCGCCTGGGTCGAACGGCAAACCCACCATCCGCTCGGCTATGTCGAGCAGCTTTACACCTTCGCTGATCAGACGCGCGGCTCATCCCTGGACCAAGACCGGCGGATTTCAATCAGCTATCTGGCCCTGACCCGCGAAATCAAACCGCAAGACGAAGACGCCGCGTCCTGGCGCAGCTGGTATGATTATTTCCCGTGGGAGGATCAGCGCGAAACAATCGGCAATCAGGCCTTGATCGACCAGATCATGCTGCCGCGCCTGGGCGTGTGGGCCGGCGTGCTGGCGGACCGGCAATTGCGGGTCGATGTGCTGTTCGGCCGCAACGGCCATCGCTGGAACGAAGAATTGGTGCTCCAGCGCTATGAATTACTCTATCAGGCAGGCCTCGTGCCCGAGGCGCGGCGCGACGGGATCGTGATCGGCGCAGGGCCGGTGCCGGGCCTTGAAATGCAGCACGACCATCGGCGCATTCTGGCCACCGCCATCGCCCGGCTGCGCGCGAAAATCAAATATCGCCCGGTCGTGTTCGAATTGCTGCCGCAGGACTTCACCCTGCTCGAACTGCAGCAGGCCGTGGAGGCCTTGGCCGGGCAGGCCTTGCACAAGCCCAATTTCCGCAGATTGATCGAGCAGCAGGAACTGGTTGAGGAAACCGGGCAATTCGCCACCGGCCTCGCGCGCCGGCCGGCCAAATTATTCCGCTTTCGCCCCTCGGTGCTCGAAGAGCGGGCCTTTGCAGGCTCCAAGCTGCCGCTGGTCAGATCCTGAAATTCAGCATTGCTTAGTTATACTCATTGTGAGTATAACTCTTATTCCAGGTGGCCTTGCCGCCGGTTTTTTTGACCTTAGTTATACTCAAAGTGAGTATAAGGAGCTCGGATGTCACACGCTTTTGCCGCCCCGCTTGCCTATGAACGCGTGGCATCGGTTATTCCGCCCGCCGAATGGGCGACCATGGATGACGATGTGGCGGCGATTCTGCGCCTGAAGCGCGAACGCAGGGCGGTGATATTGGCGCATAATTATCAGACGCCGGAGATTTTCCACGGGGTTGCCGATATTGTCGGGGACAGCCTGGCCCTGGCGCGCGAAGCGGTGCGGGTGGACGCCGATGTGATTCTGCTCGCCGGTGTGCATTTCATGGCTGAGACCGCGAAATTGCTGAATCCTGAAAAAACCGTCCTGATCCCCGATACCCGCGCCGGCTGTTCGCTGGCGGAATCGATCACCCCGGCCGACATTGCACTCCTGCGCGCGACCCATCCCGGCGTGCCGGTCGTCGCTTATGTAAACACCTCGGCTGCGGTGAAAGCGGCATCGGACATTTGCTGCACATCGGGTAATGCCAAGCGCGTGGTGGAATCGCTCGGCGTACCGCGGGTGATTATGCTGCCCGATGAATATCTGGCGCAGAACGTGGCGCGCGAGACGGATGTGCAAATCATTGCCTGGGCCGGCCATTGCGAAGTGCATGAGCGCTTCACCGCCGATGAGATCCATGAACTGCGCGCGAGCCATCCCGGCGTGATCATTCTCGCCCACCCCGAATGCCCGCCCGATGTGGTGGCGGCGGCGGATTTTTCCGGCTCGACCGCGGTGATGGCCGATTACGTAACGACCAAGCAACCGGCCCGTGTGGCTTTGATTACCGAATGCTCGATGAGTGACAATATCGCCGTGCTCAATCCGCGCGTCGAATTTGTCCGGCCCTGCAATCTCTGCCCGCATATGAAGCGGATCAATTTGAAAAATATTCGTTCGGCGTTGGAGAATATGGAAACGCAGGTGGAGATTCCGATGGAATATTTTGCCCCCGCACGGCGTGCCGTGGAGCGCATGTTAGCGATATGATCATCATCGGCGCCGGCGTGGCCGGCATGATGGCAGCCCTCGCCTCCGCCCCTGCCCCGGTGCGCCTGCTGACCGCCGGTAAAATCGGCGAAGGTGCCGCCAGCCAATGGTCGCAAGGCGGCATTGCCGCGGCGATCGGTGCGGATGACCATGTCGATTTGCATATTGCCGATACGCTCGCGGCCGGCCACGGGCTGTGCGATCCTACGGTCGTGTCGCGGATCATCAAGGCCGGACCTGAGATTATTGCAACACTCGAAGCCTATGGCGTGCGGTTTGACCGCACAGAAGATGGCACTCTGGCGCGCGGGCTTGAAGCCGCACACAGGCGCCCGCGGATTTTACATGGCAATGGCGATGCGACCGGCGCTGAAATCATGCGGGCGTTGATGGCGGCGGTGCGCGCGACACCCTCGATCCAGGTGATCGAGCAGGCCGCGGTGCGGCATATTTTCGTCGAGGAAGGCCGCGCAATCGGCGTTCTGGCCGCGACGCCGGGCGGACCACTGAGCCTGGCAGATGATCAGATCCTGCTCGCGACGGGTGGCATTGGCGGGCTGTTCGCCTATAGCACCAACCCCGAAAGCGCGATCGGCCAGGGGCTGATGCTTGCCCAAGCCGCCGGCGCAAAACTCGCTGATTTGGAATTCATCCAGTTTCATCCGACGGCTTTGGCCATCGGCACGGGCGCACTGAAGCTGATCAGTGAGGCCGTACGCGGCGAAGGGGCTGTGTTCATCGATGAAACCGGCACCCGCTTCATGGACGGCGCCGATCTTGCGCCGCGCGATGTGGTGGCCCGTGCCGCGTTTGATCATTTGCAGGCAGGGCATCAGGTTTTCCTTGATACAACCAGCATCGGCGCACGCTTCGCCACGCGCTTCCCCGCCATTGCGGCGATTTGCGCGCAAGCAGGGATCGACCCCGTGCGCCAGCCGATTCCGGTGCGGCCGGCCGCGCATTATCACATGGGCGGCGTGGCGGTGGATGCGCAAAATGAGAGCTCGGTGACCGGCCTGTTTGCCGCCGGCGAAGTAGCGCGCACCGGCCTGCACGGCGCCAACCGGCTGGCCAGTAATTCGCTGCTTGAAGCGGCCATTTGCGGGCGCGACGCGGGCCGGGTGATGGCTGAACGCGCGGCGCGTCCTGCACGCAGTTTGCCGCCTTTGCCCTTGCCCGCGCCGATGATCGCACGGCCCGCCTTGCGCGATTTGATGACCCGACATCTCGGCGTTCTGCGCGACGCTCACGGGCTGGCAGCCGCCCGCGCCGCCCTCAGCCGCATGGCGTCCGACGATCCGGCGGCACGGCTTTGCCTCGCCATTGCCGAGGCTGCCGCCGCACGCACCGATTCGGTGGGCGCGCATACGCGCCGTGACGACGCAAGCATGCGGCGCGCGGCATGAGGCTGCCCCCTTTGCCCAGCCTGATGATCGAGCCGGCCGTGCGCGCGGCGCTGCTCGAGGATCTAGGCCGCGCCGGCGACATTACGACCGACAGCGTGATTCAAGCCGGCACACAGGCCCGTGTTGCCCTCGTGGCGCGCCAGGCTGGCGTTGTGGCCGGGCTGGATTTTGCCCGCCTCGCTTGGCATCTGCTCGACCCTTCGCTCGCCATCGACATCGCCCTGCCCGACGGCGCGCGCGTGGCCCCCGGCGACAGCATTGCGAGCATTGCCGGTTCGGCGCGGGCGATTTTGACCGGCGAGCGCGTCGCGCTGAATTTCCTGTCGCATCTGAGCGGCATTGCCAGCGCCACCGCGATCATTGCCGAGGCCATTGCCCACACCAAAGCGCGCATCACCTGCACCCGCAAAACCACGCCTGGATTGCGCTTTGCCGAAAAATACGCCGTGCGCGCCGGTGGCGGAGCGAATCATCGCTTCGGGCTCGATGATGCGATTCTGATCAAGGACAATCATATCGCCATTGCCGGTTCGATCACTGCGGCCATCACCCAGGCCCGCGCCGCCATCGGGCATCTGGTGAAAATTGAAGTGGAAATCGACAATCTTGACCAGCTTGACGAAGCCCTGGCGCAGCACCCTGATGCCATCCTGCTCGATAACATGACGCCCGCTATGTTGCGCGCGGCGGTGGCGCATATTGCCGGACGGGCGCTGAGCGAGGCATCGGGACGGATCAATGCCGATACCGCCCCCGCCATTGCCGAAGCTGGCGTGGATTTGATCTCGGCCGGCTGGCTGACCCATAGCGCGCCTATTCTGGATATCGGCCTGGATTTTCGCGATTAATAAATTAGCTGCTTTTTGATCGCCCATGACTTCACCTCCCGTCAATCCGGAAACCGCAACGCCAAAGGCGGGTTGGGCGGCGGCAGCGGGCCGTTGGGGCCGAGTGCTGTATCGCTGATATGGGATTCCGATGCGCTGAGCAGCGATTTATAGAGGGCGGCGCAAATTTGCCGTGCTGCTGGGCCGGGCCAGTCGGGCGGCAGCATCTGGTTTGGCAAAGCGGGGTCATTGAGGATGATGAGCCGGTAATCATGGATCAGCACGAAGCGGGCGATCAGCGCGTCGCGCGGGGTGAGTGTGGCAAGATCATCCGGTTGGATGGCCTCGTAGGTTTCGATGAAATGCCGATATTGGGTGGCGATGTCGGTAATCGGCCAAATGCGGGTGGCGAGCGGGCGCATGGTGCTGGCAGCCGCACTGGCTGTCAGCACATAACCCCCGCCGCCGAGCTCCGGCGCAGGGCCGGTTGCGGGGGCGACCATGATGCTGGGGGCAAGCTGGCCGTAGCCGAGCCGTTCGAGGCGGGTGCGCAACGCATCGCGCCCTGCCCCTTGATCGAGCACGATCAGCCGCAGCGGCGCTTCATCGAGCGTCAATCGCGGCCCGTAGATGCGCTTGATGGAAGCGGCAAAGACCGGCTTGCCCCGCGCATGGGGGGCATAGAAGCTGGCCCGCCCGACCCGGTTGCTCTCCAACCAGAGATCGGCCTGCAAGCGCGACATTGCGGTGCGCACCGCGCCGCCGGCAAAACCCATGGCCGCACAGATCTCGAGAATGCTCGACAAGGCGACGGCACCGCCGCGCGGAATGAAGGCATCGCCCATCATTGTCAGGATCAGCGCGCCGAGCCGCGAGTGCCGCGCGTGCAATCGTTCAAGCCAGCTATTGATGACGTATTGTTGGTCCATGATGCTATAGAGGACGCGTGGGTGGTGAATCGGGTCGTTTCATAATGCGATACGGATAGGCGGGTTGGAATGGGAAAATTGAATGGTTGACGCATTTTCACTTCTGCTGCTCTGCCAATTGGCCGGGACAGTGATTTCCCAAGCGGCAGGGCTGCCGATACCGGGTGCGGTGTTGGGTTTGGTGCTGTTGCTCGTCGTCCTGATCATCCGCCGTGGTCCTTCGCCCGCCTTGCATAGCACAGCGAGCGGGTTGCTGAAAAATCTCGGCTTGCTGTTCGTGCCGGCAGGGGTCGGTGTGGTGAATGAATTGCATGTGTTGCGCGACAATGCGCTGGCGATTGCGGTGGCGATTCCGGTTTCGACCATTCTGGGGCTGGTGGTGACCGGCTGGGTCATGCAGTTCATGGCGCGGGGTGAAGCCTGATGTTTCATGTCTGGGTTTATTTGCAGACCTCGCCGTTGCTTGGCCTGTGCGCGACGCTGCTCGCCTGGCAGGGGGCGTGCTGGCTGGATGGAAAAGTCGGGCATAAAGCCTGGAGCAATCCGGTCATTCTTTCGATTGTGGCACTCACCGCGTTGTTGTTGCTGACCCATACCAGCTACCGGTCTTATTTCGCGGGTGGGCGCTATATCCAGTTTCTGCTCGGCCCGGCGACAGTGGCGCTGGCGGTGCCGATGTACGCGAATTTGCAGACGATGAAGCGCAATTGGCTGCCGATTTTGGCCAGCGTGACGGCAGGTTCGCTGGTGGCATCCCTGTCGGCGATGACGATTGCCCAATGGTTGGGCGCGCCGCGCGAAGTGGTGATTTCGATGGGCCCGAAATCGGTGACCACACCGATTGCCATGGCCATTGCACAAAATCTCGGCGGCCAGCCCTCATTGGCGGCCGTGTTCGTGTTGCTGACCGGCGTGATCGGCACCATCGTCGCCATGATCGTGTTCGCGGCGGCGCGGATTGTCGATTGGCGGGCGCGGGGGCTGGCGGCGGGCACGGCGGCACACGGCCTGGCAACGGCGCGGATGCTCAGCATCAATCAGACAGCCGGGGCGTTTGGTGGGCTGGCGCTGGGGCTGAACGGGCTGCTGACCTCGATTTTTGTGCCGCTCCTGGTGCGCTGGCTGCATTTTTGATGATCGCAATCAATAGAAACAAGACGATTTGCATTAAATAAGACGTCTAATACCAAAAAAATCTATTGCCGAGCCTATAACGTATATGGCATGCAATGCCTCCAAGCGGGATGACCCGTGTGTTTTTGAAATAGGGAAAACGCCATGAAAAAACTTATGCTGCTTGCCACCACCTTGCTGGCACCCGCTTTGCTGGTACCATCCATGGCGTCTGCTGCGCCGATGGCGCTGACGCTGACCGCGGGCAATACATTATCCCAGACCCATTCATCAGCCGTGATGTTTACCATCACCGGCACGTTCAAGGACCTCAACGGCACACTCACCTTCGATCCGGTGACCAAGGCCTGCAATGTCGAGCTGAATCTGGTTGTCAAAAGCATGGAATTGCCCAACGCGATTGTCCGCGCGCAGGTGATGTCCAACTCATTCCTTGACCCCGACACTTATCCCGGCATGAAATATGTCGGCACCTGCCAGGGCGATCAGCTGGTCGGCAATCTGACCATGCATGGCCAAACCCATCCGTTCAATCTGGCTCTGACTTATGTGATGAAAGACGGTCAATTGACTGGTTTTGACTCGGTCGGCACGCTGAACCGCTATGATTGGGGCCTGAACGGTCTGCAAATGATGGTCGGCAAAATGATCAAGGTGAATAACGATATTTCGCTCACGGGCGCGCCGCCCGTGCCACCTGGCTGATGAGCTGATAGGCTGATGAGCTAATTCCCCTGCGCGACGAACATCATGTTCGTCGCGTAGGAGATAAAAATATTGCGTTTGCGCATGTAATCACCGCCGACGATCATGCGGTAATCATGGCCAGGAAAATCGGCGGCCTCGAGGCTGACACCTTGATAAAGCGCGCCGCCAATGCCCAGAGCAAGATTATGGAACATCACCGCACTGGTCGCGTTGTCACCGACACCCTGAATGCTCAATCCGGGAATTTGCGCGGCGTCATTGGGGTCGAGCCCGACATCGGCGGCACCGGCGAAGGAGAGCAGGCTGGTCGATGAGCCGGTATCGAACAGTGCTTGAATGATCTGGCCGTTTATGCTCACCGGCACGATGATGAAGCCCTGAGGATCGATAGCCACTTTCACGCTGGCGTACGAGCCCTGCCAGGGCGGGGTGATGCTCGTGCAGCCGGTTGCATCGTAGAGCGTCATTTGCTGGCCAGGGAAATCCAGATCGACTGCAAAATGGCGCAAACTATCCGCACCGATCAATCCGGCGATATTATTGGCCGGCAATGCCGAGACCAATACCGGCACGTTTTTCAATATCGCCGCCCCGAGGGCTACATTATCGGCACGGGAGAATTCCGTGGTGGAACCGCCAGCCACCCCCTGCACTTCGGAAAAACTGCCGTATAACGTGGGAAGTTGCAGCATGTTCTGGGCATCGTAGCTGATCACCAGATGATCCGATCCGGTATCGACGATCATCGGCTCATCCACCCCATCGATGCTGGCATGGATCATGGGTTGGCCGCCTTGGGC
>NCAP01000055.1 GCA_002255495.1 Rhodospirillales bacterium 20-60-12 | reverse complement strand
GGCTTGTCGAGGAAGGCGATGACGTCGCCTTTGGTGATCCTGCCATCCTTGCCCGAACCCGCGCCGACATCGCTTGCGCTGACCTTCTGCTCTTCCATTTTTTTGGCGGCAGCCGGCAGTGGTGCGGGTGCCGGTGACGCGGCGGGGCGCGCGACGGGGCCTGACGGTGTTGGGGGGGCGTTGACGCCGGCGGGCGGATTGGCCGCGGATTTTTTCTCCTCGGTCTTTTTCGGGGCAGCGGCAGCGCCCTCACCGATCATGCCCAGGATTGAGCCGACTTCCACTTCGGCACCCTCGGCGGCGAGGATGTCGGAAATGGTGCCCGCTTGCGGTGCATTGACCTCGACGGTTACTTTATCGGTTTCCAATTCGACGATCGGTTCGTCGGCGGCAACATTGTCCCCAACCTTCTTCATCCAGCGTGCCACTGTGGCGCTGGTGACCGATTCACCCAATGTCGGGACTTTGATTTCAGTGGCCATGTTTTTGATCCGCCTTATTCAGAAAAATGTCACAGAGTGAGTGCGTCGTTCACCAAGGCTGCCTGCTCGGCGGCATGGGTTTTCGCCAGACCGGTGGCCGGGCTTGCAGCCGGCTTGCGGCCGACATAGCGAGGCCGTTTGGCCGCCATGTTCAGGCAATCAAGCACTGCTTCAATCCGCCGATCAACGAAATTCCAAGCGCCGTTATTCTCCGGCTCTTCCTGGCACCAGATCAGCTCGGCGTTTTTATACATATCGATCGCGGCTTTGAGCGATTTGGCCGGGAACGGATAAATCTGTTCCAGCCGGATGATCGCGATATCCTTGATGCCCCGCTCGCGGCGTTCGGCCACGAGATCGTAATAAACCTTACCGGTGCACATGACGATGCGTTTGACCTGATCGGGTGCGGCCAGTTCGTCGGTCTCGGGGATTACGAAGTGGAACCCGCCGCCATTGGTGAAGTCGTGCAAGGGCGAGACCGCGAGCTTGTGGCGGAGCAGGGATTTCGGCGTCATGATGATCAGCGGCTTGCGGAAATTGCGCTTGAGCTGGCGGCGCAAGGCGTGGAAGTAATTGGCCGGCGTGGTCAGGTTGCAAACCGACATATTGCGCTCGGCGCAGAGCTGCAAATAGCGTTCGAGGCGGGCCGATGAATGTTCCGGGCCTTGGCCTTCATGGCCGTGCGGGAGCAGCAAAGTCAGGCCGCACATGCGCAGCCATTTGGTTTCGCCGGAAGCCAGGAACTGATCGATAATCACCTGCGCGCCATTGGCGAAATCGCCAAACTGGGCTTCCCACAGGACCAAGGTGCGCGGGTCAGCCAGGGCATAGCCATATTCGAACCCGAGCACGCCGGCTTCGGAGAGCAGGGAGTTGAAAATCTCGATTTTCGCCTGATCGGGGCTGATATTGTTCAGCGGCACATATTCATTTTGATTGGTCTGATCGATCAGCACCGCATGGCGTTGGCTGAATGTGCCGCGCTGGCAATCCTCGCCCGACAGCCGGACCCGGTGGCCTTCGCGGAGCAGGGTGCCGAAGGCCAAAGCCTCGCCGGTGGCCCAATCGATGCCTTCACCGGTGTCGATCATCTCGCGCTTGGCTTCAAGCTGGCGGGCAATTTTCGGGTTCAGATCGAAATTTTGCGGCCCGGTTGATAAAGCGGCACCAACCTCGTGCAACAGCGGCAGAGCGACGGCGGTGGATTCCTCGGTCTGCTCGTCCTCGTCCTCGGCCTGATTGAGCCCGGCCCAATGGCCTTCGAGCCAGTCGGCCTTGTTGGGCTTGTAGGAGGCGGCGGCCTTTTGGGCTTCATCGAGCCTGGCCATGAAATCATCGTAGATTTTTTTCGACTCTTCGGCCGGCACCGAGCCCTCGGCGGCGAGCTTGGCGGCGTAGAGTGTCAATGTCGTTTTCTGCGCCTTGATCGCCTTATACATGATCGGCTGGGTGAAGGCCGGCTCATCATTTTCGTTGTGACCATGGCGGCGATAGCACACCAGATCGATCACCACGTCGGTCGAGAATTTCATTCGGAATTCGGTGGCCAAGCGGCAGACGAAGGCCACGGCCTCGAGATCATCGCCGTTCACATGAAAGATCGGGCATTGCACGGATTTGGCGATGTCGGTGCAATACAGCCCGGAATAAGCGTGCGCGGGCACCGTGGTGAAGCCGATCTGGTTATTGACGATCAGATGGATCGTCCCGCCGGTGCGATAACCGATGAGCTGGCTCATCGCGAGGGTTTCATAGACAAGGCCCTGGCCGGCGAAGGCGGCGTCGCCATGCATCAAGATGCCCATGACCGAGTGGCGGCCTTTGGTATCGCCCGACATATCCTGACGCGCGCGGACCTTGCCGACGACCACCGGGTCCACCGCTTCGAGATGCGACGGATTGGGCTGCAAAGACAGATGCACCTGATTGCCGTTGATCGACACGTCGGTTGAGGTGCCGAGATGGTATTTCACGTCGCCCGAGCCTTGCACGGCGTCGGGCTTGGCGCTCTCGCCGCCGAATTCGCTGAACAAGGCGGTGAGCGGCTTTTTGACGATATTGACCAGCGTGTTCAACCGGCCGCGATGGGGCATGCCGATGGCGATTTCGCCGACGCCGTGGGAGGCGGCCTCGTGAATGATGGCGTGCAACGCGGGAATGGTGCTCTCCCCGCCTTCCAGCCCGAAGCGCTTGGTGCCGACATAGCGTTTTTGGCAAAATGTCTCGAAGGCTTCGGCTTCGGTGAGCTGGCTCAGGATCGCCCGTTTCTCGTCGGTCGAAAAAGCCTGGCGCCAGGGCGCTCCCTCGATCCGCCGCTGCACCCAGGATTTCTGCTCGGGGTCCTGGATATGCATGAACTCGACGCCGATTGTATCGCAATAGCTGGCGCGCAGGCTGGCCATGATCTGGCGCATCGTCGCGGTCTCGAAGCCGAGTACGTTATCGATGAAAATCGGGCGGTCCATGTCGGCGGGGCCGAACCCGTAGCTTGCGGGGTCAAGCTCGTCGTGATGGCCGGGCTGTTTGAGTTTCAGCGGGTCAAGATCGGCTTCCAGATGGCCACGGACCCGATAAGCGCGGATCAGCATCAGCGCGCGGACGGAATCAAGGGTCGCGGCGCGGTCATTGCCGGTGGGTGCGGCGGCGGATTTGGCCGGCAGGACCGCAGGGGGCGGGGGGGCTTCAAAGCCGATCGGCCGGGGCGCCCAACTGGCGCCCATGGCGTCGGTGAGCACCGATTTGGCCTCATCGTTGAGTGCGGCGAACAGGCTGGCAAAATCAGGGTCGACGCTGCCGGGCTCACCCACCCATTTCGCGTAGAGATCGGCGATGAATGCGGCATTGCCACCATTCATTGCGGTTGCAAGCAGATCGACACCAGCCATCATGCGTATCCTTTAGAAAAACTTATCCGGAGTTTCAGATAAAGCAAAGGCGGCCGGGGGAATAACCCCCCAGGCCGCCTTTTGAAACATTGGTTTGACCGGGCAGGGTTGCCGTGACTGCATGAAGCGCCGCAATCTGGTCATAATCAACCTGCCCGTCGGTCCTGGCTGCGCCTAATCCTGCAAAGCCTTGATCATGGTGCTGCCCAGAGCCGCAGGGCTTTCGGCGACATGAATGCCCGCCTCCGTCATGGCGGCGATTTTGGCCTGGGCGGTATCCTTGCCGCCGCTGATCACCGCACCGGCATGGCCCATACGGCGGCCCGGCGGGGCGGTGACGCCGGCGATGAAGCCGACAATCGGCTTTTTGATTTTGTGGCGGTTGAGGAATTCAGCCGCATCGATCTCGCTCTGACCGCCGATTTCGCCGATCATGATGATCGCCTGGGTTTCCTCGTCATGCAGGAATAGATCCAGCACTTCGATGAAATCGAGCCCTTTGACCGGATCGCCGCCGATGCCCACGCAAGTGGATTGGCCAAGGCCGGCGGATGTGGTTTGGGCCACCGCCTCATAGGTCAATGTGCCCGAGCGGGAGACAATGCCGATTTTGCCGCGCCTGTGGATATGGCCGGGCATGATGCCTATTTTGCAGGCATCGGGGGTGATGACGCCGGGGCAGTTGGGGCCGACCAGGATGGATTTGGTGCCCGAGAGCGCGCGTTTGACCCGCACCATGTCCAGCACGGGGATGCCTTCGGTGATGCAGACGATCAGCTCGATCCCGGCATCGATCGCTTCCAGAATGGCATCCGCCGCAAATGGCGGGGGCACGTAAATGGCGCTGGCATTTGCCTGCGTCGCGAAGCGGGCTTCGGCCACCGTGTCGAACACGGGCAAATCCAGATGGCGGGTGCCGCCTTTGCCGGGGGTGACGCCGCCCATGACCTTGGTGCCGTAGGCGATGGCCTGCTCGGAATGGAAGGTGCCCTGGGCACCGGTGAACCCCTGGGTGATGACGCGGGTTTCAGTGCTGACGAGAATTGCCATTATGCGGCCTCCTTCACGGCTTTGACGATCTTTTCGGCGGCATCCGCGAGATTATCCGCAGAGATGATCGGCAGGCCCGAACGCGCCATGATATCCTTGCCGAGCTGCACATTGGTGCCTTCAAGGCGCACCACCAGCGGCACCGAGAGCGACACTTCGCGCGCTGCCGCCACCACACCTTCGGCGATCACGTCGCAGCGCATGATGCCGCCGAAAATATTCACCAAAATACCTTCGACATTCTTATCCGACAGAATGATTTTGAAGGCCGCGGTAACACGTTCCTTGGTCGCGCCGCCGCCGACATCGAGGAAATTGGCCGGCGAGGAGCCGTAGAGCTTGATGATATCCATCGTCGCCATGGCTAGGCCCGCGCCATTGACCATGCAGCCGATTGAGCCGTCGAGGGCGACATAATTGAGGCTGTGCTTGGCGGCTTCGAGTTCTTTCGGGTCTTCCTCTGCCTCGTCGCGCAGTTTTTCCAAAGCCGGGTGCCGGTAGAGGGCATTATCGTCAAAGCTGACTTTGGCATCGAGTGCCACAATGTCACCGGCGCCGGTGACAACCAGCGGGTTGATTTCGACGATCGCGCAATCGAGCTTGATGAAGGCTTCATACATCGCGGCGACGAATTTGCTGAACGCGCCGATCTGTTTGCCTTCAAGGCCGAGCCCGTAGGCCAGCTTGCGGGCGTGGAAGCCGGAAATGCCCGATGCCGGATCGACATCGACATGGAGGATTTTTTCCGGGTGATGCTCGGCGACCTCTTCGATTTCCATGCCGCCTTCGGTGGAGGCCATGATCACCACGCGGCTGACCGAACGATCGACCAGCAATGAGAGATAGAGTTCACGCTTGATGTCGCAGCCTGCTTCAACATACACCCGGCGGACGACGCGCCCGGCTGGACCGGTCTGCTTGGTGACGAGTGTGTGGCCGAGCATGGCCTCGGCGGCGGCTCTGACCTCGTCGAGCGATTTGGCGATGCGCACGCCGCCTTTGCCCTGCGGGTCTTCCTTGAAATGCCCGGCGCCACGGCCGCCGGCATGGATTTGAGATTTGACCACATAGACCGGCCCGGGGAGTTTTTTTGCCCCCTCGACCGCTTCTTCGGGGCTCCAGGCGACATGGCCCTCGAGGACCGCGACACCGAATGTTTTGAGCAATTCCTTGCCCTGATATTCATGTATGTTCATGTTACCCCGTCAATTTCGTGGCAGCTGAGAGCCATTTAGCCTGTCGATGATATACCAGAGCTTGATGCGTGATCACGCACCCGCTCTAGCCGTATTTTTCCGATCAATTTCATTGGTTTAGTTGGAGCCAAGTGACTCCATCCAAACCAATATTGATCTAGAGCTTGATGCGTTATCACGCACCCGCTCTAGCCGTATTTTTCCGATCAATTTCATTGGTTTAGCTGGAGCCAAGTGACTCCATCCAAACCAATATTGATCCAGCCGATCGTTTATGCCGGCCATTGTCAGACTGTCTGAAGCGAGGGGGTGCTAGCCCATCCGCCGGGTGCGGGCAACCCACCTGCCCCTCGAGCAGGCCACCGGCTTCTATGCACCGACCAGCGAACGGGCGAATTCATGGGCGTCGAACGGGCGCAGATCGGCGGCTTGTTCGCCCACACCGACCGCATGGATCGGCAGGCCGAACGCCTCGGCCAACGCCACGACAATCCCCGCCCGGGCGCTGCCATCGAGCTTGGTGACGATCAGACCGGATAATTCGACCATGTCCTTGAAGGTGCGCACCTGGCTGATGGCGTTCTGGCCGGTCGTGGCGTCCAAAGTCAGGATGATGGCATGCGGCGCGGTTGCATCGAGCTTGCGGATGACGCGGATGATCTTGCGCAATTCCTCCATCAATTCGGTTTTGTTGTGCAGGCGGCCGGCGGTATCGATGAGCAATATATCGGCCTGCGCCTCGGTGGCCTGAGAGAGCGCATTATAAGCCAGGCCCGCAGAATCCGAATTCGCCGGTGCGGTGATCACCCGCGCCCCTGCCCGCTCACCCCAGACTTGCAATTGCTCGACTGCCGCGGCGCGGAACGTATCGCCCGCCGCCAGCATGATCGTGTGGCCTTGCTCCTTATAAAGCTGAGCCAGTTTGCCGATGGTGGTGGTTTTACCGGTGCCGTTCACCCCGACCATCAGGATGGTGAAGGGCTTTTTTGCCCCGCCCGCCGGCTCCGGGATGATCAGGGGGATGGCCACCGGGGCGAGGATGGCGCTGAGTTCACCGGCCAAGGCCTCGCGGATTTCGGGGGCGGAAATATCCTTGCCAAAGCGCGTGCGGCGGAAGGACTTGATCACTTTCGCCGCGACCGCCGGGCCCAGATCCGCACCGATCAGCATCTCCTCCAACTCCTCCAGCGCCTCGTCATCGAGTTTGCGCTTGGTGAATGTGTCGGTAATGCCCGATGACAATTTCTGCGCGCTGCGGGAGAGACCCGATTTCAGGCGGGTCAGGAAGCCGGGGAGTGCCATGTTCTAGAGCCTCTCCGCGATGAGCCCGGCTTCATCGGCGCCGGTGACGATCGCCTCGATCAGAGCACCGGGGGCGACCGGTATGTTCAGGCGCACGGGTGAAAAATCGGCGGCATGGCCAGAGACATCGCGTTCGGCCAGCACCGAGATGCGCCGGCCGATCTGGCCGTGATAATGCCGTGCGGCCGCCAGCGCGCCGGCTGCTCGCAATTGCGCCGCCCGCACCCGGCGGACCGGCATGGGCAGTTGCGGCATTCGTGCCGCCGGGGTGCCTGCGCGCGCGCTGAAGGGGAATACATGCAGGAAATCCAATTGTGCTTCATCGATCAAAGCGAGCGTGTCGGCGAACATCGCGTCGTCCTCGGTTGGAAAGCCGGCGATCAGATCCGCACCCAACGCAAGGTCCGGCCGCAATGCGCGGGCTTTATGGGCGGCCTCGATCACCTGGGCGCGGGAGTGGCGGCGCTTCATGCGCTTGAGGATCATGTCATTGCCGGCCTGAACCGAGAGGTGCAAATGCGGCATGAGGCGCTTCTCCTCGGCGATGGCTTGCCATAGATCGTCATCGATTTCTGCCGGGTCGATCGAGGACAGCCGCAGGCGCGGCAATTCCGGCACGGCGGCCAATAGCCGGCGGACCAACTGGCCGAGCTTGGGCGCAGCGGGCAGGTCCGCGCCATAGCTGGTCAGATCCACGCCGGTGAGGACCGCTTCGTGATAGCCGCGCGCCACCAGAGCGCGTAGTTGCGCCGCCACCGCCCCCATCGGGATGGAGCGGCTCGGCCCGCGGCCGAAGGGGATGATGCAGAAGGTGCAGCGATGATCGCAGCCTTGCTGGATTTCGATGAAAGCGCGGGTGCGGCTGCCAAAGCCATCGATCAGATGCGACGCCGTCTGACGCGCGGTCATGATGTCGGCAACGAGGATCGGCCGGGTGCTGGTCCAGGCCTCGGCGGTGAGTTTTTCCTGATTGCCCAGCACCCGGGTGACGCCGGGCAGGCTGGCCCAGCCATCGGGGTTGATCTGGGCGGCGCAGCCGGTGACGATGATCGGCGCATCGGGGCGTTCGCGGTGGGCGCGGCGGATCGATTGGCGGGCCTGGCGCTCGGCCTCGGCGGTGACGGCGCAGGTGTTGACGATGATCGCGTCGGCGAGGTTTGCAGCCTCGGCATGGCCGCGCATGACCTCGCTTTCGAACATGTTCAGCCGGCAGCCGAAGGTGCGGATATCGAGGCTCATGCCAGCCAGATCTCGGGGTCGATCCGACCATTGAAGACCCGTGCCACCGGGCCTGCCATGAGAACATGATGATCGGCCTGCCGCCAATGGATGCGCAGATTACCGCCATCCATCTGCACAGCCGCAGAGCGGCCGACAAGGCCCCGGCGATGGGCGTTGACCAAGGCCGCACAAGCGCCCGAACCGCAGGCCAAAGTGAGGCCGGCGCCGCGTTCCCACACGCGCAGGCGGATTTGGTCGGGGCCGATGATCTGCGCGAAGCCGATATTTGCCCGTTCGGGGAAAATATGCGCCCGCTCGAGCGCCGGGCCCAGAGTTTCGATGGGCAGATGCGCCAGATCATCGACAAAATAGGTGGCGTGCGGATTGCCCATGGAACAGGCGGCGGGATTTTCCACCGGCCCCATCGCCAGGCGCAGATGCAGGGTATCGGCGGGTCCGGCGAGCGGAATATCGCCCCAGGCGAGGCCGGGCGGCCCCATATCCACCTCGACCAGGCCGGGGCCTTGGATTTCCGCCGGCAGCAACCCGGCCGCCGTGCGAATGACCAGCCTGCGACGGCCGGTTTCCTCGGCCAGCAAGGCGGCGACACAGCGCGTGGCGTTGCCGCAGGCGCCGGATTCGGAGCCATCGGCGTTCAAAATCCGCATAAAGGCATCGGCCTCGGGGTCGGGTTCGATGATGATGATCTGATCGCAACCAATGCCGAGGCGGCGATCGGCGATCAGGCGGGCGGCCGGCTTGGTCAGGCCGAGTGTGCCCGCGCGCGCGTCCAGCACGACGAAATCATTCCCCGCGCCGTGCATTTTTACAAAGGCTGTGTCATCCGAAACGCCGCTCATGCCCGGCTTATATGGAACCGACCGGCCCGACGGAAGAGCATGGCAGGCTTATCGGCCCGGCAGATCAATCCCGGCGCAGCAGAAACAAGCCTTGCTCGCCGAATAAATTGGCCATGCGGCGGGAGCGGCGCCAGGGCGCGCGGCGGCCGGCTTCATCGACCGCCAGCCATTGTTCAACCCGGTAGCCATCGGCCGCGCAAAGGGCGAAAAAATCGCTGATGGTGCACGGATGGATGTTCGGGGTTTCGTACCACATGCGGTGCCAGGCGGGGGTCATGGGCATTCTGCCGCTGAGCAATAATTGGCTGCGCACCTGCCAATGGCCGAAATTGGGGAAACTGACGATCGCCCGGGTGGAAATGCGCAGCATTTGGCGCAGCACCTCGCGCGGCCGTTCGACCGCCTGCAAGGTGCGCGAGAGCACGACGTAATCGAACGCGGCATCGGGGTAGGTTGCCAGATCGTCATCGGCGTCGCCCTGCATCACCGGCAGGCCGTGGGTGACGGCGCGGGTGACTTCGGCCATGTCGATTTCGATGCCGCGGGCGTCGCAGCCTTTGGTGCGGAACAAATGATCGATCAGCAACCCATCGCCGCAGCCGATATCGAGCACCCGGCTGCGCGGGGCGATCATGCCGGCGATCAGCGTCAAATCCAGGCGCATATTTTTGGCGACATAGCGAACCGGGGTGTCGCTGGTCATGTCAGGCCCGCGGCTTCAGCGGCGCCGGCCAGAAAGCCGCGCATGGTGCGGGTGAAATCCGGCTCGTCGAGCAAAAACGCGTCATGGCCTTTGTCGCTGTCGATTTCCACGAAACTCACATTGGCCGCGACGTGATTGAGGGCGCGCGCGATGGCCCGGCATTGCGCGGTGGGAAACAGCCAGTCGGAACTGAAGGAGACCAGCAGGAAGCGGGTTTTGGTGCCGCGAAACGCTTCGGCCAGAACCCCGCCATGATCGGCTGCGAGATCGAAAAAATCCATCGCCCTGGTGATCGTGAGATAGGAATTCGCATCGAAGCGGCGGACGAAGCTCGAGCCTTGATGTTCGAGATAGCTTTCGACCTCGAAACGGTCGCCAAACCAGGTCAGGCTATCCGCCCCGCGCAATTTGCGGCCGAATTTACGGCTCAAGGCGGCTTCGGAGAGATAGGTGATATGCGCGGTCATGCGTGCCACCGCGAGGCCGCGGGCGGGGATGGCTTCATGCTGCCAATAGCGGCCGGCGTGAAAATCCGGGTCGGCGAAAATCGCCTGCCGGCCGACTTCATGGAAGGCGATGTTCTGCGCCGAATGAAACGCGGCGGCGGCCACCGGCACGGCGGCAAAGACATGGGCGGGATAGAGCGCTGCCCAGGCGAGCACCTGCATGCCGCCCATGGAGCCGCCGACGACGGCGAATAAGCGCTCGATGCCGAGATGGTCGATCAGTTTTTTCTGCGCGCGCACCATGTCGGGGATGGTGACGGGGGGAAATTCGATGCCCCAGGGTTCGCCGGGGCGATCATCATGCGGGCTGCGCGGGCCTGTGCTGCCCATGCAGCCGCCCAGCACATTGGCGCAGATGACGAAATATTTGTCGGTATCGACCGGCTTGCCCGGCCCGACCATTTCACCCCACCAGCCCGGCTTGCCCGAAACCGGGTGGGTTTCGGCGACATATTGATCCCCGGTGAGTGCATGGCAGATCAGAACGGCGTTGCTGCGCGCTGCGTTCAATGTGCCATATGTCCGATACGCAACGACCAATTGCCGCAGGTGAACGCCGCAATCGAGCGCCAGCCCGCCTTCGATGAGGACGCTTTGATGATTGATCTCGGGCAGAGGGGGCGCTTGGTCCATGGCGGCGCCGATATGCGCCCGCCGCGCAAAGCCCGCAAGATGACCTTCCCACTAGCACATGCAGCATGTATCACTCGAGCCTTGCCCCATCTTGTGAAGTGTCGCACCCCGCAATGCCAGAAGCCGCAACCGACCAAGCCGAATCTCTGAACGCCTTGCGCGCGCGCATCGATGCGATCGACGATGCGTTGCATGATCTGCTGATGCATCGTGCCGTCACCGTCGAGCGGGTGGCCCGTGAAGGCGGCAAAGTGGGCGTTAAAATCCGCCCCGGCCGGGAGGCCGTGATATTGCGGCGCCTGCTGGCGCGGCATCAGGGTGCGATGGCGCCGCAGGCGATTATTCGCATCTGGCGCGAGCTGTTCGCAGCCGCCCTGGTCATCGAGGGCGGGCTGGTGATTGCCGTGTGCGATGGCGGGAGCGCTGCTGAATTGCCCTCTATCGCGCGCGAACATTTCGGCCCGCTGACGCCGATCAGGCGGCATCGCACGCCGGCCCAGGCCTTGGCTGACCTTGCCACCAATGCCGCCCAGGCGGCGGTTCTGCCGATGCCCTCGGAAGAGGATGATACGGCTTCGGCCTGGTGGGTCGGGCTGATGCATGGCAGTGCGCCGCGCCTGTCGATTATCGGCAAATTGCCGTTCTGGGGCCGCCGGGTTGAGGGCACGCCGCAGGGCGAGGCCTATGTTGTGGCTGCCTTGCAACCCGATGCTTCGGGTGCGGATCGCAGCCTGATCGGCATTGAGACGGAAGCCGAGATCAGCCGGGCAAAAATCGGCACATTGATGAATCATGCCGGCTTCGCCCCGGGGCCGATTTTGCTCAAGCGCGACGCCGCGCGCGAGACCGTGCTGGCCCTGGTGGAAGTGGACGGGCTTGTGACCGAGGACGATGCGAGGCTTGCGGCGATCACCGGCACCACCACGAAGCCTGTGGTTCTGGGCAGCTACGCGATACCGGTTGCGCCATGAGATTGGGTTCATGAGCGCCTCACCACGGCCGCGCGCGGCCATTTTTTCCATTGCACCCTATGTCGGCGGCGAAAGTAAAATCGCCGGCGTCAATCGGGTGATCAAATTATCCTCCAATGAAGGCGCATTCGGCGCGTCGCCCGGCGCGCGGGCGGCTTTGGCCGAAGCCGCCGCCCATATCCATGTCTATCCCGATGGCGGGGCGGTTTTGCTGCGCCAGGCGATCGGCCGGGCGTTTGGGCTGAACCCGGCGCAGATTGTCTGCGGCAACGGTTCGGATGAATTGCTGATTTTGCTGATCCAGGCTTATGGCGAGCCGGGCAGTGAGTTGATCATGAGTGCCCATGGGTTCTCGATTTATGAAATCGCCGCGAAACTGGCCGGCATCAAAGTGCGCAAGGCCGCAGAGCGCGATTTATGCGCCGATGTCGATGCCATGTTGGCTTTGGTCTCGCCGGACACCCGCATTCTGTGCCTGGCCAACCCGAACAACCCGACCGGCACGCTGCTACCCGCTGGCGAAGTCAGGCGCTTGCGGGCCGGCCTGCCGGCTGATGTGCTGCTGGTGCTCGATGCGGCCTACGCCGAATATGTCACGCGCGCTGATTACGATCCGGGTGCGGCGTTGGTGGATGAGGGCGAGAATACGGTGATGACCCGGACTTTTAGTAAAATTTACGGTCTGGGCGGCGCCCGGCTGGGTTGGGCCTATGCGCCGCCTGCGATTATCGATGTGCTGAACCGGCTGCGCGGGCCGTTCAATGTCAATGCCGCCGCCGCCGCCGCAGGCATCGCGGCCCTGGCCGAACCGGGCTGGGTCGAGCGGTTGCGCGCGCATAACAGCCGGGCCAAGGCCAAATTGGCCGGCCAGCTGCGGGCGCTGGGCGTGCGGGTTCATGACGGCGAATGCAATTTCCTGCTGGCCGATTTTGGCACCGAAGCCCAGGCCCAGGCGGCTGACGAGGCCCTGCGCGCGCGCGGCATCATTGTCCGGCCGGTGAAATCCTATGGCCTGCCCGCTTGCCTGAGGATCACGATCGGCACCGACGAGGAATGCGACATGGTGGCCGACGGGCTTGCTGCTTTTGCGGCACAGAATGTCTGAGATGCTTGACCAGGAACCATTATTCGACCGGCTGGCGCTCATCGGCGTCGGGCTGATCGGCTCGTCGCTGGCGCGCATCGCGCGCGCCAAGGGCACGCTGGCGCGGCGCGTGGTGGTGAATGCCCGCACGGCTGAAACCTTGGACCGCGCCCGGGTGCTGGATCTGGCCGATGAGTATGAGAGCGACCCGGCGCGGGCGGTCGAGGGTGCGGATTGCGTGATCCTGTGTGCGCCGGTTGGTGCCTATGCGGCGTTGGCCGCCCGGATCGGGCCGCATCTGGCGCCGGGTGCCATACTCACCGATGTCGGCTCCACCAAGCAATCGGTGGTTCGCGATGTTGGCCCGTTCGTGCCCGAAGGCGTGCATTTCATCCCCGGCCACCCGATGGCGGGCACCGAATTCTCCGGCCCTGACGCGGGCTTCGTGGAATTGTTCCAAAATCGCTGGTGCCTGCTGACGCCGGTTGCGGGCTCCGATCCGGCGGCCATCGCCAAACTGAAATTATTCTGGCAGCGTTGCGGTGCCATGGTGAGCGTGATGGATGCCGCCCATCATGACCGGGTGGTGGCGATTGTTTCACATTTGCCGCATCTGATCGCGTTTACCATTTGCGGCACCGCCGATGATCTGGCCGATGAAACCCGCCAGGAAGTGCTGCAATTCGCCGCTTCCGGCTTTCGCGATTTCACCCGCATTGCCGCCTCGGACCCGGTGATGTGGCGGGATATTTTCCTCAATAACCGCGAGGCGCTGCTGGAGATGCTGGCGCGCTTCACCGAGGATGCGCAGGCCATGGCGCGCGCGGTGCGATGGGGCGATGCTGGCTATATCGAGGATAAAGTGTTACGCGGCCGGAAGATCCGCAAGGAATTGCTCGACCTCAATCAGGCTTAGGGCAAAATTCATCTGAAGCGTGATGCGTTATCACGCCCCCTCGTCACATCAGCGCCTGGGCTTTGACCAGCCGGGCGAACGGGCCGTTTTTGGCCAGCAGGCTTTCATGGGTGCCGGTTTCAACAACCCGCCCGTCGGCGATGACAATGATCAGATCGGCGTCGCGGACGGTGGAAAGCCGGTGCGCCACGACGATGGTGGTGCGCCGGAGGCGCAGGCGGGTTAGAGCGTCCTGCACCGCCGCCTCGCTTTCGGCATCGAGCGCGCTGGTGGCTTCGTCGAGCAGCAAGATCCGCGGATCGCGCAGCAGCGCGCGGGCGAGAGCCACGCGCTGGCGCTGGCCGCCGGACAGGCGCTGGCCGTTCACGCCGACCCTGGTTTCGAACCCTTCGGGCAAAGTGCGGACGAATCCGGCGGCAGCGGCATCGGCGGCGGCTTCGATATCGGCTTGCGGCGCGTCGGGCCGGCCGAGGGCGATGTTGCGCCGCACGGAATCGTCGAACAGCAGGGAATCCTGCCCGACATAGGCAATGGCTGACCGCAGCGAGGCGAGCGAGACCGATTTGATATCCGCGCCATCGATGGAAATGGTGCCGCTGGTCGGATCATAAAGCCGCGGGATCAAGGCAAGGGCGGTTGATTTGCCGGCGCCCGAGGCGCCGACCAGCGCCAGCATCTGGCCGGGTTCGGCGGTGAAGGACAGCGATTCGATGCCAACGCGCCCATCAGGATAGATGAATTTGACGTCGCGGAACTCGACCAGGCCGGGGCCGGCCGGCAGGGCATGGGCTGCTTGCACATCGCTGATGGTGGCCGGCTCATCGATGACCGCGAAGACGCGCGCGAGGCCCGCCATGCCTTCCTGCAAGGCCGCGTTCATCGAGCCCAAGGCGCGCAGCGGGCGGGAGGCGATCAGCAAGGCGGCGATGAAGCCGGTAAAATTGCCCAAGCCGGAGGCGCCGATGGCGTTGCGGTAGCCGGCAAAACCGATCACCAGAGCGACCGCCGAGCCACCGAGGACTTCGAGCATCGGATCAAGCCGGGCGCGGCCGCGCATCATGCGCATCAGAGCGGCGTAGAGAGCCGCGAAGGCGGCTTCGGCGCGCGATTTTTCGATCGCTTCCAGGCCATAGACCCGCACGGTGCGGGCCTGGGCGAAGCTTTCGTTCAGGATCGATGCGGCCTCGCCCATTCGCTCCTGCATGCCGCCCGAGGCCCGGCGGATCCGCTGGCCAATCCGCTGCACCGGAATACCGGCCAGCGGATAGAGCACCAGGGCGATGAGGCTCAGCGTCCAGTCGATGGAGACCATGGTGATGACGAGCCCGACCAGGGTGAGCGCATCGGCGATGCCGTTCACCGCGCGCGCCATGGCCTCGCGGATGACGGTGGCATCGGTGGTGAAGCGCGCGGCCAGGGCGGCGGGCGTTTCGCGCTCGATCCGGCTGAGCGATACGGTGGTGAGATGCCCGAACATCGCGGTTTGCAGGCGCCGGATGATCAGCAGATTGACCTGCTGGGTCAGCACGGTTTGGAAATATTGCGCCAGCGCCTTGATCAATGTGACGATGAACACGATCATCGGCACCTGGTATAAAATTCGGGCGTCACGATTGGCGAACATGGTGAACGCGCGATCGATCAGCGCCGGATAAAGCGCGGTGGCGCCGGACATCACCAGAGTGGCAAGGATGATCAAAGCAACACGCCCGCGATAGACATGAATATGCTCGCGCCATAGCCGGCGCATCAGGATCCAGGTTGTCGGCTCAGCCATTATGTCGCTCCGCTCAGGGAGCATTTCGCTCCGCTCAGGGGGCGGGTCATACGGGTTTTTGCGGCAAAGCGAAACGCATCAATGATGCGGGGGGATCGGGTGATGGCCGCTGAGCTCTTCGCCGGCATCTTCGTGTAAACGCCAGCAGACCGGGATGGCGACAGCGCCGATCAGCCCGACGACGACGAAGGCGACAGAAAAATCATTGAGGCTGGGCTGGATGTGCCGGCTGAGGCTGGTGCTGAATTCGAGGGCGGCAGCACCGATGGCAACTCCGAGCGTGAGGGTGATTTGCTGCATGGTGGAATAAAGGCTGGTGGCCGCGGACATGCGCGCACGGGGAATATCGGCATAGGCGATGGTGTTGTAGGCGGTGAATTGCAGCGAGCGGAAAATGCCGCCGATCAGCAGCACCGCATCGAGCCAGATGATCGGCCAGAAGGGGCGGAAGGCGGCGCAGGCGACGGTGAACAGGCTGGCGCCGATGGCCGTCCAGATCATGGTGCTGCGAAACCCAAATCGGCGGAGCAGCGGCAGGGCCAGCGGCTTGAGGGCGAGGGCGCCGATGGCGGCGGTAAAGGTGATCGAGCCGCTGGCCGCAGCGGATTTGCCGAAATCCAGTTGCAGCATCAAGGGCAGCAAAAAGGGCGTGGCCCCGACCGCCACCCGAAAGAACGACCCGGCAATGACCGAATTGGCGAATGTGGGGATGCGCATCAGGGTGAAATCGAGCACCGGATGATCGACCCGCTTGGCATGGCGGGCATAGAGCAGGCAGGCGAGCAACCCGCCGGCGAAGGCGGCTATGGTTGCCCAAAGAGGCAGAAGGCTGCGCCCGACCGTCTCGATGGCGATCATCAAGGCAGCCATGGCGAAGCCGCTATAAGCGAGGCCCCCGAGATCGAGCCGGCCGGCGGCGATGGGGTCGCGGACATCCTCGATGAACCAGGTCACGGCGAGAATGCCGATGACGCCGATGGGGACGTTGATATCGAATATCCAGGGCCAGGAGGCGTAGGTGACGATCAATCCACCCAGGGGCGGGCCGACGATCGGGCCGATCAGCGCGGGCATGGTGAGCCAGGAGGTGGCGGCGATCATGTCGGTTTTGCGCACCGAGCGCAGCAGCAGCAGGCGCCCGACCGGCACCATCATGGCGCCGCCGATGCCCTGCAGGATGCGTGAGGCGACCAGGGCGCCGAGCGAGGTGGAGAAGCCGCACAGGACAGAGCCGATGGTGAAGAGCGCGATGGCGGCGCGAAACACGGTGCGCGCGCCGAATTTGTCGGCAAACCAGCCGCTGGCGGGGATGAAGACCGCGAGGCTGAGCAAATACGATGTCAGGGCCACACTCATATGCAGCGGGTCGGCATGGAAGGTTTTCGCCATGGCGGGCAGAGCGGTCGCGATGACGGTGGAGTCGATATTCTGCATGAACAAGGCGGACGCCACGATCAAAGCGGTGAGCCGCATTTTGGCTGGGGTCAGGGATATTTCATCGTCGGCTTGTTCGGTCATCATTCATGCCATTGTCCGGCAATTAGCCATGCGGGGAAAGCCCCGCCACCGGCAAGGCACGATTGCGTAAAATTCCTGGGGGTGAGCTGGCCGCAGGCGGCGGCACGTAGCCTGCAACAGCAGGCCCGGCACCTTGCCTGCGGCGGTCTCGGACACCATGTGCGCAGCTCAACGGGGAGATCCATGAGATGATCAAATTTTACTATAGTCTGGCGCCCAATCCGATGAAGGTGGCCTTGCTTCTTGAGGAGTTGGCGCTGCCTTATGAGGCCATCCCGGTTGATACCCGCAAGGGGGACCAGTTCGCGCCGGATTATGCGGCACTGAACCACAACAACAAGGTGCCCTGCATCGTGGACGGGGAGGCGGTGGTTTTCGACAGCAATGCGATTTTGCTCTATCTTGCTGAAAAGACGGGCAAGTTCCTGGCCGCCGACACCCCGGCTGCGCGCGGTGAGATGCTCTCCTGGCTGATGTTTGTGGCGACCGGCATCGGGCCCTATTCCGGCCAGGCGGTGCATTTCCGGCATTTTGCGCCTGAACCCAAGGATTACGCGCTGACCCGCTACGCGTTCGAGGCGGAACGGCATTGGGGCATCATCAATGAGCGGCTGGCGAAACATCATTATATGCTGGGTGATGACTACACGATCGTTGACATGGATGTGTGGGGCTGGGCGCGGATGGTGCCGTTCGTGACGGGGGACGACAATATCTGGAGCAAATTGCCGCATGTGAAACGGCTGCTTGACGAGGTGAGTGCGCGCCCCGCCGCCATGCGCGCAACCGCGATCAAGGACCGGCACACCTTCAAAACCGAAATGGACGAGGCAGCGCGGCAGAATATGTTCCGACATTTGGCGAAGGCCGGATGATCTGACCGGCCGGATTCTGGAGCGTGATGCGTGTCAACGCATCACGCTTTAGATGGGCGACGCTGCGCTCACCCATCCGACGCTTCATCGGTCATCGGATAATCGCGGGGCTGTTCGCTATGGAATGACGCAAAGCAATTTATTGCCGGCGTTAGCTGCCTTTCTTAAGGTCAATATCGATTGCGAGTCCGCAATGATCGGTGATTGTCGTCGCACTGGAAGATTGTGATAGATACGCAACATCCTTGATGATCTCGACCACATCGGAGCGATAGACCGCGACGTCGTAAAGCGATTTCCCCGTACTGTTCGTGCCGCGTTCGCTCACCTGCCAATTGTCAATTTTTCGGACATTCCGCCCTTTCAATGCGCTTTTATAGGCGTCCGTCTGGAACGCGCTATTGAGCGTGTTCGTGGTGAAATCGGGCGATCCCTGATTCGTATCGCCGATCACCAGATGGATGACTTTGCCGGCACTTAGAACGGTCTGCGCAATATTCTTGTAGAACGAAATCACCTTCTCGTCCTTTTTACAAATCGCATTGGGCACGTGCACGAACACCACATTCAGATTGGCAACGCTATAGACCGCATAGCCTTCGCCCTGGCCCAGCAGGGTCGAGGCAATTGTATTGCGCGTGTAAGCCGTGAAGGATTGGCAGGCTTTTTTGGACGGCAGCGGGGTTTGGGTTATATCACCATCGATGACCATGCTGCTGAAATCGGTGTGCGAGCTATCGAGTTCGCCGCACACCATGATGCCCGGCATTTTGCCGAATTCGCGTTGAAAATTCTGCCAGGCCAGCGCGATCTGAGAGCCGACGACGAGTGCGGAATGAGCGCCGATTTTTGACGCTTTCGCCGGCATTTCATCATCGCCATCGTTGCTGTCGTCACGCTTGCGCTTGCCGGATTTTTTCTCTTTCGCCGGCTTTTCGCCTAAAGCCCCGATCGGCACCAAGGCCGCGGGCCCTTCGACGGGCGCTGCGAGGTTGCCCGGAATATAAGGCAATACCAGCGCCTTGTGGCCCAACTGCGTGACATGCCGGTTGGTATCGAGCGTATAGGTCTGCATCGCGATGGATGAGAGATCATGCTCGTTGGCGGAATTTGAATTGAAGGATTGGTAGGCGATCAGCGTCATGATGCGGCACTCCACACGGGGTTGGAATCTTGTAACGATTTTTCTTCACGCGGCCCATTTTGATCGGGCTGCGGCTTGCCGACGCTACACGAACGCATATCGATCTAGAGTGTTTTTCACCCGATGAAAAACACTCTAGGAGCCTGTCCTGGTAATTTTTCCAGCGCCATTTGACGATGGTGGCAATGGGTTTCGGTTGCCGGCGCTCCCCCTCATGCGGTTAGTTTTGCGA
>NCAP01000054.1 GCA_002255495.1 Rhodospirillales bacterium 20-60-12 | reverse complement strand
AGTGAGGGTTTTGATCAGCGGAAAGGCCGGTGGCGGCTCGTTGAGGGATTCCGCGATCATCTCGTCATATTCATAGACATCGGCATCGAAATCAGGATCGAGAATATCCAGCCGGTCATTGATCTTGGTCATGTTAACGACGAGTTTATGGGGGGGAAATTCGATGGCACTTTCCATGCCGTGCACCGCCGGATCGATATCGCCGAAACTTTGCGCCATCACGAAAATCGGGTTCTCGTCGTGTCGTTCGTCGAATAGTTGCCGCCAGCGTGCCACGGTCTCCTGCGAATTAGGCACCACTGAGGCGCGATAGACCATCAGCAGCGGCCGTCCCTGCAGACGGATATAGCGCTCGTCTCGGAAATAGCTGGCAAAACAATCGACGAGCGCTTCGTCATCCTCCAGCCGGTATTCCTGGGCCAATAGCACCTCGCGCTCCAGCCCGTCCCATCGGCGTGTCCAGTTTTCGTTCGCCCACATCAGGCAAAATGGGAAATTCAGAGTCGGGTCATCGAGTAATTGTTGCAATGGCCCTTCGAGCAGGCGCCTGCCATTGAACCAATAGAAATAGAATATGAATCCGCCGAGGCCTGCGCCTTTGGCCATATCGATCTGCCGCCGCAAGGTACGTGGATCATCAAGCGAATAAAACCCCAGATCGCGCGGCACCCGGGGCAGATAATGGCCGACGAAGCGCGGCAACGCGCGTGCCAGATTAACCCAGTCGGTAAAGCCCTTACCCCACCATGAATCATTCTCGGCAATCGGATGGAATTGCGGCAGATAATAAGCCAGTAATTTCGCGCGTTTTTGAGCCGCCTGCGGGATCGGCCTGAATTCTTCAAAATCCGCCGATGGCCTCGTGGCATGTTTCACCGCGCCGGGCAGCAAGCGTTCATGCTCGGGGCGTATTGCGTGATAGGTGCCGCGATGACGATTGGCCAGATAATGCAAAAGCGGGTTCTGGTCGCGCAATTCGCTGCGGTAGCGGGCAAGATAGAATTTTGTGTCGAAACCAGGTGCCGGGTTGCGGGCTTCAAGATAGCCGTGGGTCAGAAAATGCTCGAACGGATCATTCTGAGCGGCGGCCACATCGGGGTAGGTTTCCAGATAAAAGGCACCGTTGAAGAGCGGCACCGGGTTAACCGCACCGGTCAGGCGCCGGCTGAGAAAATGCGCAAGGCAGTTGGTGCCCGGCTGAATGCCGTAATGCTCGCGATACCAACCGGTGTGGAAATGCGGCGACGGGGCGCGCCCCTCATCGTCACCATGGTTGATATAATGCACCAGCGGGTTCAGTCCGGCGCCGGCAACATCCGGATTCGTCGCGAGATAATAGCCGGTATCGAAATACGGGTTGGGGTTGCGGTTGCGGCGCCAGCCGATCGTGCAGAAATGCACAGCAGGGTCGATCCCCTGGCGCGCCAGATCAGGCTCACGACCGAGATACCACGAGGCCGCCAGCAGCCCGCTTTCACGGACAAGCAGCACATCGCCGGGATTGATCCCGCCGCCCGCGTCAATATGGCCGACCGCCTTATCCATTCCCGTCCTTACGTTCTCCGCCGATATAATCTGTTCTGCTGAATTTCTGGTCAATAAAAGCTGGCAACTTTTCATTTTCGTGAAATCGCCCCAGCATAGCTTTCTCAATCAATTTCAAACACTTGTCTTGATATTTAAACTTCGCGTGCGCGATGTTTGACCTATAGCAGGTCGGCCGCGTTCGCACAGTCTGGCTTCATGGCACCTGATTGAACAGAGCCGGCCGCGCCGTGACCGGCAGTGCAGCCTGCAAAGCAGCACCTAGCGCGAGCAACCGCGCCTCGTCGAACAGGCGGCCCAGCAAAGTTATGCTGTGCGGCACTCGATGCGCGGGGCCATTGCCCGGAGCGTCCGGCACGCTGATATCTTCGAGTGTATCAGGCCCGCGCGTCGCCGTCTCAATGAAGCCCGCCGGCAGGCACAGACAGGGATGGCCGGTGAAATTGCTGATCACCAGCATCGGCCCCGCCAGGCTGGGCCCGATGATCATATCGACCTCGGCGAACAGACGGTCCATCATCTGCATGCTGACCCGGCGCAGGCGGTCGAGCTGGATATGATCAACGGCGGAAAGAAAACGGCTCTGGCGGAATTGATTGGGCCAGGCTTCAGGGCCCTGCCAGGTCAGTTCGTCATCTCGGTCGCTCAGGGTCAGCTCCTCAAAGCGTGCGGCGGCTTCGGCCATCAGGATACTGATCAGCGCGTTATAGGGCAGATCGGGCCGCTCGAGCGCGACCATCTCGACACCAAGCTCACCCATGGCGGCTAAGGCCGCATGGTCGGTCGGCATGGCGTCGTCGAGCGCGAAATCGGCGGGCACATAACCCACCCGCAGCGTGCGCAGATCAAATGCTGCGGCACCCTCAAATGGTGCGGCAATGCTGCTGACATCATGCTCATCCGCGCCGTTGATGGCGGCCAGAACCATCGCACAATCGGTCGTGTCGCGGCAGATCGGGCCGATTTTATCCAAGCTCGGGCACAGGCTCATCGTACCGGTCCGCGCCACGCGGCCGAAGGTCGGCCGTAGCCCGATCGTGCCGCAGCGCGTTGAAGGTGAGACGATGGAGCCCAGCGTTTCTGTGCCGATCGCAAATGCAGCGAGCCCGGCACCGACCGCCGATGCCGAGCCCGCCGACGAACCGCTTGAACCTTCCTCGATATTCCACGGATTACGGGTCCGCCCGCCATACCATAAATCGCCATAAGCCAGTGCGCCGACGCTGGTTTTGCCGAGCAGAACGGCGCCTGCTGCATTGAGCCGCGCCACCACGGCGGCATCCGCGCTGGGCACGCGGTCCCGATAGGGCTCGGCTCCCCAGCCGGTGGTGATCCCAGCGGTATCGAGAATATCCTTGCAGCCATAAGGGATACCGTGCAGCGGCCCGAGCCATGTGCCGCCGGCGAGCAATCTGTCCAACTGGTCAGCGCGCGCACGTGCCTGCTCGGGCAGCATTGTCACATAACAGCACAACGCGGGGTTATGAGCGGTCATCCGCGCGAGATAAATATCGGTCAGGCGCCGTGCGCTCAATTGGCCTGATTTGATCCAGGCCGATTGCGCGGCAACAGGCGCAAAGGCGATATCGATATCGTCGGTGGGGAGATCAAAAATCCGCTGGTCATCGGCAACCGGTAGGTCAGGCGGCATGACGAAGCCCGGCAGGCGCGGATCAAACCGGCACGCCGGTTCGATATCGATCGGCAGTGCGAAGGCGCGCCGCATCGCGGTCAGCTCAATCTGCGCGGGCAGCGTGCCTGCCATCGTGCGCCGCTCGGCGCCCGTGAATACGACACCCATGATATGTTCAGCCGCCGCGATAACAGTCTCGTCCATGATTTTCCCCTCGTCGCATGGGCTTTAACATCACAGGGCCAGCAATCAAGCCGCAGAAGGCGGGCTCTGCCTGCTCACTCCATGGCCATGGAATGGTCACGCGGCAAGGGTGCCGCCGCGCGCTTGGGGCCGCGCATCAGGAACAGGCACATCACCGCCGGGATCGAGGAGAGCAGCATGAATTTATAATCGTCGATATAGGCGATGATCTGCGCTTGCGTGCCGATCAATTGCGCGAGCGTTGCGGCCCCTTTCGGAGTCGCGGGATTGAGTGCGCCACGCACCGCCGGGCTGGTCTGCAAAGCCCGGTTGAACGGGGTAATAAATCCCGAGAGCGTGCTGTGCACCACTTGGGTTTGCCGGGTCAGCAACGCCTCGGTGATCGAAATGCCGATTGCGCTGCCGACATTCCGCAACAGGCTGAGCAGCGATGTTCCCTGAGTGCGCAATTCGGGCGAGACGGTGAGGAAGGCGACCATTTGTAACGGAATAAAAATAAACCCGAGTGCCGCGCCCTGAATGACCAGGCTTTCGATCATGTAGGTTTCCGACACCGAAGGCAGCCACGATTCAAGCATGACGAAGGAGATGGCAAGCAGAATATATCCAAACAGCATCAAGGCCCGAGGGTCGATCCGATTGGCCAGGCGACCGGCAATGAGCATGGTCAGCATAGTGCCTGCGCCGCGCGGGGCCATGATGATGCCAGCGGTTTCGACCGGGTAGCCGCCGAGATTTTCCAGATAAGGTGCGAGCAGCGCGGAGGAGGCGAGCAGCACCATACCGACCGAGAACATGGTGATCAGCGACGCGTTAAAATTGCGATCCTTGAAGATCGAACGAGGAATGAACGTATTCCGGCCGGTCATCATATGAACGATGAACAGATAGAACCCAAGGCAGGCCAGAACCGCCGAGACCACAATTGTCGTCGAACTGAACCAGTCTTTCTGCTCACCGCGATCAAGCATGATTTGTAGCGCCGCGAGCCCCAACGAGAGTACCAGAAAACCTGTCCAGTCAAAGCGCGTGGAGGTGCGGACGCTGCGCTTTGGCATCAGCAGCATCAGCCCTGTGATGGCTACGATCCCGAACGGCAAATTGACGAAAAACACATAGCGCCAATTATACACGCTGGTCAGATATCCGCCGAGCGTCGGACCAAGAATTGGCCCCACCATAACGCCCATGCCCCATATCGCCATGGCCGAGCCGCGCTGCTCGATCGGGTATATATCCAGCATTGTCGATTGTGACAGCGGCACCAATGCCGCACCGAACGCCCCTTGCAGCAGCCGGTCGATGACCATTTCCGACAACGAAGTCGCAATACCGCAGGCCATCGAGGTGATGGTGAAGCCAAGCAGGCAGGCGATAAAGAGGTTTTTCCGTCCAAACCGTCCGGCGAGCCAGCCGACCGGTGCAGTCAGAATGGCTGCCGCGATGACGTAGGAAGTGAGAACCCAGGTGATCTGATCGTAAGAGGCTGAGAGCGAGCCTTGCATATAGGGCAGAGCCACATTGGCGATGGTGGAGTCCAAAGCCTGCATCAAGGTCGCGATCATGCAGCAAATCGTCACCAGAGTGCGACGGAATCCGTCGATATGCATGACCTCTTCGGATTGGGTGGCCGGCATGGATCAGAACAAGTCGCTGAGATGGCGCTTATGCCCGGTATCGATCGTAACTTCGGCGCTCATTCCGGCGCGCAGTGGAAATTTTTCCGCCCAATCCTGCGGGCCTCCGGTGATGTCGACCCGCAGCGGAATCCGCTGCACGACCTTCACCCAATTGCCCGATGAATCCTGGGCCGGCAGAATCGCAAAGGTTGATCCGCTGGCGGGGCTGATCGAGGCAACCGTGCCGTTCCATTTTTCTCCGGGATACGTATCTATCGAGATCTTCACAGGATCACCCGGGCGCACCCAGGTCAATTCGGTTTCTTTCGGCTGGCTGCGGATCCACACATCCTGATCTGAGACAAGTCCGAAAGCGGCTGTGCCTGCTTGCAAGAACATGCCGGGCTGTACGGTATCAACCGAGGTCACGACGCCCGAGAACGGCGCGCGTATCACCGCATGGCGCAGTTGGCGTTGGGCTTCGGCCAATTGAGCGGCAGCGGCTTTGAATTGCGGCGTATCCTCGGCCTTGATGTCGGCGTTGCCTGCAAGCTTCGCCAATTGCACTTTTGCCTGATCCTGCAACTCACCAAGCCGGGCCTGGTCGCCTGCGAGTTTGAATTTTGCCGCGTCATAGCTCGATTTCGTGACACCGCCATTGCTGACCAAAGCGGCATAGCGGCGGAAATCACTGTTATCATTATCGACTTGCGATTGTTGAACCGCGATCGCGCTCAATAATTGCCGGTAGGTCTGCCGTGAGGCTTCGACATCCAGACGTACCTGATTCAAATTGGCTTGCGCTCCTGCCACAGCAATCTGGAACTGCGAGGTATCGAGCCGCAGCAACACCTGACCCCGGGTCACATGCTGATTGTCCTTGACCTCGACACTGGAGACCAAGCCTGACACGTCGGTTGAAACCGATAAGGTCGCGGCACTCACCAAAGTGTCAGTAATGGTGATGTAGCGGCCTGAGGAGAGCCAGAAAATGATCGACCCGATGATCACCACAGCCACGCCGCCGATCATTAAAATTGGCCGCAAAATCTTGATCCGGTTGGCCCGTCGGGCGGCGTTCTTGCTCACGCCGCCGGCAGGCTGCGCGCCCGCATCCAGTTTCAACGATTGGGCCTGAGACATCAGACGGTCTCCTGTTCTGTGGCTAGGGCCGTCTCCGGCCGGGTGTCGGTCAGCAATGCGAGTTTCATCTGCGAAAGGCCCGCTTTCATTGTCTGGGCGGCCTCCAATGACAGATCGTCGCACAGATGCCGCATCAGTTCCTCGCGATGGCGGGCAATTTCGGTGAGCAAGGCACGGCCAGCGGGACGCAGATGCAGCCGCCAAACCCGTCGGTCATCGAGGTCGGGGCGCCGCTCCAGCATGTCGCGCGCCTGTAAACGATCGACGATACGAGCCACCGTCATCGGCTCAACCTCGAGCAGATCGGCCAGTTCCTTCTGGGTAAGGCCCGGCGACTGCTCTAGTTTCAGCAACATCACCCACTGGGCACGCGACATGCCATAGGCGCGGGCACGTTTATCGAATGCGACGCGCACCATCCGCGCCACGTCATGCAGCAGCGTCAAGAGGTCGAAATTAAGGGTGTCCTGGCCTTTCACGGACGATATAGTAAGGCTAGTTATGATCGTCTGCCATGTGTTTAGTTATGCGAATCACGCAGGGCTGATTGCCTGATGCAGGAACGGCCCGGCACCGCTGAGCATGATCTGTACGCCGATTCCGAGCAGGAGAAAGGCGGCCAACCGCGAGACCACCTGACGGCCGCTGGCCCCCAAGGCGGCGGCCAGGCGGTCTGCTGTGCCGTATGCGACGATGATGATCACCGCGATGCCGATGGCGGCGGCGGAAATACCGAGGAAAAAAGCGATCAGCGAAGGATCGCTCGGATGCTCGGTGCCGATCGCGACCGCCACGGCAATGGTGCCAGGGCCGGTGGTGAAGGGTAAAGTGAGCGGGAAAAATGCCACGTTGCGGGCGTTTTCCGCCGGTGCCGCCTGATCCTGCTTGCGCTGCTCATGCTCCTCGGGCGTGGAGAGTAATTCCCAGGCGCGCACCGCGACCACCAGCCCGCCCGCGATCCGCAAGGCGTTGAGCGATATGCCGAAAAAATTCAGAATATAGCTGCCCGCCCAAAGTGCGACGAGCATGACGATGGCGCTGTAAACGCCCACCCGCCGGGCTAATGACACCCGTTCGCCATGGGTGCGATCGGCCGTCACTTCGTGGAAAATAATGCTGCCGGCCAGCGGATTGACGATGGAGAAAAGGGCAGGGAAGGCAAGTAAAAACGAATCGATCGCCGGCTGGGCGAGACTCACAAGGGCAATTCCTGTTCGACCAAAGCGGCCCAAAGCGAGGCGCCGATCGGCAATGCCTCATCGTTGAAATCATAAAGCGGGTGATGCAGCCCGACCCCACCCTTATCGCCCTGGCGCTGGCCGATGCGCACGAAGCATCCTGGCACAGCGCTCGCCATATAGGAAAAATCCTCCGCCCCCATGCTCGGCGGCAAATCCCGATGCACCTGGCTTGCGACGCGCCCGGCAGCCAGCGCCGCGCGGGCCGAGGCGGCGGCATCGTTGATCACCGGCGGATAGCCACGTTCATAAATCACCTCAGCCGTTACACCATAAGCCTCGGCCACGGACATGATCAGGCCTGGTATTGTCGCCTCCATCCAATTCTGCATGCGCGGCAGCAGTGTTCGGACTGTGCCGTTCAGCATAGCGGTCTGCGGGATGATGTTATCGGCGCTGCCGGCGTGGAACTGAGTGATCGAGAGGACGGCGCTGTCCTGCGGGTCAGTCCGGCGCGCCACCATCGATTGCAGTGCGAGCACAATCTGGCAGCCGGCGACCACCGGATCGACGCAGCATTGCGGTCGCGCGGCATGGCCACCCTTGCCGGTCAGGTTAATCGTCAGCGTATCGGCGGCGGCATTCACCGTGCCATCGCTGATCGATATCTCGCCCAAAGGTAGGGAGGGGTCGTTGTGCGCGCCAAACACGGAATCGGCCGGGAAACGCTCGAATAGACCCTCACGAATCATCACCTCCGCACCTCCGCCATTTTCTTCGGCCGGTTGAAAAATAAAGTGAACAATACCTGAGAAGCTTCTGGATTCACTTAAATATTTTGCTGCACCTAATAGCATTGTTGTGTGCCCGTCATGGCCGCAGGCATGCATCACGCCGGGGTTTTGCGAAACATAATCGGTCTGGCTGGCTTCCTGTATCGGCAGCGCATCCATGTCGGCGCGGATCGCAATGGCCCGATTGCCGCCGCCCGCCCGCAAAGTGCCCACCAGACCGGTGCCGGCGATATTGCGCGTAACCTCAATGCCCCAGGATTCGAGTTTGGCCGCGACGATATCGCTCGTTCGATGCTCATGAAAACTCAATTCCGGATGAGCATGAAAATCGCGCCGCCAAGCGGTCAATTCCGGAGCCAGGGCCTTGATGATCTGATTCATCGCAACACCATACCCCGATAAGCCGGATTAGAAACAGCCTGCGTTCAAAAAAATTGGCCGCGCAGAAATCCCAAAGCGGGCAACGGCTTCCATTGCCGCGGCAGGTCGCTGCGTTTGATCGGCTTGATCGTGTAGCGCGGCATCTGCTGCTTCGAGCGGGTTAAGAAATCTGCATAGGCGCGCACTTGCTGTTCACGCCAACCCTGGTCGGCCAAGGCGGCCTGATAGCTCGGGTAAATATCGGCAATGCGAACAATCCGCCCGACAATTGCGACCACGGCCCATAAACCTTCGCCGCCGGGGCGCGCAGAGTCGGACGGGACAAGGCCGAACGGAACATTCATTGCCTTTAGACTCGCATAGCTAAAACCATGAAGGCAAGGAAAAAATCGCCTGCGGACCCGTGCTCAGGCGTTGTTCCAGCCTTGCGGGTCGCTGGAGGTCCGGGCCGGAATCGAACCGGCATACGCGGATTTGCAGTCCGCTACATAACCACTCTGACACCGGACCATCGGCGCATCAGCGGCTTTATCGGGCGGGCAGGCGGGGTTGGTCAAGAGGCTTATCTTGCATTGCGGCGCAGCAGGCACTATTCCTTGCCAACCCAATTTGCCTGGAGTGTTGCCTGATGGCTCGCGTAACCGTTGAAGATTGCGTCGAACAGATCCCCAACCGGTTCGAACTCGTATTGCTCGCCGCCCAGCGTGCGCGCAATATCAGCCGTGGTGCGACCCTGACCATCGACCGCGATAACGATAAGAACCCCGTCGTGGCTTTGCGTGAAGTTGCCGACCAGACGCTGGATCTGCCTGGTCTCGAGCAGGACCTCGTCAAGTCACTTTCGCGCGTTCCAGAGCCCGAGCCGGTGGATGAGGAAGTGGTCGATCTGATCCCGACCGATCAGAATATCTTCGGGTTGCATGACGTCTCGGTGGAAGAGGAAGCCGCCGCACTGGCCGCCGAAGGCGAAGAAATGACCCCCGATGACATCGCCGCCGCGATTGAAGCTGAGCTCGGCGGCCGCACGCGGCGATAAACTTGATGGCGGCGGGCTGCTTTTCTCCGTCGCCCGCCTTGCTTCGTGCGCCTGAAGGCACTGCTACCGGTGCCATGCGCCCAGAAATCCGCCCGCTTCTCAGCCGCATCGCTGTCTATGATCCTAAGGCCGATCCGGCTCTGATCAGCTCGGCCTATGACATGGCCGAGGCCGCTCACCTCACCCAGACCCGCGATAACGGCGATCCCTATATCAGCCACCCCTTGGCGGTTGCCGATATTCTCGCCGGCTACCGGCTCGATGCGGGCAGCATTATCACCGCTTTGCTGCATGACGTGGTGGAGGACACATCGGTTAAGCTGGTCGATGTGAAGACCCGCTTCGGCGCAGAAGTGGCTGGGCTGGTCGATGGCGTGACGAAACTCACCCGTCTGGAATTGCAGTCCGACCGCACCAAGCAGGCGGAGAATTTCCGCAAACTGGTTCTGGCGATGAGTAAGGATATTCGCGTCCTGATCGTCAAGCTAGCCGACCGGCTACATAATATGCGGACCCTGTCTTTTGTCAGTTCGGTCGAGCGGCGCAAACGCATTGCCCGCGAAACGATGGAAATCTACGCGCCGCTGGCCGAGCGGATTGGCATGGAATCGGTCAAGACTGAATTGCAGAATCGCGCTTTCGCTGAAATCGATCCTGAAGCCCACGAGACGATTCAGGCGCGGATGAATTTCCTGCGCGGCCAAGGGGCCGATATGATCGAGGCGGTACGCGGCGAATTGCTGCGCGTCTGCCTCGATGCCGGCATCGAGCTGGTCGAGGTGCAAGGTCGGGAAAAATCGCTTTATTCCATCTGGGAGAAAATGCAGCGCCGCAATGTTGCCTTCGAGCAGCTCTCCGACATCATGGCGTTTCGCATCATCGTGCCCACGCGCGAGGCCTGTTACATGGCGCTCGGCGCCATTCATGCCGCCTTTCCGGTGATTGCCGGGCGCTTTAAGGATTATATCTCAACACCCAAGGCCAACGGCTATCAATCGCTGCATACGGGTGTGACGCTGCGTCAGCCGCGCAATCAGAAAATCGAACTGCAGATCCGCACCCCCGAGATGCAAATGGTCGCCGAAGCCGGGGTCGCGGCGCATTGGCTCTATAAGCAATCCGACGCGTCACCGGCCGATTTGAGGCAATTCCGCTGGGTGCAGGATTTGTTGGAAATTCTTGATAACTCCTCAGCTCCGGATGAATTTCTCGAAAACACCAAACTCGAGCTTTATCAGGATCAGGTTTTCTGTTTCACGCCAAAAGGCCAATTGATCCAGTTGCCGCGCGGCGCAACACCGATCGATTTTGCCTATGCGGTGCATAGCCAGATCGGCGATACCTGTGTCGGTGTGCGGATCAATGGCCGCTTAATGCCGCTGCGCTACGAATTGCAAAACGGCGACCAGGTCGAAATTCTGACAGCCCGCGGCGGCACGCCTTCGCCCTCGTGGGAGCGCTTCGTCGTCACCGGCAAGGCCCGTGCGCGCATCCGCCGCTTTCTGGCCCAGCAGCAGCGCGTGCATCATCGCGATGAAGGCAAGGCCATGCTGGCAAAGGCGTTTCGCCAGGAAGGCGTCGATGGGGCGGAGAAAATTATCGAGCCTGCGCTGAAAATTTTGAAGCAGCCGAGCATGGATGATCTCTATGTCGCGGTCGGCACCGGCCTGATCGGCCCGAAGGATGTCGTCTACGCCGCCTACCCCGAATTGCGCGCCAACCGGGGCACGCGCATGGTGCCGGGATTGATGGGCGGCAGTTTCATCGGCCGCGCCAAACCCGGCTCGCGCGGCGACCATACTTTGCCCATCACTGGCCTGATCTCGGGCATGGAGATACATTATGCCGGCTGCTGCCACCCTTTGCCTGGTGATAAAATCGCCGGTATCGTGGCCACCGGCAAAGGTGTGACCATCCATATGCGCGACTGCCTGACTTTGGAAACCTTCTCCGCCACCCCTGAGCGATTCATCGATGTCGATTGGGATTACGAGCAATTAGGCCGCGCCAAAGACAAGCCATTCACCGGCCGAGTGAGTGTTATTTCAGCCAATGGCCCGAATGCTCTGGCCACCCTGACAAACGCCATCGCCAAGCAGGATGGTTCCATCGCCAGTCTGAAAATTCTCAATCGACAGCAAGATTTTTTTGAATGTCTGGTTGATGTTGAGGTCAAGGATCTGCGGCATCTCTCGCAGGTCATAGCCGGCTTGCGGGCGGTCGCCGGTGTGGCGCAGGTCGATCGTGCAAAAAACTGAATTTTTGCCCCGATGATCATCGGCATCGGATCTGATCTATGCGACATCCGGCGCATCGAGGAGACGCTGGCAAAATTCGGCGATCGTTTCACGGTGCGGATTTTTACAACGCAGGAACGGGCGCGGGCTGATCGGCGCCCCCATGCCAGGGCTGCAAGCTACGCCAAGCGCTTCGCCGCCAAGGAGGCCTGTGCCAAGGCGCTGGGCACTGGCTTTCGCAAATCGGTTTTCTTCTCCGATCTAAGGGTGACGAACCTGCCCTCCGGCCAGCCGACCATGACCCTGACTGGCGGTGCCGCCGCTCGCCTGGCAGCCATCACCCCGCCGGGGCTTACCCCTCATATTGCGCTGACCCTGACCGATGAATATCCTTACGCATTCGCCCAGGTTATCATATCCGCGGAGCCATAGGCTTTCTTTTTGTGAACAAAAAGAAACAAAAATACTTTTCGAACTAAGTCCGTGGCACAAATACGCCACGACTCAAATGCGGAAAAGTTTTTTGGCTCGTTTTTTCAAAAAAAGCAACATTAGGCCGACTTTGCATTTGATCGATCGAACCCACGCCGATCATCTGCTCCACCATCATTTACCGGCCTTTCACAATATCTTTTTGATGTGGCGGCCAAGACGGGTGAAAAATCCGGCCTGCTTGGCATCTGCCAACGCCACCGCCGGCACGGTTGCGATGATTTTACCACCGCTGCTCACCGACACCGACCCAACGACCTCGCCTTTTTGAATGGCATCGACGAATGGAGCGTTATAGGTCACGTTGGTTTGCAGTTTCCCGACCTCATCGCTCGGCAATGTCACGGTCAGATCGTTCTGCGCGCCAACGGGCACTTGTTCAGGATCCAGCGCTTCGCTGGTGATCATACCGATCGGCGCACCTTGTTTGGCGATTTCGCTATTGCCGTAAAATTTATAGCCGTAATCGAGAAGCGCCTCGATGGCGGCGGTGCTCGACCGCCAGCTGGACCCGCCCATGACGACTGCAATCAGCCGCCGCCCGTCCCGCTTGGCGGTCGCATCGATGCAATGCCCAGATTCCTTCGTCAGGCCGGTTTTCAGCCCATCCACCGTGCTGTCATGGAACAAAACCGGGTTCCAGCTGCGCTGGGTGATATTGTTGAACGTGTAGCTCTGCTCTGAGGATATCGCCAAAACTTGAGGGTATTTCTTGAGGAATGCCAAGGACAGAGTGGCCACATCGGCCGCACTCGTATGCAGAGCAGGATCGGGCAGCCCATCGACATCGGTATAATTGGTCTCCGCCAGATCAAGCTTTTTCGCCTCGCTATTCATCATCGCGACGAAAGCATCCTGCGTGCCGCCCACCTGTTCGGCCAGCGCCACCGCGGCGTCATTACCGGAATCGATGATCAGGCCATGCAGCAATTGATCGACCGTGACCGTCATCAAAGGTTGAATGAACATCCGCGAGCCGCCGGTATGCCAGGCAGCATCACTAACCGGCACGTCCTGGTCGAGTTTGAGGCTGCCATGGGCAATGGCCTGATACACCAGATACGCCGTCATCAATTTGGTTAGGCTCGCCGGCGGCACCTCAGCATGCGGCGCCTTTTCGGCAATCACCGCGCCGGTCGCGGCATCGATGAGCATGTAGCTCGAAATATCGGCAAAATCGGGTGGGGGAGGGGTCGCGGCATCAGCCAAAGGTGCATCGGGGGGCGGGCCGGCCGGCTGGGCCGGTGCCGCCGCCTCTGGCCCATTTTTCATGCTCCCGGCTTTGGTTACGTCATGCGCAGCCGCCTTGGTCCCATGGGCGGCAGCGCCCAGCGGGGCGGCCAAAGCCGGCATCATCGCGGCCAGTGCCAGCCAGGAGGAAAATCCACGTGAACGAAAATTTATCATATGCACCTTCGAGAATCGCGAAACCATATGCCCTTACTGGCGCAAAAATCCGCCGCCTGCCAGATGCCGCAACCAACCCCCCGCATCGGGAGCACGTTCGCTTCCTTGACATGTCGGCAAGCAGGGGCTTCATGCGGCAATCGGTAAATTTCGGCACAGTATAATGGCAAAACGCAAGAAAATCAGTTCGGCATCCTCCTCCGCGTCCCAGTCAGGCGCGTTCGAATTCGTCAAAACCATCGTCTATGCGCTGTTGATCGCGGTGGTGATCAGGACATTGGCATTCGAGCCGTTTTATATCCCTTCGGGCAGCATGGTCCCGACTTTGCTGGTTGGTGACTATATTTTTGTCTCCAAATTCAGCTACGGCTACTCCCATTTCTCGCTACCCTTCGCGCCAGACCTGTTTTCGGGCCGCATTTTCGGCTCCTACCCGAAGCCGGGCGATGTCGTGGTGTTCCGCCTGCCGAGCGATCCCAGCATCGATTACGTCAAGCGCGTCATCGGCCTGCCTGGCGACACCATCCAGGTCACTGACGGGCAGCTTTATGTCAACGGCAAGGAAGTGCCGCGTACCGAAATCGGCACTTATGTCGACACCTCCGAGGGCGCGCCGATTGTGCTCAAGGAATTCAACGAAAACCTCCCCGACGGCTATACCCATCACATTCTCAAGGCTACCAGCCAGGGCTTTGCCAATAATACCGGGGTGTACACCGTACCGCCGGGTGATTTATTCATGATGGGCGATAACCGCGACAACAGCGAGGATTCCCGCTTTCTCAATGCCGTCGGCTATGTCCCGCTCGAAAACGTCGTCGGCCGCGCGCAATTCGTGTTCTTCTCGATCGATGCGCAGGATCCCTGGTGGGCATTCTGGGACTGGCCGTTTGAAATCAGGTGGAACCGCCTGTTCCACCCGGTTCATTGACGGGCCGGCCATTGAGCGTGTCTGAAACCCGCGCCGCCACCCTGCTGGGTCATAAATTCACCCAGCCGCTTTTGCTCGCCGAAGCCCTCACTCACCGCTCCGCCGCCGGCGCGGGGGGCAGCGGCTCGAACGAACGCCTGGAATTCATCGGTGACCGGGTGCTCGGCCTGCTGATCGCCGAGTGGCTCATCGAGCGCTTTCCCCATGAGCGTGAGGGCGCCCTCGGCCCGCGCCTGGCTTTGCTTGTGTCGCGCACAACCCTGGCTTCGATCGCCGAGCATATCGGCCTGCCGGCCTTGCTGGTGGTCGCCCCTGGCGAAGCCCGCCGCGGCGTGCGTAACCGGGCGACCGTGCTGGCCGACGCGCTGGAAGCCATGATCGGCGCCCTTTATCTTGATGCCGGGCTCGATCCCTGCCGCGCCTTCATCCGCCGCGCCTTCTCACCGATGATGACCGGTCAGCTCAACCCGCCCAAAGACCCGAAAACCGCCTTGCAGGAATGGGCTCTGGCCCGCGCCTTGCCGCTGCCCGTTTATAGCCAGGATTCGCAGTCCGGGCCGCCGCATGACCCGGTTTTCGTCATGCGCGTCACCGTCCATGATGCCTCCGCCACCGGCACAGCCAGCGCTAAACGCGCCGCTGAGCAGGAAGCCGCGGCCGCCTTATTAGGAATTCTCGATAAATGACCGACCAGCCGATCACACGCTGCGGCTTCGCCGCCATCCTTGGCGCACCCAATGCCGGTAAATCCACCCTGCTTAACCGCATGACCGGCGCCAAACTCTCAATCGTCACCCCGAAAGCGCAGACCACCCGCACCCGCATCCTGGGTATCGTTATGCGCCAGAGCACCCAGATCCTGCTGGTCGATACACCTGGCATCTTCGCCCCTAAATCCCGCCTCGACCGCGCCATGGTCGAGGCCGCCTGGGGCGGCTCGAAGGACGCCGATCTCTCGCTGCTCATCGTCGATGCGAAAACCGGCCTGACCAGTCAGGTGCGCGCAATTGCCGAAAAACTTGGCCAGACCCACGCTGAAAAGCCGCGCGGCTCGCTCTGGCTGGTGCTCAACAAAGTCGATCTCGTCACCCCTCAGATTCTTCTGCCGCTGACCGAAAATCTGCACCGGATCGCGCCCTTCGCGGAAACCTTCATGATCAGCGCCGCCCAGGGCGATGGCATCGAAGACCTGCTCGCCCAACTCGCAGCCGCCCTGCCCACCGGTCCCTATCTTTATCCCGAAGATGATCTCACGGATCTGCCCGACCGCCTGCTCGCGGCAGAGACCGTGCGCGAGCAAATCTTCCTGCAAACCCGCGACGAAGTGCCCTACGGCACCACCGTCGAGACGGAGTCCTTCACGATCCAAAAAGATGGCTCTATCCGTATCGAAGCCATCATTTACGTCAACCGAACAGGACATCGCGCCATCCTCATCGGCGCTGGAGGCTCACGCATCCGCGACATCGGCTCGCGCGCCCGCGAACAACTCACAACCCTGCTGGAGCGCAAAGTCCATCTGTTCCTCCACGTCAAAGAACGCGCAGGATGGGACGGCGAAGCCGCCCGCCTACGCGCCATCGGCCTCGACGACAGCACCCTGTAACGTCAGCGCTTTGCGATCGGGATTGGGGAAGCAAGCTGAGGCGGGGGGCTTTGCCCCCCTCGACCCCCACCAGGGCATGATGCCCTGGACCCCGTGAGTTTGGCTCTGGCAGAAAGGGGGCCGAGCAAACTGGTTCAAACAATTCGGTTAACCCCCTTTCTGCCAGAGCCAGATTATCGGATTCTCAAGGCTCTGCCTTGAGCAGAGGTCCAGAAGGCGGAGCCTCCTGGCCTGACTTAATTCCCTATTCCTCATCTCAAAGCGATGAAGTCACTTGCTCCGGGTGCAGGGGCGGCGGTAGTTTATCTCCTGGTTTGGAAAGGATTGTATGATGCCTGACGGGTTTTCGGATAGGTTGGTTGGTTGGCGGCATTATTTGCATGCTCATCCGGAGATTTCGCGCCAGGAGCGTCAGACAGCGGCTTTCGTGTGCGATCGTTTGGCAGAGATGGGTATTCCTTTCGAGTCTGGCATTGGCGGCCATGGTGTAGTGGCGACATTGCGGCGTGGCGGCGGCAATGGGTCAGTGGGATTACGGGCGGATATGGATGCGCTGCCGATCGAGGAGACAACCGGTTTATCCTATGCCTCGACGCATCCCGGTGTGATGCATGCATGCGGCCATGATGGTCATACGACATCTTTGCTGGGTGCGGCTTTGTTGCTGCGTGATGATCCCTCATGGCGCGGCACTGTTCATTTCGTGTTTCAGCCGGCCGAGGAAGGGTTTGGCGGTGCGCTGGCTATGATCGAAGATGGTTTGTTCGAGCGGTTCCCGATGCAGCGCATTTTCGGCTATCATAATTGGCCGGGTTTGGAAGCGGGCACGGTCATGCTGCATGAAGGTCCGCTGATGGCGGCCGGCGAGCGGCTCTTGATTACCGTCAAGGGGCATGCGGGTCATGCCGCGATGCCGCATTTGACGCGCGACCCGGTATTGGCGGCGGCGCACATGATTGTCGCGCTGCAATCGATCGTTTCGCGCAATACCGATCCGCTGGAGGCGGCGGTTGTGTCGATTTGCACTTTGCAGGGGGCGCAGGCGGATAATCAAATTCCCTCAACGGCCATTTTAGGCGGAACATGCCGGGCTTTGCGGCCGGAGGTGATGGCCCGCACGGTCAAGCGGATTCGCGAGATTTGCACCGGCATCGCCAGGGCGATGGATATGGAAGTCGATATCGAAATCGGCCGTTCGGTGGCCGCCACGATCAATCACAAGGCCGAAGCCGATATGGCCGCCGCGGCGGCTGCCGGCGCGGGGATGAGGGTCAGGCGGGATATGCTGCCGACGATGGGCAGCGAGGATTTCGGCTGGTTTCTGGAACGCATTCCCGGCGCTTATGCCTGGATCGGCAACGGCCCGGCCGAGGCGGGAAAGGGGCTGCATAATCCGGGCTATAATTATAATGACGCAATTTTGCCGGTGGCTGCGAATTTCCTGGCGGTTTCGGCCAAGCAGGCTTTGGGGGAAGCGTGAGCGAAACCCAGACACCTTGGCAGGCGCCTTTGCCGGCCGAATTGCGGCGTTTTATGGCGCGCAGTCTGGTGCCTGACATGATTTTGCCTGATATCGCCGAAGCGGCACCGCCGACTTTGATGCCGCCAGCGCCCCCCGCTGCGGAACGCGGGACCGCCGATGAGCCCGTGACGCGCGATTGGTGGGTTGTGCTGGCTGAGCGTGAGGCTGGCCAGATCGGTCTGCAATTGATCGACATCCCCGGCTTTGCTTATCCGCTTTGGTTTCGCGCAGGTACCGAGGATGCGCTGCTGCTGCGTCACGCGCTGGCGCGCACCGCGGAGGATTTGCATTTTCCCTTTGTTCCCAGGCGGATTCTCGATATCGGCGCGAAAGCCGGTTATCGCAGTTTGGAACTGGCGCGGCTCAATCCAGACACATTGATCTGCGCGATCGAAGGTGATCCGCATACCGCGCGTCTGCTGGCACTGAACACTTTACCGAACCGACAAATCACCCCGATGCCCTGCGTGCTGGCGCATCCGGAGGGGCGTTTTGCCTATGAGGCACGTCATAACGGCCCTGGCCGACCGATGTTGCAGCGTGCAGCGCAGGGTCATGTCGCGGGGGTGAGTTTGGCGACGCTTTGCGGCAGGCTGGGTTGGGATCGGTTCGATGTGCTGATTGTCGATCCGGCTTGCTGCTTTGGCTTGTTCGACGACCCGGCGGCACCGTTTTTGACGTCAACCCGATTGATTGCCGTGAAATTACCGCCCGAAGGCGAGCTGGATGCTGCCTTATCCGCGTGCTGCCCGGAAGCAACCCATGTGCACCGGATCAGCGGTGATTACACCCTGTTTTTCCGCCGTGAGGTTGCCGGCGCATTGCCGGCCCCGCGCAAGCAAATGCTCGTCGATGCCGGTGGTCGTTCCCAAGTGATGCGCCTGCATGACGTATCGCCCGAGCCGTGGGGCTTTTTCATGATCGGCGATAGCGGGTTTCGCCTGCATCCCAATAGCGGCGGCGCGCCCGATGCGGTGCTGGCGGGCGAGGTGAGCCTCGCCGGGCCGCGGCAATTCTCCTCCGTGGTGCGGGTTGGGCATCAAGATGCCGGGCCGGTGCGTTTCAAAATCGCCATGGAATCGGCAGCCGGCGAGCCGATTTTCGAGGCGGATATCGTGGTCGGGGGCGGCCAAGCGCAGAATTGGGTGGTCGATTTGCCGCTGCATTTCGGCCCCGCGATGGTCCGGCTTGCCACTGCCATGGCCAATCCGGAGCAGGGCAACGGCATGGCCTGGGCCGAATGGCTCGATCCCGGCTTTACATGACTCTGCTTGTCTGACCATCCAGGCGCATGGAATGGGAAGCGCCGGCCATCGTGCTGGAGACGGTTCTTTACGGCGAGGGTGATTTTCTGGTCACTTTGCTGACGGGCGAATATGGCGCGTGGCGCGCTCTGGTCCGCGGCGGCGCCTCGCGCAGCAAAGTCGCAACTTGGCAGGTGGGCAACCTGCTGGCTGCCCGCTGGGCGGCGCGCCTGCCCGAACAATTGGGGTTTTTCACGGCCGAACTGGTCCATCCGGGCGCTGCCCTGGCGATGGATAATCGGCTGTCGCTGGCGGTGTTGAATGCGGCTTGCGCCACCGCGACGGGCGCCTTGCCCGAGCGTGAGGCCCAGCCCACCTGCTTTGCCGGTTTGGCGCGGATTTTGGCCGGCATCGCCATCGAAAACGCAGCTTTGCCGGCCTTGATCGTCTGGGAGCTCGAATTGCTCCGCAGCCTCGGATTCGGGCTTGATTTATC
>NCAP01000053.1 GCA_002255495.1 Rhodospirillales bacterium 20-60-12 | reverse complement strand
CACGGGCTCTATATGACCTTCGTCGGCATCACGCTGGTCAGTTCCTGGCTGATGACCCATACGACATTCGCATACCGCTATGCCCATGAATATTATGCCCGCAGCAACGGGGTGGAGCTCGATCGCGGGCTCGATTTTCCCGGTGAGCAGGAACCTGATTATTTTGACTTCGTGTATTTTTCTTTTGTCCTGGGAATGACCTTTCAGGTTTCGGACGTTGAAGTGACAGCGCGCAAGCTGCGCCGCATGGCGACGGTTCAGGGGCTGATCGGCTTTGTGTTCAACACCGTGATTTTGGCGCTGTCGGTCAATATCGCAGCAGGCCTGATCTGAGACCATTCCGCCGCTCTTACCTGATCCCGCAATCGTCATCGACCACGCGGCGATGTGATCGATGAGCGTATCTGGATTTCTCCCGCCTTCGCCTATGTCCCATTCAGGCTATGTGAGTGGTGGGGCAGGAGCTGTCATGAAAAAAAGCGATGTTAGATTGTTGGCGGGCCTCATCATCGCGGCATGGGCCGTGCTGCCGAGCGGCGCTGCCTGTGCGGCGGGGCCGGATCAGCCACCGGCTTTTTCCGCCGGGTCGCTCGCCGGATGGACTGCGAAAACCTTCTCTGGCAAGGCGAAAACATCGTATCAATTGGTCCAGCAGGAGGGCAGCACGGTGTTGCATGCGACCTGCGCCGATTCAGCGTCTGGCCTGGTTTGGCAAAATCCGATTGATTTGCGCAAAACACCGATCATGAGCTGGCGCTGGAAAATCGGTGGTGTGTTCGCCGGCCTCGACCCGCACGCAAAATCCGGCGATGATTATCCGGTGCGGGTCTATGTGGTCACCGGCGACATGCTGTTCCCCTGGACGGTGCGCAGCCTGGTTTATGTCTGGGCGAACGGCCCGGTGAACGCTGCTTTGCATGGCCCGCATGGCACGCCCTTCTACCCCGATCCTTATACCAGCCAGGCGGAAATCGTTGCTTTGCGGCAAGGCCCGGCGGGTGCGGGAAGCTGGATGCCCGAGCAGCGCAACGTGCGGGCCGATCTCGCGCGCGCCTTCGGCGGACATCCCAAAATCATCAATGCCGTCGCAGTGATGAGTGACTGCGATGATTCCCACTCAAGCGGCCAGGCCTGGTATGGCGACATCACATTCCAGCCCGCAGGGTGATGAGGTTTTTGCTTGGCGCCACTTTCAAAATAACCAAAGTTTTTTTGTTTCTTTTCGTTCACAAAAAGAAATATCCTTAGTGCGTGCTCGTTTTGTCGATCGCTTTGATTGATCTAAAACAGCCCCGCCCCCGTAATGCCGCCATACACACCCAAGCCCGCGGTCACGGTGCAGAGAAAAATCGTCAGCCATTTATACCAGCCGCGCAGGCGCAAGGCGGGCGGCAGCGCGAAAATGCCCAAGGCCACCAGAAATCCCAGCACCAAGGGCAGCAGCAGTGCGTTCATTACTTCGACGGCGATATTCAGCAGGACCAAATTGGGCACGGTCGCGACCAATATGCCGCCGATCAGCACGCAGCCGGCGTAAACGCCGTAGAACCATTTTGCCTCAAGCGGATGATCCTCCAGCGAGCGCCGGTAGCCGGCAACCTCGCCCAGACCCCAGGCCAAAGCGAGGGACGCGACAATGGCCGCCACCATGGCCGCACCCAGCACACCGACACCGAACACTAATTGTCCCACCGACACGCCGAGATACGGGATCAACGCGGCCGACAGGTCACCGACCGAATTCAGAGTCGCATTGGGATTATGCCGGCCGATTGTCGCAGCCGTTGCCACCAGCACCGCCGCCATCACGAACTGGGTAATCACCGCACCCAGCGCGGTATCCCAGCGGGCTAGTTTCAAATCCGCTAAAGTGAGTTTTTTATCCGCCACCGCCGATTGCTGGTAAAACACCATCCAGGGCATGATCACCGCGCCGATATTCGCCGCCACCAGATACACATAGGCCGAATTGCCGAAAGCTGGCCGGAAGGCCTGGGCGATGATTTCATGCGGGTCGGGATGGGCCAGCACGGCCACGCCGAAAAACACGAATTCGAACAGACCCAGCGCAATCGCCACCCGCTCGACCCGCCGGTAGGAGCCGGTGAATGCGACGCCGAGCAGGAAGCCGATCGCCAGCGCCAGCGAGAGCCAGCGCGGCACGCCATAAAGCTCACCCACACCCGCGACGCCGGAAAATTCCGACAGCAAGGCGCCGATGGTGGCAACCGCCAGCCCGGCTGCGGAAAGCCAGGCCCAGCCTTTGCCGAACGTGTCCCGGATCAGTTCGCCATGGCCTTTGCCGGTGACCAGACCGAGGCGGACAGTAAGTTCTTGCACCACATACAAGATAGGAATGAGTATCATTTGCAACAACAGGAGGCGATAACCCCATTGCACGCCCGACTGGGCGGCCGTGATAATGCTGCCCACCTCGGTATCGGCGAGCATGACCACCAGACCTGGGCCGACGACAGCAAAAAACCGGAGCATGCCAGACCGACGGGCTGGCCTTGTGATAGTTTCGGACAATGAACGCTCCAGTTAATTGAGAATGATTTGCAGTTGCATCAACTAGATACAAGTTTCACTTCGCCCCGTCAATCCGGGGGCTCAACTGGGGCGCTCTCCTCCCGCCTCAAGCTGTATCGATCAAGCCTGCAGCCCATAAACGAACTTGGCAGGGCAAGGCTGATTTTCTATGAGATTGCCAGCAGGTGCGGGCTCGCCGGCGCCGATCAAAAGGAGGGAATGATCCGATGCTAAAAGGCTCCTGCCATTGCGGCGGCCTATCCTGGACCCTTGAAGGCGATCCTGGCTCTGCCACAGCGTGTAATTGCACGCTCTGCCGCCGCTACGGCGTGCTCTGGGCATATGATTATGAGGGCGAGCGCATCCGTGTGGCGGGGCCAAGCGCCTCTTATCAGCGTGCCGACGCACCTAATCCAGCGCTTGAAATCTGCTTCTGCCCGACATGCGGTTGCGTGCAGTGCTGGCGCGGTCTGCATAAGGACGCTCAAGGCCGCCGGCGCATTGCCGTTAACCTTCGGCTCGCGCCCCCGGAAGCGGTTGCCGCCATTGCGCTCGACCATTTCGATGGCCTTGAGACTTTTGACGATCTGCCGCGCGACGGGCGCTGCGTGCGCGACATTTGGTTTTAGCGGCCAGTGCCGCCGGCCTGACCTTGATTGGTCCCTGCTCTTGGCCGACAAGGCAGCATGACCGAATTGAAATTGCATAATTCAAAAAGCCGGCGGCGTGAGGTTTTCACGCCCATCGATCCCGCTCACATCCGCCTCTATGTCTGCGGCCCGACCGTTTATGACCTCGCCCATATCGGCAACGCACGGCCGGTTGTCGTGTTCGATGTTCTGGTGCGCCTGCTGCGGCATATTTTTCCGCGTGTCACTTATGTCCGCAATATCACCGATGTCGATGATAAAATCTTCAATCGTGCGGCCGCCAGCGGCGAGACCATCGCGGCGCTGACGGCGCGGACCGCACGCGACTACCATGCCGACATGAGCGCGCTGTTTGCTCTGCCGCCCGACATCGAGCCGCGCGCGACCGCCCATATCCCGCAGATGATCGATATCATCGAACGGTTGATCGCCGGTGGCCATGCCTATGAGGCCGAGGGCCATGTGCTGTTCAGCGTCGCCAGCGACCCGCAATACGGGCTTCTTTCGGGCCGCTCACCGGATGAACTTCTGGCCGGCGCCCGGGTGGAAGTGGCCCCGTATAAGCGCGACGCCGGAGATTTCGTGCTGTGGAAACGCTCCACCCCCGATCTGCCGGGCTGGGACAGCCCCTGGGGCCGCGGAAGGCCGGGCTGGCATATTGAATGCTCGGCCATGGCCTGGCGTTATCTGGGCGAGAATTTCGATATTCATGGCGGCGGCGATGATTTGATGTTCCCGCATCATGAAAATGAAATCGCCCAATCATGCTGCGCCTTCCCCGGCTCGGGCTTTGCGCGCGTTTGGCTGCATAACCGGATGCTCAACGTCAATGGCGAGAAAATGTCGAAAAGTCTCGGCAATTTCATCATCCTGCGCGACCTGCTGGCCAAAGCGCCCGCCGAGGCCATCCGGCTGCTGCTGATCCGCAGCCATTACCGCTCGGTGCTGGATTTCTCCGATGCCGCCCTGCGGGACGCCAAAGCCGAGCTTGACCGTTTTTATCGGGCATTGGCTGCCCATCCCGCGGCCCAGGCCGCCGCGAGCCCGCCCGCCGGCGTGCTCAGCGCATTATGCGATGATTTGAACACACCGGCCGCTATCGCCGCCTTGCGCGCCCTGGCCGATGCCGCGTTGGCCGGCGACGCGCAGGCAGCGAGCGATATGAAAGCCGCCGGCCTGCTGCTCGGCATTTTCAACCATACTGAAGCTGAATGGTTTCAAGGTGGGCAGGACCATGCTGGGCAGGATCGCCAGCGCATCGATGCCATGATCGAGGAACGGCGCGCGGCACGGGCCGCGAAAAACTTCGCCCGCGCCGATGAATTGCGAAAGATTCTCGATGCAGAGGGCATCATTGTTGAGGATAGCGCCATCGGCACGAGCTGGCGCCGGGCATGACCGGCCGCGCCGAAGGAGCGCCGCTTGAGCCGATCGGCCCGGCACCGGTGGTGGTTCTGATCCGCCCGCAACTGGCGGAAAATATCGGCGCCGTCGCCCGCGCCATGGGCAATGGCGGGCTGTTTGAACTGCGCCTCGTGGCCCCCCGCGACGGCTGGCCGCAGCAACGCGCATGGCGCACCGCATCCGGGGCGGACCGGATTCTCGATTGCGCTTCGATCCATGAAGATGTGGCTAGCGCGGTTGCTGATTTGCATCATGTTTTCGCCACCTGCCCGCGGCCGCGCCATATCATCAAGCCGGTGCTCACCGCGCGCGGCGCGGCGGCCGAATTGCACGCCATCGTGGCGCGCGATTTGCGCTGCGGCCTGCTGTTCGGCCCCGAGCGCGCCGGGCTTGATAATGACGATATGGCGCATGCCGATACCCTCATCCGCTATCCGCTCAACCCGGATTTCATGTCGTTGAATCTCAGCCAGGCCGTGATGATCATGGCCTATGAATGGTGGAGTGCGACCGACAGCACGCCCGCACGTCATTTCCAGTCGCACGAAACCAGCATCGCCACCAAAGGCGAGTTGGAAAATTTGCTGATCCATCTGATTGCCGAATGCGATGCCAGCGGATTTCTGCGCAACGCACCAAAGCGCCCCGGCATGGTGCGCAATATTCGGCACTTATTTCAACGCGGCGAAATCACCGCTCAGGAAATCCGCACGCTGCATGGCATCATAACTGAGTTATCGCTCGGCCGCCGCGCCCGCGGCCGCGATGAAGGGGCATTTTGAGATGAACGATAGGCTGCAAGCCCATTGGCAGACCGTCTATAGCACCAAAGCGGCAACCAGCGTCAGTTGGTATCAGCCGGAGCCCACCGTGTCGCTCGCTTTGATCGCCGCCTGCGATACCCACCGCGATACCCCGCGATCCGCCGCGATCATCGATATCGGCGGCGGCGCCTCGGTTCTTGTCGATCGGCTGATCGATGCCGGCTATCGTGACTTACATGTCCTGGACATCGCCGATGCCGGCCTTGCAGTGACGCGCGCGCGGCTTGGCTTACAAGCCGATGCTGTGGAATGGATCATTGCCGACATCACAACATGGCAACCGCCGGCTGCGCGCTTTGATATCTGGCACGACCGCGCCGTGCTGCATTTTCTCACCATTCCTGCCCAGCGCGCGGCCTATTTCGGCGCATTGCGCAGCGCCTTACGCCCCGGCGGTTTTGCCATTCTGGGTGCCTTCGCGAGCGATGGGCCGCAGAACTGCAGCGGCTTGCCGGTGCAGCGTTACGACGCGCCGGATTTTGCCGAGGCGCTTGGTCCAGATTTCACTTTGTCCGAGGAGCGGCGCGACACCCATCACACACCGGGCAGTGCCGTGCAGCAATTCCAATGGGTGCGCTTGCAATACCAGCCATAACTGCGATCCGACCTGCGAAGACTCGATCTTTAAGGAACATAAAAATGCGGCATGACCATGATAGTCTGGGTAACATCGATGTTCCCGACGACGTGTATTGGGGGGCCAGCACAGCGCGGGCGCTGCGGAATTTTCCGATCTCCGGTGTGCCGATCGCGCATCATCGCCATCTGCTGACCGGCTTTGCCATGGTCAAAACCGCCGCGGCACGGGCCAATGCGCGGCTCGGCAAGCTTGACCCCGATATTGCGCGCGCCATCGAGGCCGCAGCCGGCGAAATCATCGCCGGGCAATGGCATGAGCAATTCCCGATCGATGTCATTCAAGGCGGTGCCGGCACGTCCACCAACATGAATTTCAACGAGGTGCTGGCCAATCGCGCACTCGAAATTCTCGGCCATCAGCGCGGCGAATATCAATTCGTGCACCCGAATGATCATGTCAATCTCAGCCAATCCACCAACGATGCCTATCCTTCAGCCGTGCGGCTTGCGGTCATTCTGGCGCAAGAGTCACTCTCCCTCGCACTCGATGGACTAGCGACCTCGTTCGAGAGGAAATCCTACGAGTTCGCCGAAGTGGTCAAGCTCGGCCGCACCGAAATGCAGGATGCGGTGCCGATGACATTGGGCCAGGAATTCGGCGCGTTCGCCGCCACCGTGCGCGAGGATATTCTCCGCCTCGCGGAGACATCGAAATTACTGACCGAAATCAATCTCGGCGGCACGGCCATCGGCACCCGCATCAACGCCGATCCAGCTTACGGCCCGCTTGCCATTGAGGAATTATCGGTCATTAGCCGGATTGATTTCAGCCAATCGGCCAATCTGCTGGAAGCGAGCTGGGACATGGGCGCATTTGTCATGTTCTCCGGCGTGCTCAAGCGCATCGCCACCAAATTATCAAAAATCGCCAATGACCTGCGCTTACTATCCTCCGGCCCACGCGGCGGTTTTGGCGAAATCGCTCTGGCACCTATGCAGCCCGGCTCGTCGATCATGCCAGGCAAGGTCAATCCCGTGATCCCTGAGATGGTCAGTCTGGTTTGCTATCAGGTGATCGGGCATGATCTGGCCATTACCCTCGCCGCCGAAGGCGGGCAATTGCAATTAAACGCCTTTGAACCACTGATCGCTCATAACACGCTCGATTCCGTCTCGCTGCTTTGCAATTGCGTCAATGTGTTCGCCACACTTTGCATTGATGGCATTCGGGCCAATCCGGAAAATTGCCTCAAACATCTCGAAGCAAGTACCGCGACCGTCACCGCTCTCGTGCCCTATTTGGGCTATGAACGCGCATCCTCCCTGGCCAAGGCGGCGCTGGCCACCGGGCGCACCGTGCGTGAGCTTGCAGCAGAAGCTTTGCCGGGTGCGGACCTCGATAAAATTCTCGACGCCAAATCCTTGGTCGGTGACATTCTTAAAGCCCGGGTCTGATGAAATCGCCGCTCGCCATCGTTTGTAAATTCTATAACGAGCCCACCCACGCGCCAATCTGGGCGGCCTATTACGCGCGGCAGGTCGGTGCGGCCCATTGCTATTTGATCGATCATGGCAGCACCGACGGCAGTGGCGATATGCTGCACGGCATGAACATGATCCGCCTGTTGCGTTCACCGCAGGAAGATTTTTATCATTTGCGGCTGATCAAATTATTCTGCGCCGCATTGCTGCGCCGCTATGAGCGGGTCGTGCATGTCGATATGGATGAATTCCTGGTCGCTGATCCGGCGCGTTATGCCAATCTGACCGCCTATGCCACGGCCTGTCGCGCGCCGGTGGTCACCGCCATAGGCATCGAGTTGCAGCATCTGACCGACAGCGAGCCGGATTTCGATCCTACTCGGCCGGTCCTGCATCAACGCCATTATGGCTGGTTCAATTCAGCGATCTGTAAACCGGCCATGACAGCAGGGCCGCTCGACTGGTCGCCGGGATTTCATTGCATGAACCAACCGGCACCCTTTGATGATCTCTATATGGTTCATTTGCGCTATTTCGACCGCGCAGCCGGCCTCAAACGCCTGGCCCGATCCCGCGCGCAACCCTGGGCCCACCCGCTTGCCGCCAGCCACCAACGCCTGAGCGATGCCGATTGGCTTGGCCTGCTCGATGGCAAAGCCCGCCTGCCGCGCGCGGATGACATCAGTTTTGAGCGGTCCGATCCGAGCATCGCTTCTCTGCTCGGCCAAGTCCAGGCCAGCCGTGCGGGACGCGAAACACATGATTACCGGATCGATTTGAATATTCACAGCCCGTTCCTCGCGCGCATCCCCGCCCGCTTCGCCGATCTGTTTTAGAGCGTGATCGTTTTACAACGACACGCTCTATGGTCATTCTGTCGATCAATTTGATTGGTTGAGATGGAGTCAAGCAACTCCATTTCAACCAATATTGATCTAACCCTGCTGTCAAGGAACTCTTATTCCGCCATGACCCAAGACATCACCGCCGTTCTCGCTCATATCGATCAAGGGATCGACCATTCGCTCAACACCCTGTTCGAGTTCCTCCGCATTCCCTCGATCAGCGCGCAACCCGCCCACCATGCCGATTGCCGCACCGCCGCGATGTGGGCGCGCGACCGGCTGACAGCGCTCGGCTTTACCGCCCGGCTGGCCGAAACCGCAGGTTTGCCCGGTGTTATCGCCCAGCATCCGGGTCCGGGTCCCGACGCGCCGCACATTCTGTTCTATGGCCATTACGATGTGCAACCCGCCGACCCGCTGGAACTCTGGAACGCCCCACCCTTCGCGCCGCAACTCGTCGATGGCCCGCGCGGCAAACGCATCGTGGGGCGCGGTGCGGTCGATGATAAAGGCCAGGTCATCAGCTTCCTCGAATGTTGCCGCGCCTGGATCGAAACCACCGGCAGCCTGCCCGTGCGTATGACCGTGCTGCTCGAAGGTGAAGAGGAGTGCGGCAGCGCCTCGCTCGCGGCCTTGCTCGATGCCGAACATGACGCGCTGCAAGCCGATTTCGCCCTGATCGCCGACACGAATATGTGGGATTTCACGACGCCGGCCATCACGACCAGCCTGCGTGGTCTCGCCGCCATCGAAGTCCGAATCCATGGGCCGGCGCGGGATTTGCACTCGGGATTATTCGGCGGCGCAGCCCTCAATCCCATCCGCAGTTTGAGCAAAATACTCGGCGCCATCCATGATGACCAAGGCCATATCACCATCCCCGGCTTTTACGATGGCATCACCCCAACCTCGGCCAGCCAGGAAGCCGCGTGGCGCGCCACCGGCTTTAACGAAGCGGAATTCCTTGGCGCCATCGGTCTCAGCCACGCTTCAGGCGAAGCCGATCAATCGCCTCTTGCCCGCCTCTGGTCGCGCCCGACCGCGGAAATCAACGGCATTTTCGGCGGCTATCAGGGCGATGGCTCAAAAACCGTGATCCCTGCCGAAGCCGGCGCCAAACTCTCCTTCCGCCTCGTGCCCGGACAGGACCCCGACAAAATCCTCGCCGCCTTCCAAGATTTCGTCACCAGCCGGCTGCCGCCCGATGCACGTGCCAGCTTCACCATTTATGGCGCGGCACCGGGCATCGAAGTCCCTGAGGATGCGCCCTTCCTGCTTGCCGCCCAAACCGCCCTCGCCGCCGAGTTCAATAAACCAGCCTTGCTCGCCGGTTGCGGTGCCTCCATTCCAGTGGTCGAAGCCATCGAACGGCAACTCGGCATGAAAACCCTGCTCGTCGGATTCGGACTCGATGATGACGCGATCCATAGCCCGAACGAGAAATTCGAACTCGCCTGCTTCCATCGCGGCATGCGCGCCCAGGCGCGGCTGCTCGCGGAACTGGCGAAGTAAGGCTCAGATCAATATGCGTTTAGATTGAATCACACGATTCAATCTAGAGCATGATCGTTTTACAACGACACGCTCTATGGTCATTTTGTCGATCAATTTCATTGGTTTAGCTGGAGTCGGGTGACTCCATCTAAACCAATATTGATCTAAACGCTTGATCTCGCTTTACTTGCCGGCTTTGTGAGCCGCCGCTTCCGCCGCCGAGGCGACACCGCCATGGGCCGCGGACCAGGCGACGGGGTCTTCGAGAAATTTACGCACGCCGTTCAGAGCGGCCTCGGAGAAATAGGCTTTGTCCTTGCAGGCTTCGAGCACGTCCCACCAGGTCGCGAGGTGATGCAGGTTCACACCCATGGATTTGAGCGCATCAAGACTGCCGGGGAAGACGCCATAATAGAATACGACGAATGTATGATTACAGATGGCCCCGGCCTCGCGCAGCGCGTTGGCGAATTGGATTTTCGAGCCGCCATCGGTGGTCAGGTCTTCGACCAGGAGGGTGTTGAGGCCTTCGGGGACGTCGCCTTCGATGAGTGAATTGCGGCCGAATCCTTTGGGTTTTTTGCGGACATAGGCCATCGGCAGATTGAGTAGGTCGGCAATCCAGGCGGCGTAGGGAATACCGGCGGTCTCACCGCCGGCGATGGCCTGGATGGTTTCATAGCCGACATGCCGGCCGAGTTTCTCCACCGCCAACTCACAGATTTTGCGGCGTGCGCGGGGGAAATAGATGATTTTGCGGCAATCGATATAGACTGGGGATTTCCAGCCTGAGGTCAATGTGTAGGGCTGTTCGGGGCGGAAATTGACCGCCTTGATTTCCAGCAGGATCCGCGCCGTGGTCATGGCTGCATCGCGGTCCTGGTCGCTGAGATGTCCGGTATGGGCGGTCGATATGGCCATTTACGTCGCTTCCGTTCGATCGATGAGCTGGTTTCCTATCGTCAGCGTCGATTGCCGTCCATATCCGGGTTGCCGCACACGGTGATGGTGATAGACACGCAATGGGCGGTGCTGCGGCAGCGCGCGGGGTATAAATGAGACAAAGCGAGGATAGAATGGCGAAGATCAAGGTAAAGACACCTGTCGTGGAAATGGACGGCGACGAGATGACACGGATCATCTGGGGCTTCATTAAGGAGAAGCTCATTCTGCCCTATCTCGACATCGACCTGAAATATTACGATCTCGGCATCGAATATCGCGATCAGACCGATGATAAGGTCACGCTGGATGCGGCCTATGCCACGAAGCAGTATGGTGTCGGCGTGAAATGCGCGACCATCACGCCCGACGAGGCGCGGGTGAAGGAATTCAACCTCAAGAGAATGTGGCGCAGCCCGAACGGCACAATCCGCAATGTGCTCGATGGGACGATTTTCCGTGAGCCGATCATCTGCCAGAACGTGCCGCGCCTGGTGCCGCATTGGAGCGAGCCGATCGTGATCGGCCGGCATGCTTATGGCGATATTTACCGGGCGGTCGAGACGAAAATTCCCGGTGCGGGCAAAGTCCAACTCACTTACACGCCCGCCGATGGCGGCGCACCGATGGTGCTCGATGTCCATGATTTCAAAGGCCCCGGTGTGGCCTTGGGCATGCACAACACCAAAGCCTCGATCGAGGGTTTTGCCCGGGCCAGCTTCAATTATGGCCTGACACGCAAATACCCGGTTTATCTCTCAACCAAGAACACGATCCTCAAAGCCTATGACGGGATGTTCAAGGACGTGTTCCAGGAGATCTATGACGCCGAATTCAAGCCGCGCTTCGAGGCGGCGGGGATTTCCTATGAACATCGCCTGATCGATGACATGGTCGCCAGCGCATTGAAATGGAATGGCGGTTATCTGTGGGCGTGTAAGAACTATGACGGCGATGTGGAGAGCGACATTGTTGCCCAAGGCTTCGGCAGCCTGGGTCTGATGACCTCGGTGCTGCTCAGCCCGGATGGCAATACAGTAGAGAGTGAAGCAGCACACGGCACGGTCACCCGGCATTTCCGCGACCACCAGAAAGGCAAGCCGACCTCCACCAACCCGATCGCCTCTATTTTCGCCTGGACCCGCGGCCTGATTTATCGGGGCCAGTTCGACAATACCCCCGATGTCTCGGCCTTTGCCGAAACATTGGAGAAAGTCTGCGTGCAGACTGTCGAAGCGGGCGACATGACCAAGGATTTGGCCTTACTGATCGGCAAAACCCAGCCTTGGCTGAATACCCAGGAGTTTTTGACGAAAATCGACCAAAATCTGCAAAAGGCAATGGCTCAAGCCTGATTTCATGCCGGCAAGGCCGCGAGGCCTTGCCGGCGGGTAGGCTCAACTGGTTCGGTAATAGGCCAGAAACAGGTTCACGGCGGCACCGACGATATCCGCAATCTCGGCATCGCTGATGTAAGTCACCAAATTCAGCCGGGCCTGAAATACGACTTTGCTCTGGGTCAGCGCGAAGAATTGCTGGGCGGCAAAAGCTGGATCGGGGACATTGAGCGCGCCGATGGCATGTTGCTGGGTCAGAAAGTCAGCCAGGCGGGCGAGCATCATGGCGGGGCCGGCTTGATAAAAATTAAGTGCAAGATCGGGAAATTTCGCTGCCTCCATGACCACGACGCGAAAGATCGACAAGCCGCGCGGCGAGATCATCATTCGCAGCATGGTCGTGCCGATATGGGTTAGAACTTCGACCAGGTCCTTGCTGATTTCGGGGTGCGTGAATGTCGCGTCGCCGAGTTCGACGCAGGCTGCGACGACATAATCGGTGAACAGGGCCTGTTTGCTTGGAAAATAATTATAGAGCGTGCCCTTCGATACTTTCGCATGATGGGCGATTTGCGCCATCGATGCACCCTCATAGCCCTCGCGATCAAAGATTTCCGCCGCACCGGCGAGGATTTGGGCACGCCGATGGGGCGAGAGATGATCGCAAGCCAGGTGTCCAGGCGCTAAATTGTCCTCCATCATGGGGTTGAAATTACGCCCAAATGAGCCCAGAATCAAGCAATGACTGAACCGATCGGTCATTTTCGAGGGTAGGATGGATCAGCAAGTTGAGACCACGGCGGCGCCGAGTAACCAGGCCAGCGCCCAGACAGCAGCCGCACCGGCGTCGGCCACACCAGCACGGCCAAAAACATTGCGGCCGTTTTTGATCCTGGCCGGTGTGCTGGGAACATTAGCCATCATCGGTGTGATTTATTGGCTCCATGCCAGGAATTTCGCGACCACGACGGATGCCGAAATTGACGGGTCCGTGCACCAGATCGCCCCGCGTGTCGCGGGGCAAGTGCAGCAGATTTTCGTTCACGACAATGAGCACGTCACCAAAGGCCAGATCCTGGTGCAGCTCGATCAATCCGGCGAGATCGTCGCACTCGACAAGGCCAAGGCGAGCCAGGCCGAAGCCGCTGCGAGCCTGGCGCAAGCGCAGGCGCAATTGGCCCTGCAAAGTGCCAACCTGGCGCAAAGCCAGGCCAATGTAACGGTTGCGCAAGCCAGTCTGGCCCAGACGACGAGTAATTTCGATCGCTACCGGGCGGTCAATCCGCGCGCGATCACCCGCCAGCAGCTCGATGACGCGCAAGCCGCCTTGCGCACCGCGAAAGCGAAATTCGACGCCAGCAAGGCCGGGGCCGATGGGGCGCGCGCCTCGGTGCAAGCAGCCCAGGCGCAGGTGACGGCGGCTGAAGCATCATTGCAGGCGGCTGAGGTTGGGGTTCAGAATGCGCAATTGCAGTTGAGCTACACCACGATTACGGCACCGGCGGCAGGGCATGTGGCGGAAAAAACCGTTGAGACGGGTAATGTGGTCGCAGCCGGTTCGGCCCTGATGGCTGTGGTGTCGGACCATGTGTGGGTGACCGCCAATTATAAAGAGACATCGCTGCCGGGCATTCATGTCGGCCAGAACGTGCGGGTGTATGTCGATGCGGCACCGGGCATTGGATTTCACGCCGTGGTGCAGAGCATACAGCACGGCACCGGCAGCATTTTCTCGCTGTTGCCGGCGGAAAATGCGACTGGCAATTATGTTAAGGTGGTGCAGCGCGTGCCGGTTAAAATCACCTTCGACGACAACCGGATCGATCAATATAAACTGGCGCCGGGCATGTCCGCCGAGCCTTATATTCGGATTAAATAATCATGCTCTACGCGACCAGGCCGGCTTTGCCGCGCTCGGCGGCGGGCATATACAACCCATGGATGATTGCTGTGATCGTATCGATCGCGCCGTTCATGGAAATTCTCGATACCACCATCGCCAATGTCGCACTCACCCATATTTCGGGTTCGCTGGCGGCAAGCCAAGATCAGAGCACCTGGATCCTCACCTCCTATCTGGTCTCCAACGCGGTGATTCTACCGATCAGCGGCTGGCTTTCCAATGTCGTTGGCCGCAAGCGATTTTACATGATCTGTGTCGCCTTGTTCACCATCAGCTCGGTATTATGCGCCACCGCGACATCGCTTGATTTCATGCTGTTCGCGCGTGTGCTGCAGGGTTTGGGCGGCGGCGGACTGGCGCCGAGCACACAATCCATGCTGGCCGATAGTTTTCCGCCTTCCAAACGCGGTCAGGTTTTCGCCCTTTACGGCCTGACCGTGGTGGCCGCCCCCGCTATCGGCCCGGTTCTGGGCGGCTACCTGACGGACACGCTTTCGTGGCATTGGGTGTTTCTGATCAATCTGCCGGTGGGCTTGATTGCCATGACATTGGTGTCGATTTTTGTCAGCGAGCCGCCGGTGATCATCGAGGAACGCCGGGCGATGCTCGCGCGCGGCATCAATGTTGATTATGTCGGCTTCGCATTAGTCGCGCTCGGCTTTGGCACGTTGCAGATTTTCCTTGATCAGTTCAGCGAGGATGATGGGTTCGGCTCGCCTCTGATCCGGCTGCTCTTCGTCATTTTCACGGTCTGCATCGCCACGCTGATGGTGTGGGAATGGAACCATGATCAGCCGGTGATGAATGTTCGCCTGTTCCGCCATCGCTCCTTTGCGATTGCCAATTTCCTGCTCTTCATGCTCGGCTTCATGCTGTTGAGTTCATCGCAATTATTGCCGCAATTCACTCAGAGCCTGCTTGGCTATTCATCGGAATCCTCGGGTATGGTGCTTGGGCTGGGCGGTGTGGCGACAATTCTCATCATGCCGCTCTCGGGCATTCTGACCGGCCGGGTCGTGCCCGCGAAATGGCTGATCCTGGGTGCTTTCGCGGAAATGGGTGTGGCGTTCCTGATTTTGAGCCACATCAATCTGGATGTCTCGTTCGATCGGCTGGCCATGCTGCGCGTGCTCAGCGTCATGGCCCTGCCCTTCATGTTCATCCCGATTTCAACCGTCTCCTATGACGGATTGCCGGCCGCCTCGAACGCCGAGGCCTCGGCGATCACCAATTTCATCCGCAATCTGGGCAGTTCGGTGGGCATTTCCTTCAGCTCCACCATGCTCGCCCACCGCACGCAGTTTCACCATGCAAGGCTTGTCGAGACGATAACCCCGTATAACAGTCTTGCGCATTACAGCATTCCCCAACTGCAATCGATGGTGCAAACCCAGGCAGTACTACTGAGCTATACTGACATTTTCTATGTTTTGGGTGTCATGACCTTGATGAGCCTGCCGGTCATTTTGTTGATCCGCACATCATCAGGCCCCCCGAAAGGAGCCTCCCTTGCCCACTAAATCGTTGCGCCCGCTCCGCCTGTCATTGGCGGCCACAGCCCTCTCCGGCAGCGCGCTGCTCGGCGGCTGCACGCTTGGGCCGGATTTCCATCAGCCGCGTGTGCAATCGCCCAGTGCCTTCATTGCCGACGCGCCAGCCCGGACCATGGCCCTCACCACCGATTCAGCGATTAACCCTGACTGGTGGAATTCCTTCAACGACCCCGAACTGACCAAGCTTGAAACCATGGCCGTCAGTCAGAATCTCGATGTGCAGATCGCCGCTCAGCGTCTGGCCGAAGCGCGCGCTCAGGCGACCATCGCCGGCGCGCCGCTCTACCCATCATTATCGGCTGCGGGCTCGTTCACCCGCGAGAAGCCGAGCAAAGTGGGTATTTTCTCAGCATTCGGCAGCGGCGGCTCGAATACGAGCACCAGCACCAATGCCGGGGCGACCGCCTCAGGCGGCGCCCAATCGGCGGGCGGCGGCGGTATTTCGGGCTCGCTGATCCAGCCTTTCAACCTGTTTCAATATGGCTTCTCCGCGGTATTCGGCCTCGATTTATGGGGTAAAAATCGTCGGACACTCGAAGCCGCCCTGGCAACCGAACAATCCTACCGCGACGCAGAGCGGGCGGCGCTTTTGAATGTCGAGGCCTCGCTGGCGCAGGATTATATCCAGATGCGCGGCATCGAAACCGTGCTGCACATTACCCGCCAGAATTTGAAAACCGCTGCTCAGCTGGTCAATCTCACCAATGAGCGCCAACAGGCCGGGCTTGCGACTTCGCTCGATGTCGCCAATGCCCGCAGCCAGCAAGCCGCCATTGCAGCCCAGGTGCCCAGCCTGATCGCCCAGCGCGACAACCAGATCGGCCAGATCGGTCTGCTGCTCGGTGTCACGCCGCAAAGCCTGCCGGCGGAACTCGTTGATTATACACCGGTTCCCTTGACCCCTGCTACGGTGCCGATTGGCCTGCCGGCTGACCTGCTGCGCCGGCGCCCTGACATTCGCCAAGCCGAGGCGCAATTGCACGCGGCGACTGCGCAAGTGGGCGTGGCGGTGGCAAGCTTCTTTCCCGATATTTCACTCTCAGGCTCGGTTAGTTTGCAGGCCTTGCAACTCTCGAATTTGAATTCGCTGAACGCGGTGACCTATGCTATTGGACCGGCTTTGAGCCTGCCGATATTCCAGGGCGGCGAATTGAGCGGCCAGCTCACTTTGCGCAAAGCCCAACAAAAGGAAGCAGCGATCAATTACGCCAAGACGGTGCTGCAGGCTTTCTATCAAGCCGACATTGCTCTGGTGTCCTATAATCAGGAACATGCGAGGCTTGAGCAGCTTAAGATCGATGCCCAGCAAAGCCAGATTGCCTTTGGTCTGGCGCAGGACCAATATCGCCAAGGGCTTGCGGATTATCTGCAGGTGCTCAGTGCTGAGCAAAATCTTCTTAACGCGCAGCAATCAGAAGCCCAGAGCATCGAGACGGTTTCGACAGATCTGGTACAGCTTTACCAATCACTCGGCGGCGGCTGGGAAGCGCAATACCCAACCAAAGAAGCCGGTAAATGAAAATCGCCGTGTTTGGTGCAAGCGGCGGCATTGGTGCGGCGACCATCCGGCTTTTGCTCAGCCAGGGCCATCAGGTTACTGCTTTTGTGCGCTCGCCATCGGCCGCTTTATCAACCCAGGAGGGTCTGCTGATCATCCAGGGTGATGCGATGCACCAAGGTGATGTGGCCCGCGCCGTGCAGGGCCAGGATGCCGTCGTGGTCAGTCTGGGCAATTCGCAAAACCCGTTCGCCATGATGTTTGGTGCCAAGCGCACCACGCCGGTCAATATTTGTGAAATCGGCACCGCTCATATCATTGCCGCCATGCTCGAGGCCGGCGTGAAAAGGCTGGTCGTGGTCAGCGCGTTCGGCATCGGCGCAACCCGTGCGCAATTACCCTTGATGTTCAAGCTCTTCTACCGGCTGGTACTCGCTGAGCATATGGCCGATAAAGAGCGTCAGGAGATTGCGGTGAAGGGCTCGGGTTTGGATTGGACAATCATCCAGCCCGTCGGACTAACCAACAAGCCTGGCACCGGCGATTATTTTGTCAGCACCGCAGGCGAGATTCGCAAACAGCAAATGCCACGTGAGGATGTGGCGTTATGCATTGTCCGGCAAACCACCAACGAAGCCGGCTTGGGCCAGACAATCTCACTGTCCGGCTGATCACCCGGCGCCGAGGCGCGGGCTTAATCAGCCGAGGTCAAGCGGAACTCGATCCGCCGATTTTGCGCAAAATCCTGTGGCGTCGTGCCCGCACTGATCGGGTGTTCCGCGCCAAACCCGGCCGCCACCAGACGATTTTCCGGCACGCCATCGGCGATCAGCAGATGCAGCACAGCTAAAGCGCGGGCGGCCGATAAATCGAAATTTGAACGATATGGCCCGCCGGTGATTTTCTGTTGGTCGGCATAGCCATCGACACTCAGCACCCAATTGATGGTGGCTGGAATTTTCCCGGCAATGGCATTGATCGCCTTCGCCACATCGGCGATATTTTGCTGACCCTGCGCTGTCAGTGTCGCCTGATCAACCGGAAACAACACGTCGCTCTCGAAGACAAAGCGGTCGCCGACGATTTTGATATTCGGCTCGCCGGCGAGCGCCTTGCGCAAATCACCGAAGAATTCACTGCGATAGGCCTGCAGATCCTCGACCTTCTGCGCCAAGGCTGCATTTAATTGTTTGCCCAAATCAACAATCTGCACATTATCCGCTTTGTCCTTCGCCGCCGCAGCATCAAGGGCCTGGGCAATCACGGCCAGTTGCATCCGCAAAGCGGCAATTTGCTGATTGAGCAGATTGACTTGATTGAGAGCGGCCTCCGAGATCGATTTCTGGGTTGCCAAATCATTTTGTGCCTGAGCCAGCGCATCACCGCCGCCGGGGGCCGCGACCTCGCCCTGCAAGGCGGCGATGCGGGATTTGGCGGCATTCGCTTCGGCCTGCGCATCTGAAAGTTGCGCCTGCAATTGCTGCTGGCTGGCGGTCAGATTGGCCACCGACTTTGCCGAATCCGCGGCATTTGCCTGCGCACTCGCCAATTGGCTTGTCAAACTGGCATTCTGCGACTTCTCAGCCGAAAGGGCTGCGTTCAGGCTGGCCAATTCATCGTTTAGCGATGCGATCTTGGTTTTCTGCAACGAGAGAACATTGGATAATTGGGCGATCTGATTTCGTAGAATATCGACCGTATGATTACTGCCCGATAAAGCTGCCGAGAGAAACGCCTCCGATAAAACAAATACCAGCAGCACGAAAATCGTCACCATCAGCAAAGTCGACAGCGCATCGACATAGCCGGGCCATGCATCAAGCCCGTTGCCGCCGCGCCTTCGTGCTTGCAGGCTCACCGCCGGTCATCCTGGCGGGCGGCCAAAGTGCGCGTGAGAATTTTAATATCGCTGCGCAGCTCACCAAGTCCTTGCGCCCGGCCCTGCTCTGCCTCGGCAATCATCCGGCCAAGCAGCAATTCGATATTACGCAAATGAGCACGCGCAATATCATCACCGCCTTGTTCATGCCGCGTCTCGGCGATTTTCAGCATCAATTGCTGGTTGAGCTTCAGGGAGTCCCCGAGTACGCTCAATTTGTCGTTCAAGGCTTGCATCGTCTGCGTCGCATGCGCCCTGCCATCCTCGCCGCGCGTCAAGACCCGTTGCAGGGCCTCCATGTTTTCGGCTGTCTGTTCCAGCAAGGCCTGCACATAAGCCGGCACCGAGCCTTCCCCCTCACCGCCAAGCACACCCGATGACAGGCGGGTCAGACCCGCCAGCCACTCCTCCAACTCGTTGTAAAACCGGTTCATCGCCTGCCCGGCGGTCAGATCCAGAAACCCTAAAATCAACGCACCCGACAGGCCGAACAATGATGAGGAGAACGCCGTGCCCATGCCTTCAAGCGGCAATGCCAGGCCCGATTTGAGCTGGGCGAACATCGCGTTGACATCGCCACCCATCAAATTCATGCCTTGGATCACCGCGGCCACCGATGAGACGGTTTTCAATAATCCCCAAAAAGTGCCGAGCAGACCGAGGAAAATCATAACCCCCGTGATATAGCGCGATAATTCCCGGCTCTCATCAAGCCGGCTCGCGATCCCATCGAGCATGGTGCGCAT
>NCAP01000052.1 GCA_002255495.1 Rhodospirillales bacterium 20-60-12 | reverse complement strand
GCGGGCTCGGGCACCAGTGTTCAGGAAATAAATCGGCTTTTGAAACAATTCGACGATATGTCGGACATGATGAAGAAGATGAACAAGCTCGGCCAGAAGGGCCTGATGCGGCAAGGGCTTTCGGCATTGCTGCCGCAAGGCAAGTCGCCCCAGGGCCGGCGGCCGTTTTGATATCGTGAAATCAACCAGCACCAACAAGGAATCTCGCAACAATGTCAGTTAAAATTCGTCTTGCCCGCGCCGGCGCCAAAAAACGGCCTTTTTATCACATCGTGGTGGCCGACAGCCGCAGCCCGCGTGATGGCCGCTTTATCGAAAAGATCGGCTCCTATAACCCGATGCTGCCCGCCGACCATGCCGACCGGGTGAAATTGCAGGATGACCGCGTGACCCATTGGCTCAATCACGGCGCCGAAGCGACCGACCGCGTCGCCCGTTTCATCGGCAAAGCCGGCTTGGCACCAATGCCGGCTTATCGGCCGCAGCCGATTCAGTCCGCACCCAAGAAAAAGGCCCAGGAACGCGCCGCCGAGCAGGCGAAAGCCGCAGCGTCGGCCTAAGGGATTGATGTGGACGAGGCGTTGATCCTGATGGGTGTGATCGGCCGGCCGCACGGTGTGCGCGGGCATGTTCGCGTGACCGCCTATACGGCGGAACCGAGGGCACTGGCCGATTATCCGCTGACCGACCAGACCGGCCGGCGCTTGCAGTTGCGCTGGGTCAGCGGCGATGTCGCTGAAATCAGCGAACTCACCGCCGACGGCGCCCGCAAGATCAATGATCGCGACGCAGCCGCACGGCTGACCAATACCGAACTCTTCGCCCCCCGCTCGGCCTTGCCGCCGGCTGAGGAGGACGAATTCTATCTCGCCGACCTGATGGGCATGAGCGCGTTCGATGCGGCGCAAAAGCCGCTCGGCACGGTCAGCAACATCCATGATTACGGCGCCGGCACCAGCCTGGAGATCAGCCGCGATGCGGCAGCACCCGTGATCGTGCCGTTCACCAGACAGGCCGTGCCGCATATCGATCTCGCGGCGCGGTCGATCATTGTCGCACTGCCTGGTGAAATCATCGTCGAGAACACAGGGGATGCGGCATGATGTGGCGCGCCGATGTCCTGACTTTGTATCCCGAGATGTTCCCAGGGCCGCTCGGCCACTCATTGGCCGGGCGCGCGCATGGCACAGCCTGGAGCCTTGCCACCACCAATATCCGCGACTTTGCCGACGGCAAGCATCGCAATGTCGATGATACGCCCTTCGGCGGCGGCGCGGGTATGGTCATGCGCCCCGATGTCATCGACACTGCCATCTCGGCCATCGCCGATGGCCGGCCGCAAATTGTGCTGACCCCGCGCGGCGCGCCGCTTACCCAGCAACGGGTGCGCGCGCTGGTCAGCGAGCCGGGTGTGATTTTGCTGTGCGGCCGCTTTGAAGGCATCGATCAGCGGGTGATCGATGCCCGCCAAATCGAGGAAATCAGCGTCGGTGATTATATCCTCTCGGGCGGTGAAATCGCCGCCCTCGCCTTGCTCGATGCCTGTATCCGCCTGCTGCCCGGGGTGATGCATGCCGCCGAAAGCGCCGCCGAGGAGAGCTTCGATGGCGCGCTGCTCGAATATCCGCATTACACCCGCCCGGCCGTCTGGGCCGGCCGCCCGGTGCCCGACATCCTGCTCTCCGGTAATCACCAGGCCGTCGCCGCATGGCGGCGCACCCAGGCGGAAGCCGCGACCAAGTCACGCAGACCCGATCTGTGGAATCGCCACATTGCAAGCTCGCCTCACGCCCCTTAGAACAATTTTCGTAAAGGACACCGCCATGAACCTCATCCAGACCATCGACGCCGAACAAATGGCGAAGCTGACCGCCGAACGAGCCATCCCCACCTTCATCCCCGGTGATACGCTGCGCGTGTCCGTCAAGGTGAAGGAAGGCGAACGCTCGCGTATCCAGGCCTTCGAAGGCCTGTGCATCGCGCGCTCCAACCGCGGCATCAATTCCAGCTTCACCGTGCGGAAAATCTCCAACGGCGAAGGCGTCGAACGTATCTTCCCGCTCTACGCCCCCACCATCGCGGAAATCGCCGTGATCCGCCGTGGCGATGTGCGCCGCGCGAAACTCTATTATCTGCGCGGCCGCCGCGGCAAATCCGCCCGTATCGCCGAACGCGCCCGCGACACCGAACCCACCGTCGCGGCTTGAGGGCAAGCTCAGGGGGCGTTGCCCCCTGAAACCCCTGCCAGGGGATAATCCCCTGGACACTGGGACTGGCTCTGGCCGAAAGGGGGCCGAGCATACTGGTTCAGACAACGCGGTTGGCCCCCTTTCGGCCAGAGCCAAACTCAAAGTTTCCAAAGGCTTAGCCTTTGGTGGGGTTCCAAGGGGCAAAGCCCCTTGGCCTTACTTCCCAACCTGACCGGAGGGTGCGATGCCGAGGACGTTGTTCGACAAAATTTGGGATGCTCATGTTGTCGAGGTGATGGAGGACGGCACGGCTGTTCTGTATATTGATCGCCATTTGGTGCATGAGGTGACGTCACCGCAGGCATTTGAGGGTTTGGCTTTGGCGGGTCGGCGGGTGCGGCGGCCGGATGCGACTTTGGCGGTGGCGGACCATAATGTGCCGACGGAAGATCGGGCGCATGGGATTGCCGAGCCTGAGAGTGCGTTGCAGGTGGCGACTTTGGTGGCCAATGTTGAGGCGTTTGGCGTGCCGTATATTCCTGTGACGGATCGGCGGCAGGGCATTGTTCATATTATCGGGCCTGAGCTCGGTGTGTCGTTACCGGGCATGACGATTGTTTGCGGTGATTCGCATACATCGACGCATGGGGCTTTGGGGTCGTTGGCGTTCGGGATCGGGACGTCGGAAGTGGAGCATGTGCTGGCGACGCAGACTTTGTTGCAGAAGCCGGCCAAGAACATGCTGGTGCGGGTTGAGGGGGCGTTGCCGGCCGGTTGCACGGCGAAGGATATTATCCTCGCGATCATCGGCCAAATCGGCACTGCGGGCGGCACGGGGCATGTGATTGAGTATGCGGGTTCGACGATCCGGGCGCTCGACATGGCCGGGCGGATGACGGTGTGCAATATGTCGATCGAGGCGGGTGCGCGGGCGGGATTGATTGCGCCTGACGATGTGACGTTCGATTATGTGCGAGGCCGGCCGAGTGCGCCGCAAGGTGAGGCGCTGGAGCGGGCGATTGAATATTGGCGCACGCTGCCGAGCGATCCGGGCGCGCATTATGACAGCCTTGTTGAAATCGATGCGGCAAGTTTGGTGCCGATGGTCAGTTGGGGCACTAATCCGGAAGCTGTGGTGCCGATTACCGGTTGCGCGCCTGACCCTGCCGCGGAGCGTGATCCGGCGCGGCGGGCGTTGCTGGAGCGGATGATCAGTTACATGGATTTGACGCCGGGCCAGAAAATGGCGGGGACTAAAATCGATGTCGTGTTCATCGGGTCCTGCACCAATGGGCGGATTGAGGATTTGCGTGCGGCGGCTTCGGTGGCGCGCGGCCGCAAGGTGGCGCCGGGTGTGCGCGCTTTGGTGGTGCCGGGCTCGGGGTTGGTTAAGGCGCAGGCGGAATCCGAAGGGCTGGACAGGGTTTTTCTGGATGCCGGCTTTGAGTGGCGGGAGGCGGGCTGTTCGATGTGCCTGGGCATGAACCCGGATAAATTAACCCCCGGTCAGCGCTGTGCGAGTACGTCGAACCGGAATTTCGAAGGCCGCCAGGGCCCTGCCGGGCGGACGCATTTGCTCTCGCCCTCGATGGCGGCGGCGGCGGCGGTGACCGGCGCGCTGGTTGATGTGCGGGAGTTAGTGTGATGCAGCCCTTCACCACACTCACCGGTATTGCTGCCTCGTTGCCGGAGCAAAATATCGACACCGATAAAATCATTCCCGCGCGGTTTTTGAAGACCATCAAGCGCACGGGCTTGGGCAAGAATTTATTCGATACGCTGCGCTATGATGAGAGCGGTGCCGAGCGGCCTGACTTTGTGCTCAATCAGCCGGCCTTTCGCCATGCGGAGATTCTGTTGGCGGGCGAGAATTTCGGCTGTGGATCATCGCGCGAACATGCGCCCTGGGCGCTGCTCGATTTTGGCATACGCTGCATCATCGCCCCTTCATTTGCTGATATTTTTCACGGCAATTGCTTCAAGAACGGTATTTTGCCGATTGTGCTGCCGGCGGATATTTGTGCGGCTTTGCAGGATGATGCGACATTGGGTGGCAATGCGCGGTTGAGCATTGATTTATCGCGCCAGGTGATCATTCGCCCGAACGGCGAGGAGATTGCATTCGAGGTCGATGAGTTTCGTAAGCATTGCCTGCTCAACGGGCTCGATGACATTGGCCAGACCATGCAGCTGATACCGGCGATCGATCATTATGAGGCACGGCTTGCCGCGTCTCATGACTGGATGCCCGGCGTTATGGTCGGTTGAGGGAAACACATGATTCCGAATAAAAAACTTCTTTTGCTCCCCGGCGACGGCATTGGTCCCGAAGTGATGCAGGAAGCGCGCCGGGTGATCGATTGGCTGGCGCGCACCGAGCGGGTGAAATTCGACATTGCCGAAGATTTGGTTGGCGGCGCTTCGATTGATGCGCATGGCGTGCCGATTACGCGCACCGTTATTGCCCGCGCCAAGGAGGCCGATGCGGTGTTGTTCGGCGCCGTGGGCGGCCCGCAATGGGACAAGCAGAATTTCGACAACCGCCCCGAGATTGCTATTTTGCAATTGCGCAAGGAGCTGGGCTTGTTTGCCAATTTGCGTCCCGCGCGGGTGTTCGACGCGCTGGCGGATGCCAGCACGCTCAAGCCCGAGATTGTTCGCGGGCTCGATATCATGATTGTGCGCGAGAGCACCGGCGGGATTTATTTCGGCGAGCCGCGCGGCATAGAAACTCTGGCAGATGGGTCCAAGCGCGGCATCAATACCGAAGTGTACACCACCGCCGAGATTGAACGCGTGGCGCGGGTCGGTTTCGATCTCGCGGCCAAGCGGGGCGGGCGTTTGTGCAGTGTCGAGAAAGCCAATGTGATGGAATCGGGCTTGCTGTGGCGCCAGATTGTCACGGCGCTGGGCGCGCGCGATTATCCGCATGTGCAATTATCGCACATGTATGCCGATAATTGTGCCATGCAGCTCGCGAAGAATCCGCAGCAATTCGATGTCATCGTGACCTCCAATCTGTTCGGCGATATTCTCTCCGACCTTGCCGCCATGCTGACCGGCTCGCTGGGCATGCTGCCATCGGCGACCTTGGGTGCGGCTGACGCCAGCGGCCGCCGCCATGCGCTGTATGAGCCGATTCATGGCAGCGCGCCGGATATTGCCGGCAAGGGTCTGGCCAATCCGCTGGCGCAGATTTTGAGCCTGTCGATGCTGCTGCGCTATTCCTTCGACATGCAGGAGGATGCCGATTTGATTGAAGCCGCGATCGAGGCGGTGCTGGCCGGCGGGTTGCGCACGCCCGACATCATGCAGCCGGGGCGGGCCAAAATCGGCACCGCCACCATGGGCGACTCTGTCATGCGTGAACTGGAGAAACTGGCCTGAACCGGGCACTTGCCGCCCCGGATCGATTAAGCTAAACCGCCTTCTCTGCGCACCCGTAGCTCAATTGGATAGAGCACCAGACTACGAATCTGGGGGCTAGGGGTTCGAGTCCCTTCGGGTGCGCCAGATTTTTGCTCCGGTGGGTAGGCCGCGTCGCGAATTAACCCGTTTGATTGTTCGTTGCGGCTGTTCCATGAAATTGGAGATGTTCCTGGCGACAAGATTGAGTGCGATTGTTGACTCGGCCGTCGCCCATGTCGCCGTCACATTTTCCGCGCGCGGGCAAATGGCCTACAGGGAGCGCCATGAACGGACCTCACTTGCCGGCTTATGATGTTGTAATTCTGGGTGCGGGTGCGGCGGGGTTGATGTGCGCGATGACGGCCGGGGCGCGCGGGCGGCGGGTTCTGGTGCTTGACCATGCACCCGAGCCGGGCCGGAAGATTTTGATCTCTGGCGGCGGGCGCTGCAATTTTACCAATATCCATACGAGCGCCAGGCAGTTTTTCTCGGCCAATCCGCATTTCTGCAAATCGGCTTTGGCGCGCTACACGCCGGCTGATTTTCTCGCCCTCGTCGGTAAACACAATATCGCTTGGCATGAAAAGACGCTCGGCCAGTTATTTTGCGACGGTTCGGCGCGTGCCATCGTTGCCATGCTGCTGGCCGAATGCGAGGCCGCCGGTGTGAGCATCCGGCTGAATTGCGAAATCCGCGAGGTGACGCGCGATGTGCGCTTTCGCATAGGGACCGAGTGCGGCTATATCGAGGCGGAGTCGGTGGTTTTGGCAAGCGGTGGATTATCCATCCCGAAATTGGGTGCAACCGGGCTTGCGCATCGCCTCGCCGCGCGGTTTGGCCTGGGCCTCACCGCCATCAGGCCCGGGCTGGTGCCGCTGATTTTTACGCCCGATGATGCGACCCGCCTGCAAGGGCTCGCCGGCGTTGCGCTGCCGATCGAGGCGCAATGCGGGGCTCATCGGTTTCGCGAGGCCATGTTGTTCACCCATCGTGGTCTGTCGGGCCCGGCGATTTTGCAAATATCTACGGCCTGGCAGGAGAAAAATCCGATTATGTTGGATTTGCTGCCCGATCAGCCGGCGGCGATTTTGCAACAGCGCAAGCGCGAGCGGCCGCGCGCCGGCCTGCGCGGCATTTTGGGCGAATTGCTGCCGCAGCGCCTGGCCGATGCGCTGCTGCCGCCGGCCTTGGCGCAAGGGCAGATGGCGGCGCTGACGGATCAAGCGCTTGCGGATTTTGCAGCCGGATTGCGCCGCTGGCATTTTTCGCCGGCCGGCACTGAAGGTTATGCCAAGGCCGAGGTGACCAGCGGCGGCATTGATACGGCTGACCTGTCCTCGCAGACCATGCAGGCGCGCGATGTGCCGGGGTTGTTCGCAATCGGTGAGGCGGTGGATGTGACCGGCTGGCTGGGCGGCTATAATTTCCAATGGGCGTGGGCGAGCGGCTATAGCGCGGGGCTGGCGGCTTAATCAGCCGCGCCGCAGGGCGGCCAGTATTGCGGCCTGCACGCTTGAGGGCTGTGCCTGAATCGCGCTTTGCACATCATGCAGCGAGCAGCGCAGTTCATAAACCTGATCGAGCAGCGCCAGCACCATCGGGATGAGGTCTTCGGGTGTCGCGAGATGCCGGCGCAGGTCATAAATCAGCCGCACCCGGGCGATATCGATATCATGAAAAATCCACTCCTGCATTGATGCCCCGGCGGGCTCAGGCTGCACCCAGGCGGCATCGATCCAGCTTTCCAGTTCGGCCGCGCTCAGATCGGTGAATTGTGCGATGAGGAGGGTGAATTTCATCATGGGTCGAGTAATCCGGCACGCGGGTCAAACTCATGGACCGGCTTCCATTGTTCCAAGAACGCATTCAGAGCCGGTTCGGGTCCGGTGGGTAGAACCAGTTTCAGTTCGACGAATTGATGGCCCTGGCCAATGCCCCGGCCTTTGAGCCGCAGCCTGGTGCCTGGTGCGGTGTGGGCGGGGATGTTGACATTGATCGGGCCCTTGATGGTCGGGACCTGAATTTTTGCCCCCAATACCGCCTCGCGGAGTGACATATTCACCTCGATGATGACGTCATCACCCTCGCGGCGGAATAATCTATGCGGCGCGACGCTGACCTCGATCAGCGCGTCGCCGGCTTGTGCGCCATTGCGCGCGGGCTCGCCTTTGCCTTTCAGCCGCAGGGTCTGGCCGTCACGCAGGCCAGGCGGGATGGTGACGTCGAGCACTTTGCCGTCGGGCAAAGTCAGGCGCTTGGTGGCGCCGTTGGCGGCGTCGAGAAAATCGACGCTGAGCGTGTAATGGCGGTTGGCGGGCGGCGTGGGGCGGCCACCGGCAAAGCCACGGCCGCCGAATGCCTGGGAGAAGAAACTCTCCAGATCATCGGGGTCGGCACCGGCATTGCCTGCCGGGTTGGTGCGGTATTTGGTGCGCCCGCCATCATCAGCGTAGTCGCGGTAATATTGCCGCTCGCTATGCCGTGGAGCGCCCGCGGCATCAATTTCGCCGCGATCGAACTTGCCGCGCTTTTCAGGGTCGGCGAGCAGATCATGCGCGCCGGAAATGGTCTTGAATTTCTCCTCGGCCGATTTGTCGCCCGGATTGAGATCAGGGTGGTGTTTCTTGGCGAGTTTGCGATAGGCGACGCGGATATCGTCCGCCGTCGCATCGCGCTTCAGGCCGAGTATTTGATACGGATCATCCATAATTCTAGTTTAGCTGATGATTGAGCGAACTGAAAACCCGGGCCCGCCATGCGGCGATGGTTCGCGCATTTTACGCATCACAAGCAATCATGCCTCGTCGTCATCGCGGCGTGGATTGTCGGTCAGGAATTCCGCCAGAACCCCGGCCAGGACCCCGAGCATGAGCGCCTTACCCGGATGCCGGCGGAGCAAATTCTGACCCAAGGGTATTGCCATCGTGGCAAGATTTTTCAGGCTCAATGGTGATTGTGACTCGGGCACGCTGACCGACGCGGGCTGGTCTTTCGGCCGCAGTAAAATCGCTGCCAAAATGGCCGATGCCAGGAGCAAAAGCCCGCCTATGATCAATAAAGCATGCAAGGGCGATGTGGCGCGGGCGAGGACGATGTAGAGCCCGGCCACCCAAAGGCCGCAGCCGGCCAAAGCCGCCATGACCGCGAACACGCCGATGACCAGCTGGCGCGAAAATTGCGCGACAGCCGGCCCCGGGTGCAAAAAATTATGTAGCGCATTGCGCACCGGTGAGAATTACCGGCGGAGCAATTGAGCGCCCAACAGGCCAACGCCAAAAGCCAGGGCGATGGCGGTGAGCGGACGGTCTTTGACCTCGCCTTCGACCTTGTGCATCGCGTGTTTGCTTTCGTGCTTGACGCGCTTGCTCAATTTACGGAGCTCATCCTCCAGATCGGAGATTTTGCTTTCGATCAGGCCACGAATGTCGCTGTAGCTCGGCGCCTGGGCGGTCACGTCGTCAATGGCTGCACCGGCAGCATCGACGTAACGGGATTTCATGGCCGCAACATCATCGCGAAATTTCAGGAATTCCGCACGCAATTCATCGATATTCATGTCGGCGATTTCGCTGTTCATTTTGATCATAAATGATCTCCTTTCGTCATTTCGTTCTGACCTTCCAGGTAAGATCGCGGTATGCCGTAATCAACGCTTGTTGCCCGGGCAGAATCTTAAACAATGACAATGTTTGCGGCGTGGCCGGGGCGGTTCACACACCCAGCGCCCAGCATAATATGCCCTTTTGCGCGTGCAGGCGGTTTTCCGCCTCGTCGAACACCACCGAACGCGGGCCGTCGATCACTTCGGCATCGACCTCCTCGCCCCGATGGGCGGGCAGGCAATGCATGAAAATCGCATCGGCGGCGGCGTGGCGCAGCAAAGCCTCGGTCACCCGATAGGGTGCGAGCAGGGCGTGGCGGTCTTCGGTTTGGTCATCGTGCATGCTAACCCAGGTGTCGGTGACGAGGCAGCGTGCGCCGGCCACGGCCTCGATCGGATCGGCACAGATACTGACATCCGCACCCTGGGCCTGGGCCCAGGCCATGATGTCGGCGGCGGGGGCGCGTTCGGCGGGGGCGGCGATGCGGAGCGTGAAATGAAACCGTGCGGCGGCTTCGATCCAGCTATTGGCGACATTATTGCCATCGCCGAGCCAGGTGATGATCTGCCCTTCGATCGGTCCGCGATGCTCCTCGAATGTCAGAATATCAGCCATCAGCTGGCAGGGGTGCGAGGCTTCGGTGAGGCCGTTGATCACCGGGATGGTGGCGGCCTCGGCCAATTCATGGAGTTTGGAGACGCGGTCGGTGCGCAGCAATATCGCATCGACATAGCGCGAGAGCACGCGCGCGGTATCGCCGATGGTTTCGCCGCGTCCGAGCTGCATATCGCGGGCCGATAGAATCGTCACGTCGCCGCCCAGCTGGCGCATCGCGACTTCCGCTGAAACGCGAGTGCGGGTCGATGGTTTTTCGAAAATCAGCGCCAGTGTTTTGCCGTCGAGGGGCTTGCTCGCACCGCGCTGGCGCTTGAGCTTGGCCGATTGATCGATCATCCGGCGCAGGCTGGCGGAATCGATGGCGCGCAGATCGAGGAAATGGCGTGGGGTCACGATGGTCGGGTGGTCTTTGATCGCGGCGCTCATTTCGCGGCCATTGATTGAAGGACCGGCAGGCAGCGCCGGGCTGTGGCATCGAGCATGGCAAGGGCGATATCGACCTCGGCTTCGGTAATGATCAAAGGCGGCACCAGGCGTAGCACGTTATCTCCGGCCGCGACGCTGAGCAGACCCTCGGCCAAGGCGGCTGATTGCGCCTCGGCATTGGGAATGGCGCATTTCAGGCCGAGCATCAGCCCGGCTCCCCGCGCCTCGGTGAACACGCTCGGATAGCGTGCGGCGAGAGCGACGAGGCCGTGCCAGAAATGCCGGCCGACGCGATCGATCCGCTCGAGAAATCCGGGCGCCAAAATGACATCGAGCACCGCATTGCCGGCGGCACAGGCGAGCGGGCTGCCGCCATAGGTGGTGCCGTGGCTGCCGGGGACGAGATGGCGGCCGACATGCTCGCGCGCGAGCATCGCTCCGAGGGGGAACCCGCCGCCGATGCCCTTGGCCAGCGACATGACATCGGGCGCGATGCCGGCCCATTCATGAGCGAATAATTTGCCGCTGCGGCCCATGCCGCATTGCACTTCATCGAAGCCCAGCAAAATGCCGAATTCATCGGCGGTGGCGCGCAAATCGCGCAAATAGCGCAAATCGGCGGGTCTGATCCCGCCTTCGCCCTGCACCGGCTCGATCAATATCCCGGCGGTCTCGGGTGTGATGGCGGCACGCAGGGCGTTGAGATTATTGAAGGGCACATGGTCGAACCCGTCGACCGCGGGGCCAAATCCGGCGAGATATTTCGGGTTGCCGGTGGCGGCGATCATGGCCAGGGTGCGGCCGTGAAACGCGCCGTCGCAGCAGATCACCCGGTAGCGTTCGGGGTGGCCGGTTTCGGCCATGGTTTTGCGCATGGCTTTGACCATGGCCTCGTTGGCTTCGGCGCCCGAATTGCAGAAAAATACCGTATCGGCAAAGGAATGCTCAACCAGACGGCTTGCCAGGGTTTCGGCCTGCGGCACGCGGTAGAGATTGGAGACGTGAATGACGCGCTGGGCTTGCTCGGCGATGATTTTGCTCAGATGCGGATGGCCGTGGCCGAGCGAGGAGGTCGCGATGCCGGCGCCGAAATCGAGAAAGCGTCGTTGGTCCGCCGTGATAAGCCAAGCGCCTTCGCCATGCTCGAAAGCAAGGTCGATCCGGTTATAATTCGGCATCAAAGGCGCAATCATCGTGCGGGCTTTCATTCTGAAAGCGTCGAACATTGCTTGCCTGTGGATAACAAGTCAAATGGCTTCGCGCCTGCGCGAGGCAGGGTTGCGCCGCACGCGCCCGGCGCGGCGCGGACCGGCGCGGACGGCACCCGCTGGACAGCGCCTCTTGAAGCATCGGGCCGCGCGTGGTGGAACCGCATCATGAGCCCGCATGGAAAAATTCTCGCCGGGGTGATCGGCTGGCCGGTCGCCCATTCCCGTTCACCCAGACTGCATGGAGCATGGCTCGCGCGCCACGGGATCGATGGCGCTTATCTGCCCTTGCCGGTCGAACCGGCGCACTTGGCAAGCGTGCTGCGGGCGCTGCCGCTGATGGGGTTTGCCGGGGTGAATGTGACGATTCCGCATAAGGAGTCCGCTATCGCCCTGTGCGACGAGCTGCACGAAAGCGGCCGCCGTGCCGGTGCGGTGAATACGCTGGTTTTCCAGGAAGGGCGGATCATCGGCAGCAATACGGACGGGTTCGGCTTCATGGAAAATCTGCGGGCCCATGGCGCCGACCCGGCGGCGGGGCCGGCTTTGATCCTGGGGGCGGGCGGGGCGGCGCGCGGCATCGCCGCTGCTTTGCTGGCCGCCAAAATCGAGGTCAGTTTATGCAACAGGACCATCGAACGGGCTTGGGAACTGGCCGATTTTCTGCCCGGCGCGCGGGTTTTGCCGTGGGATCAGCGGGCGGCGGCGCTGGGGGATTACGCGCTTTTGGTCAATGGCACGTCGCTGGGCATGACCGGCCACGAGGCGTTGGAGATGGACCTTGATGAGGCTCAATCCCATTTGACGGTCGCTGACATTGTTTATGCGCCGCTCGAAACCGTTTTACTTGCCGATGCCCGCGCGCGCGGGCTGCGTGCCGTGGGCGGGCTGGGGATGTTGCTGCATCAGGCGGTGCCGGGATTTGCCGCCTGGTTCGGGGTCACGCCGGTGGTCGATGATGCGCTTTATCGCATCGTCGCGGATGATCGGACGGCGTGATCATCATCGGGCTGACCGGCGGGATCGGCATGGGCAAATCGACGGTGGCCGCGATGTTTGCCCGCCATCATGTGCCGGTGTTTGATGCCGATGCCGAGATCCATCGCCTGCAGGCTCCGGGGGGCCTCGCCATCGCGCCGATCCAGGTGCGGTTTGCCGGCGTGGTGCGCGATGGTGTGCTGGACCGGGCGGCGTTGCGCGGCATTGTGCTGGCTGATCGGGGGGCTTTGCGCGCGCTTGAGGCGATTATGCATGAAATGGTGCGCGCCGCCGAGCAGCGCTTCATCGCCGCCGCGCGCCGCCGCCGGGTGCGCGCGGTTTTGCTCGATATTCCGCTGCTGTTTGAAACCAAAAGCGAGGCCAGGGTGGATGTCAGCATCACGGTGTCGGCACGGCGTGCGACGCAGATCGCGCGCGTCAGACGCCGCGGACGGATGAATGACGCCGAAATTGCCGCCATCATCGCCAAGCAGATGCCCGACCATGAACGCAGGCGGCGGGCTGATTATGTGATCCCGACCGGTCTCGCGCGTGCGGCCACGCAACGCCGCGTGCGGCGTATCATCAAGGATATTTTGCCATGATTCGTGCTGTTTTATTCGACACCGAAACCACCGGCCTTGATCCGTTGCACGGCGATCGGGTGATCGAAATCGCGGCCATCGAGCTGTTCAATGATTTGCCGACGGGCGTAAAATTTCACCGATTGATCGACCCGGAGCGGGATGTGCCGAGCGAGGCGTCACGCATTCATGGCCTGACCAATGGCGATTTGGTTGGCAAACCGCGCTTTGCCATGATCGCTGACGAATTGCTGGCTTTTTTCGGCGATGATCCGTTGGTTGCCCATAATGCGCCGTTCGATTTCGGGTTTCTCGATGCTGAGCTGGGCCGGATCAACCGCCCCAAGCTCGATCGCAGCCGCATGATCGACACGCTGGCTTTGGCGAAAACCCGTTTTCCGGGCTTGCCGAACAGTCTCGATGCGCTGTGTCGGCGCTTCAATATCGATCTGTCCGAGCGCACCACCCATAACGCGCTGCTCGACTGCCAATTGCTCGCCGAGGTTTATATCGAGCTGACCGGCGGCCGGCAGCGCGGGCTGGGGTTGGCGGTGGAGCCCTCGCGCGCGCCGGCGTCAAATTATGTCCATGACGCCAACCGCACGCCGGTGCTGGTGGTGCCGACGCCAGCCGAGGCCGAGGCGCATGCCGCCTTCGTCGAACGCCTGACCGACCCGCTCTGGAAGCAGGCCCCATGAGCGGCCGACACTCTATATATTTTCGATCCCAGCAACGGAGCGGACCTGGCCATGGCATATGATTTCGATTTTTTCGTCATCGGCGGCGGGTCCGCCGGGGTGCGCTGCGGGCGTATCGCGGCCGGGCATGGCGCGCGCGTCGGCGTCGCGGAGGAACGGTTCTGGGGCGGCACTTGCGTGAATATCGGCTGTGTGCCGAAGAAATTCATGGTCATGGCGGCGGAATATGGCGCTTCCATGCAGGATGCGCGCGGTTTCGGCTGGGACAGCGCCAAAGGCGCGCATGACTGGGCCAAACTGATCGCTGCGAAGGATACCGAAATCGGCCGCCTGAACGGCACGTATCGGCGGCTGCTCAACAATGCCGGTGCTCAGATATTCGAGGCGCATGCCAGTTTCATCGATGCCCATACGCTCGATGTCGGCAGGCAGAGAATCACCGCCGATAAAATCGTCATTGCCACCGGCGGGCATCCGACGCGGCTTGATATTCCGGGCGCGGCCTTGGGCATCGTCTCGGATGATGCTTTTTATCTGCCGGCTTTGCCGCGCCATATCGTGATCATCGGTTCGGGTTATATTGCGGTTGAATTCGCCGGTATTTTTGCCGGGCTCGGGGCGGAGACGCATCTGGTGTTCCGCCAGCCCGCGCCGTTGCGCGGCTTCGATGAGGATATCCGCGCCGGCCTGGCCGATGCTTTGGCTCAGGGCGGCGTGCATATGCACCCCGGCGTCGCACCTGTTGCGATCACCGAAGATGCGGGCCGCAAGCATGTGACGCTGAGCGATGGCAGCACGATCGAGACCGACATGGTGTTTTTCGCGACCGGCCGCGCGCCGAATGTCGGCAGCCTCAATCTGGCGGCCGTCGGGGTGCAGACCGCGCCGTCCGGGGCGGTCATCATCGATGACACGCTTGCCACCAACATCCCCAATATCTATGCCATCGGCGATGTGACCGACCGGCTCAATCTCACCCCGGTTGCGACCGCCGAGGGGCATGCCCTGGCCGATAGTTTGTTCGGCGGCAAACCGCGCAAAGTGAGCCTGGAGAATGTGCCGACCGCGGTTTTCTCCATCCCGCCGATTGCCACTGTGGGCCTGAGCGAAGCCCAGGCCGCGGCGCGCGGTCCGGCGCGCATTTTCACCACCCATTTCACCCCGATGCGTCATAATATCTCGGGCCGGTCGCGGAAAACGCTGATGAAACTGGTGGTCGATGCGAAAACCGACCGCATACTTGGGGCTCATATGCTGGGCGAGGATGCGCCGGAAATCATCCAGGGTCTTGCCATCGCCATCATCGCCGGGGCGACCAAGGCGGATTTTGACCAGACCATCGGCATTCATCCGACGGCCGCCGAGGAGTTTGTCACGCTGAGAACCCAGACGCGGCTGGTGGGTGAGTGAATCAGCTTGGGCTGAACTTGGCTTTCCCTATTGGCCCGCTCCGGGTTATGAGGGGGAAGAGAAATGACTGGAGAGTGTGATGGATAGCCTACCTGAGATGCGTGTTGGTGCCGGCCCGGTGGCCTGGTCGCCGGCGAGTTGGCGGTCTTGCCCGATCCGGCAGGTGCCGACCTATCCTGATGCGTCGCGGCTGGCGAGCATGGAAGCTCGGCTGGCGCGGTTTCCACCTTTGGTGTTCGCCGGTGAGGCGCGACGGCTGCGGGCATCTTTGGCGCAAGCCGCCGAGGGGCGGGCTTTTGTTCTCCAAGGTGGCGATTGCGCTGAGAGTTTCGGTGATTTCACGGCCAATATTATCCGCGATAGTTTTCGGGTTTTGCTGCAAATGGCGGTGGTGCTGACCTTTGGCGGGGCATTGCCGGTGGTCAAACTCGGGCGGATGGCCGGGCAATTTGCCAAGCCGCGCTCCTCGGACACCGAGACGATCGGCGGGGTATCCTTGCCGTCTTATCGCGGGGATATCGTCAATGGACCCGATTTTTCACCCGAGGCGCGCATTCCCGACCCGGCGCGGATGGAGTTCGGCTATTTTCAATCCGCCGGCACATTGAATTTGCTGCGCGCTTTTGCCTCCGGCGGCTATGCGGATTTGCATCAGGTGCATCAATGGAATTTGAGTTTCGTCGAGCATTCGCCGCTGGCCGATCGCTATCGGGATTTGGCCTCACGGATTGACGAGACGCTGAATTTCATGGGCGCGTGCGGCATGACCAGCCAATCCACACCGCAGATTCGCGAGACCGAGTTCTATACCTCCCATGAGGCGTTGCTCTTGCCGTATGAGCAGGCTTTGACGCGGGTCGATAGCACGTCGGGCGATCATTATGCCTGTTCGGCGCATTTCCTGTGGATCGGCGACCGGACGCGTCAGCTCGATGGCGCGCATGTGGAATTCATGCGCGGGGTGAAGAACCCGATCGGGCTGAAGGCCGGCCCGAGCATGGAGATTGATGATTTGCTGCGGCTGATCGAGCGGCTTGATCCGGCCAACGAGGCCGGGCGCTTGACGCTGATCGCCCGGATGGGTGCGGACAAGGTGGCCGATAAATTGCCGGCCTTGCTGCGCGCGACCAAGCGTGAGGGCCGCCATGTGGTGTGGCTGTGCGACCCGATGCATGGCAACACGATTTCCACGGCCGGTAAAATCAAGACGCGGCGGTTTGATTCGATCATGTCCGAGGTCAAGTCGTTTTTTGATTGTCATGAGGCCGAAGGCACGATTGCCGGTGGCGTTCATGTCGAGATGACCGGCCAGGACGTGACCGAATGTGTCGGTGGCGCGCGCGAGATTTCCGAGACTGATCTGGCGTCGCGCTACGAGACATTCTGCGACCCGCGCTTGAATGCCGAGCAATCGTTGGAATTGGCGTTTTTGATCGCTGAGGAATTAAAGGCGCGCCGGGTGCATCGGTGAGTGCTGATACCGATCCGTCCGCGATCAGTGCGCGGACGGATGCCTATTTCAACCGGACCAAGGATATTGTTGGCAAGTTCGGTGATGCGCGGGTCACTTATGCGCTGTTCTTGCGCCGCCCGGTGGTCTCAGCCGCAGGCTTGATGCTGAACTGGCTGCGCGCTGTGGCCAAGGCGCGTCATGCGGATTTCGATATTGAGGTCATGCACGCTGAGGGCGCCTGGGTCGGTGCGGGTGAGCCGCTGGTTTATATCACCGGGTCGTTCTTGGATCTGGTCGATCTTGAGACGATTTTGCTGCAAAAACTCGGCGCCTGCTGTGTGGCGGCGCATAATGCGTTTCAGATGTGCGCGGCACTGCCCAAAGTGGCGTTCCTGGCGATGGATGCGCGCCATTGCGCGGGTGCTGAAATGCAGGAAATGATGGCTTACGCGGCCTGCGTTGGGTCGCGGGCGGCCCAGCGGGAAGGGGCGGTGGGCTTCATCGGCAATGCCAATGATGCCACGGCGCATTATTTCGGTGCGTCGCGCGGCCTGGGGACGATGCCGCACGCCTTGATCGGGTATGCCGGTTCGACATTGCGCGCTGCGGAGATGTTCGAGGCGACTTATCCGGGCGAGAAGATGACCGTGCTGGTTGATTATTTCGGCCGGGAGATTTCCGATGCGCTGGCTGTGTGCCGGCGTTTTCCGGCTATGGCGGCGGCGGGGGAATTGTCCTTCCGGCTCGATACGCATGGCGGCCGGTTTCTCGAAGGGCTTGATCCTCAGGCGAGTTATGCCGTGCTGGAGCAGCGTGTGCCGGGCGCGCTGCGGCGCTATCGCAGCCAGTCCGAATTGCGCTATTTGATCGGCACGGGCGTTTCGGCCGCTGCCATTTGGCATTTGCGGGCAGCGTTGGACGATGCCGGATTTTCGGCGGCACGCATTGTCGCGTCATCGGGATTTGGGGTTGAGAAATGCAGCGTGATGGCCGATGCGCGCGCGCCGATCGATGTGGTGGGGACCGGCAGTTTCATTCCTGACCAATGGGGTGAGACCTACGCGACCGCCGATATCGTGGCTTATGACGGCAAACCGATGGTGAAAATCGGCCGTGAATTTTTGCTCCGGCCTGGGGTTGGTTGAGAAGCGCGCGGCGTGGTTCTGTCCGGATCGGAAAAAGGCGCTACATAGGTTGCTATGCAAGACACACTGAAAATCGCGATTTCCCAGCTTAACCCGCATGTCGGCGGGATCGATACGAATCTGGCGATGATCCGGGCGGCGCGGGATGAAGCGCGGCGGCTTGGCGCGGATTTGCTGGTGACACCGGAATTATCGATTTGCGGCTATCCGCCGGAGGATCTGGTGCTCAAGCCGGCCTTTGTGCAGGCCTGCATGGCGGCGGTGGAAAAGCTCGCAGCCGAGACGGCGGATGGCGGGCCGGGGATGATTGTCGGGCTGCCCTGGCGGCAGGGTGAGGCGTTGCATAATGCGGCGTTCCTGCTCGATGGCGGGCAGATTACAGCGCGGCGCGCCAAGCATGAATTGCCCAATTACGGCGTGTTCGACGAGAAGCGCGTATTCGCGCCGGGTCCGGCGCCGGGGCCGGTCGTGTTTCGCGGGTTCCGGCTGGGCCTGATGATATGCGAGGATTGGTGGCTGCCGGCGGTGTCTGAAACGCTTGCTGAATCGGGTGCTGAAATCCTGCTCTCCATCAATGGCTCGCCGTTTGAGGCGGGCAAGCAGGATGTGCGCGTGGCGTTGGCCGTGGCGCGCGTGGTGGAGACCGGTTTGCCGTTCGTCTTTTGCGCCCTCACCGGCGGGCAGGATGAGATTGTATTCGATGGCGCCTCGTTCGTTCTCAATGCCGACCGGGCGCTGGCGGTGCAGATGCCGAGCTTCACGACGGCCATCACGCTCACTATTTGGCGGCGTGAGGGGCGGATTTTGGTGTGCGCGCCGCAAGCCCTGCCAACCGCCGCTGGGGCCGATGAGCAGGTTTATCGCTCGATGGTTTTGGGCTTGCGTGATTATGTCAACAAGAACCGTTTTCCGGGTGTGATATTGGGCCTGTCGGGCGGGATTGATTCTGCGTTGAGTGCGGCGGTTGCGGTTGATGCGCTGGGGGCGGCGCGGGTGCGCTGCGTGATGATGCCAAGCCCTTATACCTCGCAGGATAGTCTTGATGATGCGGATATGTGCGCGCGGCTGCTTGGTATTCGCTGCGATACTATTCCGATCGATGGGGCGATGGCGGCGTTCGATGCGGCGTTGCAGCCTTTATTCGCCGGCCAAAATGCCGATATCACGGAGGAAAATATCCAGTCGCGCACACGCGGTTTGCTGTTGATGGCCTTGTCGAACAAATTCGGCGCGATGGTGCTGACGACCGGCAATAAATCGGAAATGTCGGTCGGGTATGCGACCTTGTATGGCGATATGTGCGGCGGGTATTCGGTGCTGAAGGACGTTTATAAAACCCATGTTTTTGCGCTGTGCCGTTGGCGCAATGCGCATCGCCCGGCGGACGGGCTGGGGCCTGCGGGGATGGTGATGCCCGAGCGGGTGATCACCAAGCCGCCTTCGGCTGAATTGAAACCCAACCAGACGGATCAGGATTCGCTGCCGCCTTATGACGTGCTGGATGGGATTTTGGCGGGTCTGGTTGAGGGTGAGCAATCGGTCGATGCGCTGGTCGATGCCGGATATGAGCGCGCCACGGTACTGCGGGTTTGGAAATTGCTCGATCGGGCCGAGTATAAACGCCGGCAGGCGCCGCCTGGCGTGAAAATCACCCCGCGCGCCTTCGGCCGTGACCGCCGCTACCCGATCACCAACGGCTTCACCGATCTGGTCACATAAACCCGCCGCCGGGCGGGGGCGCAATGACGATTATGGGCTTGGATTCGTGGGGATTTGGGTGGGTGCGGTTGAGAGCGGGTGAGGCTTGGGATTTTTGGATAGGAAGCGCCGGGTAGATAATGCCGGACGCTTCGTAGCCTAGTGCAACATCTGATCAGGTTGAATCGTAGGTTCGACCTGATCGGATAAAGTTGCTCGCCAAAATATAAGCTAGAGCGTTTTCGATTGATCGGAAAACGTTCTAAGCTATCGACAATTTCGACGTGCTGACCACCTGATTCATCAAATCATGTATCTGGATCGGCAATCGTTCGGCAGACGCCGTTCTTTACGAGGATCACTGATCCGTAAGGATCGATCTGTTCCAGTTCCGGTTTGCTGGGCGTGGGTGTATCAAGGGACGATCCATGCCGGCTCTGCAATGACCATGTAGGTTCCTTCCGGGCGATTTGTTTGGGCGTAAATCCAAAATTTCTCGCGGCGGGGCTGTGTGCAGGCTTTAACAAGTGCCTTTGGGGCTAATTCAAATTCAATTTGTTTGGGTTGAAACTTCAGCCTCATGACTGGATCGAATGGGAAGTTAACCCCTGACTGAGCCCGCGCACCCAAAGGTAGCATCAAGATGACCAAGACCTTTCAAGGCAGCAGGATAGATCACGACGATATCGCCTGTTGAGGACTATATTCAACCGTGGGTATTTTAACAAAACCCCACGTAATGAGGTAACTCCCATAATCCTTCGCTGCTAATGGATGATGTGACGTGTTTATTCCGGCTGCCTGCAAAGCAAGACGCACGAATTTCGCAAAGCTGGCTGTGGAGCCAGGAAGGGCGTTGCTGTCCAATGGCTGCGCAAAAAGCTGCTTGTCAAACGGCAAGTGGGCGTCCCTCACTACACCGAGTATTATCAGCCGCTTTGGTGCTGAGGTCAGTACTCGTTTCAGGCGGCTAAGCTCACCGTCAATTTAACAAGGAAATCCGTTTGTCCAAATAGATATTTCCGGCCCAATTCGGGTGAGTTTTGCTCTATGACAGCGTGCCGATCACCTGGGCGATCATGTCGGGGGATAGAGCGATTTTGCCATCGACGATCAGGCAGGCGAGGCCGTGGGCGACTGACCAGCAGGCGAGGATGCGGATATGGCGTGCCGCATCATCGGCTGTGGGGTGGGCGGCCTGGACGGCGCGTTCGAGGGCCATGAAGGAGGGCGCGCCGGCGCGCGCCAAGCTCGCCTGGGCAGGGTCGCTGCTGATCATCGGGCCGAACATCAGCCGGAACAACGCAGGCTCGGCGATGGCAAAGCCGACATAGGCGCAGCCTTGGTCGCGCAAGCCTGCCGCCGGTGTGGCCGCGCGCGCCGCGGCGTCGGTGAGGCATTTGGCGAACAGATCGAACCCGTGGCCGGCAATGCCGGCCAGCAACGCATCCTTGTCGGCGAAATGCCGGTAGGGCGCCATGGCTGAAACCCCGGCTCGGCGGGCCACCGCACGGAGGGATAAATCCGCGGGCCCCACCTCGCGCAATAAATCGAGCCCGATTTTGATCAATTGCCCGGCAAGGTCGCTGTGATGATAGGATTTTGATGTTGACACTGTATATATTTGCTCCTATGTATACGTTATATACATCGGGAGATGAAGGCAATGGTTGAGTCGGCAAAACGGGTTGCGGCGGATCTATCGGCCTATCCCGATCTGGTGGTGATTTATCTCGGCATGAGGGTGAAAAGCTGGCGCGGTGTGGCCAGCATTTTCGGCATCGGCCGGCCGCTCGGGGCGATTGCGCGCGACAAGCCCGACGGGTTGCTGGCGCATGAATCGATGTTTTATTCGTTCACCCATGTCGGGTTTCGGCAATATTGGCGCGACCTTGAAAGCCTCGAAGCCTTTACCCGCAGCGCGCCGCACAAGGATTGGTGGGCGCGGTTTTCCAAGGATCGGGACGGTGTTGGTTTTTGGCACGAAACCTACCGCAAGGCGGGCGGCATGGAGGCGATTTATCTGGGCATGGAGCCGGTCGGATTGGGCCGTTTTGCGCCCGCATTGCAGCCGGTGGGTGCGGCGAAAACCGCGCGGGGCAGACTGGCCGCCTGATCCCGTGCGCGGGACGCCAACCGGCGACGGCCTCTTGCGCCCGCCCCGGCACTGGCGGCAGATACGGTCATGACCCGCAGCATCGATTATTATTTCTCACTCGCATCGCCCTGGGCTTATCTGGGGCATGATCTGCTGATGCAGATCGCAGCACAGCATGGCGTGCAGGTTCGGTTTCGGCCGATCCCGCTGCGCGCGTTGTTTCCCGAAACAGGCGGCCTGCCCTTGCCCAAGCGGCATCCGGTTCGCCAGCATTATCGGCTGGTCGAATTGCAGCGCTGGCGGGCTTGGCGCAAGGTCGATTTGATTTTGCAACCGCAGCATTGGCCGTTCGACCCGGCATTGGCCGATCGGATGGTCATTGCCATTGTCCAGGCGGGCAGCGATCCGGACCGGTTCATCCGTGCGGGTTTTCGCGCGGCCTGGCATGAGCAGCGCGATATGGGCGATGCGGCGACGATCCGCGCGATCGCGATCGCATGCGGGATCGATCCGGGCTTGCTGGATCAGCAAGGCGGTGAGGAGCCTTATGCGGCGAATATGCAACTGGCGCTGGCGGCGGGGGTGTTCGGCGCGCCGTCCTACGTGCTGGATGGCGAGATTTTCTGGGGCCAGGACCGGCTTGAATTGCTCGATGCGGCGCTGGCCTCGGGCCGGGCGCCGTATCGGGCCTGAGCCTATTCGGCGGCTGCCAATTTAGCACGGCGGCGGGCGGCGATGCGCGGACCATCGAGATTGGGGAGAAGGATCGTCAGCAGCCCGATCGCCGGCAGGACCGCGCAGATTTCATAGACGAAACGGATGCTGGTGTGATCAGCGATCACGCCGAGCACGGCGGCGCCGAGGCCTGCCACACCGAAGGCCAGGCCGAAGAATAATCCGGCCACCATGCCGACCTGCCCGGGCATCAATTCGGTGGCGTACACCAAAATGGTCGAGAAGGCGGAGGAAATGATCAACCCGATGATGACCGAGAGGATAATCGTCGCGTTCAGCCCGACATAGGGCATCGCCAAGGTGAACGGCAGCACGCCCAGGATCGACACCCAGATGACCGATTTGCGGCCGATCCGGTCGCCCACCGGCCCGCCGATGAAGGTGCCGGCGGCGGCGGCGGCGAGAAAGATGAACAAATCGACCTGCGCGCTTTGCACAGAGATGTGGAATTTGGCCACCAGATAAAAGATGTAATAGGAGTTGATGCTGGATAAATAAACGAATTTCGAAAACATCAGGGCGATGAGCACGCTCACCGCAACACCCACGCGCCGGCGGGAGAGCCCATGTGCGGCGGGTGCGAGTTTGCGGGCGCGCGGCACGGCATGGCCGTTGCTTTTGAACCAATAGCCAAGCCAGCTCAAAATCGAAATGCCGAGCATCGCGGCGAGCGCGAACCAGGCCATGCTCGCCCTGCCATGCGGCAAAATGAAATAGGCGGCGATCAGCGGGCCCAGCGACTGGCCGAAATTGCCGCCGACCTGGAACACCGATTGCGCGAAGCCGAGTTTGCCGCCCGAGGCCGCGCGGGCAATCCGCGCTGATTCCGGGTGGAATACCGACGAGCCGATGCCCATCAAAGCCGCGCCGGCGAGAAGGACGGGGAAAGAGCCGGCGAAAGCCAGCGTCAGCAGCCCGCCCATGGTGAAGCCCATGCCGACGGGGAGCGAATAAGGTTGCGGCCTGCGGTCGGTATAGAGCCCGACGAAAGGTTGCAGCAGCGAGGAGGTCACCTGGAATACGAAGGTGAGCAAGCCGATCTGCGCGAAATTGAGGTTAAAGCCGCCTTTCAATATCGGGTAGATGGCGGGCAGCAGCACCTGCATCATGTCGTTGAGCATGTGGCAAAAACTGATCGCCCAGAGGACGGGCAGGGAGGTCTGCTCGGTCTTTACCCGTTCAATTGTGCTCGCACTCACAAGCCACCCCCAAAAGGTCAGTTCACGTTCCCTACATAATGCGATGGCGCCGGTGCGATAAAGTGTCGCTGACGCAACCCTCCCGTGACATGGGGCGCGGCACGGGTTAACCAACGGTCCATGACCCCAAAAGTTCGCTTTGCACCCAGCCCCACCGGTTATCTGCATGTCGGCAATGCCCGGCAGGCCGTGGTTAATTTCCTGTTCGCCCGCGCCCATGGCGGCAAATTTCTGCTCCGTCTGGACGATACCGACACTGAGCGCGGCAAGCCTGAATATGAGCAGGCGATTTTTCACGATCTCGCCTGGCTCGGCCTGGATTGGGACGAGACCGCCAAGCAATCCGAGCGGCTGGCGCGCTATGCCGAGGCTGCCGAAATTCTGAAAGCCTCAGGGCGGCTTTACCCGTGCTTTGAGTCCGAGGACGAATTATCCGCCAAGCGCGCGGCGCTGGTGCGCCGGAAATTGCCGCCGGTTTATGACCGCGCGATGCTCAAACTGACGCCGGAGCAGCGGGCGGCGGCCGAGGCGAACGGCAAGGTGCCGTATTGGCGCTTCAAATTATCCGACGGGGCGATTGCCTGGCAGGATCTGGTGCTGGGCGGGCGGGAATTCCGCCTCAATACGGTGTCTGATCCGGTGCTGATCCGTGCCGATGGCACGCCGCTTTATACCTTCACCTCGGTCGTTGACGATATCGATCATAACACCACGCATATCATTCGCGGCGAGGATCATGTGACCAACACCGCGGTGCAGATCGATCTGTTCCTCGCTTTGGCGGGTAAGGCGCTGCCGCGCTTTGCCCATTTGCCGCTGCTGAATGATGAGGACGGGGCGAAACTCTCCAAGCGGCTTGGTAGCGTGTCGCTGCGGCAATTGCGCAAGGACGGCATCGAGGCCAGCGCCATCACCGCCTATCTGGCGCGCCTGGGCAGCCGCAAGGACCCCGCACCGCTCAGCCTCGCCGCCCTTGCTCAGCAATTCGATCTCAATGATTTCGGCAAGGCGGCGGCCCGGTTCGACACCAAGCAATTGCTCGCGCTGAACCGCAAAATTCTGCACGGGTTGAGCTTCGAGGAGGTGCAATCGCGCTTGCCCGCCGGTGCCGACGAGGCGTTCTGGCTGGCGATCCGGGGTAATTTGGATTTGCTCTCGGAATCGCGGCTCTGGTTCGATATCGCCCATAACGATATCCCGGTCGTCGATCTGCCGGAGGATGCGCCGTATCTCGCCACGGCACTGAGCACGCTGCCGGCGGCACCTTGGGATGCGACGACGTGGAAAGCCTGGACCCATGATCTCGCCGTACAGACCGAGCGCAAAGGCCGGGCTCTGTTCCACCCGCTGCGCCTCGCGTTGACCGGTGAGGATCATGGCCCCGACATGGCGACTTTGCTGCCGCTGATCGGGCCCGCGCGGAGTGCCGAGCGCCTGGCCCGCGCCGCGGGCCAGTGACTTTCTCCGCCCGCGCCGCGGGCCAGTGACTTTCTCCGCCCGCGCCGCGGGCCAGTGACTTTCTCCGCCCGCGCCGCG
>NCAP01000051.1 GCA_002255495.1 Rhodospirillales bacterium 20-60-12 | reverse complement strand
ATGGATCGCTCTGAATTATCCGAACCCTTGGTGATCTCGAAATCCGATGTGTCGGATTCGGCTTTTTCGATGGTCATGATGAGCCGCGCGCAATTCGCCGATGCAGGGATGGAGGCGGCTTGCTTTACCGATGTCAATCTCGCAGGTGCGCGGTTCGAGGCGGTTAATTTGTCCGGTGCGCATATTCATGACGCGCTGCTGCCGGGGATCGTGATCGAAGACGCTAATATGTCGGGTGCCCGCCTCGCCGATATTGCGCTCGCGGGTGCGATCATTGCGCGGACCGATCTCTCAGGTGTTGAAATCAATAACTGCAATCTTGCAGGCATGCGGATCGATGGTATCGACGTCGAAAAGCTGCTGGCAATTTATCGGAAGCATGGCTGATGGCAAAAGTGACGGTTGACGGCATCGAACTTGAAGTGCCGAACGGCTCGACTATTTTGCAGGCAGCTGAGTTGGCGGGCAAAGAGATCCCGCGCTTTTGCTATCATGAACGCCTGTCGATCGCCGGCAATTGTCGGATGTGCCTGGTCGAGGTCGAGAAGATTCCCAAACCCGTCGCTTCCTGCGCGCAGCCGATCAGCGAAGGCATGGTGATCAAAACTGACTCAGACATGGTGCGCAAATCACGCCGCAGCGTCATGGAATTTCTGCTGATCAATCACCCGCTTGATTGCCCGATCTGCGATCAGGGCGGTGAGTGCTATTTGCAGGATGAGGCTGTCGGCTATGGCAGCGATCACACCCGGTATCACGAAAACAAGCGAGCGGTGAATGAGAAGGATTTCGGGCCGCTGGTGAAAACCGTCATGACCCGCTGCATCCATTGCACGCGCTGTATCCGCTTTCTCAGCGAAGTGGCCGGTGTCCCCGAATTGGGTGCGACATCGCGTGGCGAGGAAATGGAAGTCGGTACCTATGTGCAGCGTGCGCTGAGTTCGGAACTTTCGGCCAATATCATCGATCTTTGCCCAGTAGGTGCACTCACATCTAAACCCTATGCCTTCACCGCCCGCACCTGGGAATTGCGCAAGACCGATAGTATCGATGTGCTGGATGCCGTTGGTTGCAGTATTCGCATTGACGCCAAAGGCCCCGATGTGTTGCGCATCCTGCCGCGCATCAATGACGCTGTGAACGAAGAATGGCTTGGCGATAAATCACGTTTCGCGCTCGATGGGTTGAAGCGCCGCCGGCTTGATCGACCCTGGGTTCGTCAAAATGGCAGGCTGGTTGAGGCCAGTTGGGAACAGGCGTTTGCAGCCATCGCCCAGCGCATGCACAATGTAGCCGGGGAGCGCATCGGCGCGATCGCGGGTAATCTGTGCGATGCGGAAAGCATGATTGCGCTGAAGGATTTGATGGCCTCTCTCGGCTCAGGCAATCTCGATTGCCGGCAGGATGAAGCGGCTTTGGATTCAACGAGGCGGGCATTTTATCTCTTCAATACCACCATCGAAGGCATTGAAGAGGCTGATGCCTGTCTATTCATCGGGGTCGATCCGCGGCGCGAAGCGCCGGTTCTGAACGCGCGGATACGCAAACGCTGGCTTGCCGGTAAATTCCCGGTCGGCATCATTGGCCCGTCATTGGATATTACCTATGACGCAACCCATCTGGGAGATGGTCCCTCGGCCATTACGGCTTTGCAGAATGGCGATCATGAATTCGCGGGAGCGCTCGAAGCCGCGGCAAAGCCGATGATTATTCTGGGGCAGGGGGCTTTGGCCCGGCCGGATGGTGCGGCCATTCTCGCGGCTGTCTGGGCGCTGGGCGCAAAATACGGCGTCATGAATGCTGATTGGAATGGGTTCAACCTGCTCCACGTGGCGGCGTCACGCGTTGGTGCATTGGATATGGGATTTCTGCCGGCGTCTGGGGCGAAGAACCTCGCGGGGATGATGCAAGGTGGCGTCGATATTCTGTGGCTCCTGGGCGCTGACGAATTCGACATGTCGCGCATCACGGCGGATCAATTCGTCATCTATCAAGGCCATCATGGCGATGCAGGCGCGGCCCGGGCCGATGTGATTTTGCCGGGTGCCGCTTATACCGAGAAGAATGGCACTTATGTGAACACCGAAGGCCGTGCGCAATGGGGCGCGCGCGCCGTTATGCCGCCTGGTCAGGCGCGCGAAGATTGGCGCATTATTCGCGCCTTCAGTGAGTTGATTGGCCACGCCTTGCCCTATGATGATCTGCCTGCCGTCCGTGCGCGGCTTGCTGCGGCCAACCCGATATTCGGCGAAATCGGCCAGGTCCGCCGGCTTGCGGGAATCGACCTCACCGGTCCAACCGGTGAGGGTGCCTTTGATGCGGCACCTTTCCGCCCGGCCGTGTCGAACTATTACCAGACAGATCCGATCAGCCGAGCCAGCCCGACGATGGCCAAATGTGTTGCTGCCCACGCCTCTCCGCTCGCAAGTGCGGCAGAGTAAGTGACATGAGCGCATTTTTGAACAGTGATTTCGGCATTCTGGTTCTCACCTTGCTGCAGTCGCTTGCCATTATCGTGCCGTTGCTCATCGGTGTGGCGTATCTGACCTATTTTGAACGCAAGGTCCTCGGCGCCATGCAAATGCGCAAAGGCCCGAACGTGGTGGGTCCATTCGGTCTGTGGCAACCTTTCGCCGACGCCATAAAAATGCTGATGAAAGAGACCATCATTCCCACCGGCTCGAACCGGGGATTATTCCTGCTCGCGCCGATGATTACCTTTGGTCTTGCGGTCATCGCCTGGGCAGTTATTCCGGTGAATAACCATTGGGCGGTCGCGAATATCAATGTGGGTGTACTTTATCTGTTCGCGATTTCCTCACTCGGGGTCTATGGTATTATCATCGCTGGCTGGGCGAGTAATTCGAAATATGCGTTTCTGGGCGCCATGCGCAGTGCTGCACAGATGGTCAGCTACGAGGTCTCGATCGGTCTTGTCATCGTCTGTGTTCTACTCTGCGTCGGCAGCTTGAATTTGAACGACATCGTGCTGGCGCAACGGCATATATTCTTCGCGGTGCCGTTGTTCCCGATGTTCATCATCTTTTTTATCTCAGCTCTGGCCGAGACCAATCGGGCGCCGTTTGATTTGCCCGAAGGCGAGAGCGAGATTGTCGCCGGGTTTTTCGTCGAATATAGCGCCATGAGCTTCGCGCTGTTCTTCCTCGGCGAATACGCCAACATGATCTTGATGAGTGCGATGACCACGACTTTGTTCCTCGGTGGCTGGCTTTCGCCCATTCCCTTCGCACCTTTCACCTGGCTGCCCGGCCCGCTCTGGTTTCTGCTGAAATTATTCGTCTGCCTGTTCGTGTTTTTGTGGGTGCGCGCCACTTTCCCGCGCTTTCGCTATGATCAATTGATGCGCCTGGGCTGGAAAATATTTCTGCCTTTCTCATTGGTCTGGCTGGTCGTCACCGCGAGCGTTTTAGAAGTTTTTGGCTGGTTGCCGCATGGTTGAGCGGGCCAGCATGATAGTGATCGGGGGTTCTCATGGCGCTTCTTGACCGGACAGCGCGTAGTTTTCTGTTGCTCGAACTACTCTCAGGCATGGCACTGACCTTGCGCTATTTCTTCAAGCCGAAGGCAACATTGAACTACCCGTTTGAAAAAAACGTCATCAGCCCGCGCTTTAAGGGCGAGCATGCTTTGCGCCGCTACCCCAACGGCGAAGAGCGCTGCATTGCGTGCAAATTATGCGAAGCGGTTTGCCCGGCCCAAGCCATTACGATCGAGGCGGAGCCGCGCGATGATGGCTCGCGCCGTACAACGCGCTATGATATCGACATGACCAAATGCATCTATTGCGGCCTGTGCGAAGAAGCCTGCCCGGTGGATGCGATCGTCGAAGGCCCGAATTATGAATTCGCCACAGAAACGCGTGAGGAGCTGATTTATAACAAGGCCAAATTGCTCGACAACGGAGACCGCTGGGAGCCTGAAATCGCCAAGCGGCTCGAACTGGACGCACCTTACAGATGATCGCAAGCATCATATTCTATATCGCGTCGGGCATATTACTGCTCTCGGCTGCGATGGTCGTGACCTCGCGCAACCCGGTTCATTCTGTGTTGTTTTTGATTTTGGCGTTCATCAACGCGGCGGTACTGTTTCTGCTGGCCGGCGCTGAATTTTTGGCTATGGTTCTGGCGATTGTTTATATCGGCGCGGTTGCGGTATTGTTCCTGTTCGTCGTCATGATGCTGGACGTGAATTTCGCTGCTTTGCGTGAAGGATATCAGCGCTACGCGCCGGTCGGAGCGCTGGTCGGGTTTGTCCTGTTCGCCGAGTTGGCATTGGTCGTCATGAATTTCGTCATCGCGCCGGGTGCTGCCGTGTTGCGCCTGTCGCCAGCGCCGGGTGATGTCACCAACACAGTGGCTTTAGGTGAGTTAATCTATACCCGCTACATTCTACTGTTCCAATTATCAGGCATGGTGCTGCTGGTCGCCATGATCGGTGCGATTGTGCTCACTCATCGCGATCGCAAGAAGTCGCTGCGACCCGATGTGGCGCGTCAGCAGGCCAGGCAGGTTGCCGATACGCTCACCATGGTACGAGCCGAATTTGGTGCTGGCGTCAAACTCGTCTCCCCGCCGGCTACCCCGCAAGCCGAGGAGATCAGCCAATGACGATCGGTCTCGCGCAATATCTCACGGTAGCAGCCTTGCTGCTGGTCATCGGCATTTTCGGCATCTTCATGAACCGCAAGAATATCATTGTGATCATGATGTCGATCGAACTGATCCTGCTGGCCGCTAATTTGAATTTTATCGCATTTTCGGCCGCTTTGCACGACATGGTAGGTCAGGTTTTCGCGATGTTCGTGCTGACCGTGGCCGCCGCCGAGGCGGCCATCGGGCTTGCCATCGTCGTTGTCTATTTCCGCAATCGCGGCTCGATCGAGGTCGAGGACGTGACGGTGATGAAAGGCTGACATGTTCACGACCCTCGCTGTTTTTGCACCCCTGGCCGGCGCGTTTCTGACCCTGCTGCTCCGGCCATTTCTGAGCCGGAATCTGGCGGTGGGTGTGAGCATCATATTCATCATCATCTCTGCTTTCTGCGGTGTCGTTCCTGCCGTTCGGCATCTGATCATCGGTGCGCCTGATCAGACCATCACGCTCGGCTCATTCATCTCGGTCGGGCATTTCGCCGCCAATTGGGCCTTGCAGCAGGACGCGCTTTCACTCGTCATGGTGGCGATGGTCAGTGTCGTCTCTGCCCTGATCCATATCTACTCGTTTGGTTATATGAGCCATGACCGCACGATGCCGCGGTTCTTTGTCTATATGTCGCTGTTTACCTTCGCGATGTTGATGCTGGTGACGGCGGATAATCTGCTGCAATTATTTTTCGGCTGGGAGGGTGTAGGCCTCGTCTCATATCTGCTGATTGGTTATTGGTATGACAAGCCGGCGGCCAATGCAGCGGCCATTAAAGCCTTTGTCGTGAACAGGGTGGGCGATCTGGGCTTTGCCATCGGCATCGCACTGATTTACCTGCAATTCCACTCCATCCAGTTCGATCATATTTTCGCCGCCTCGGGTGCGATGGTGGATGCCAAATACACCCTCTTCGGCACGCAATTCCCGGTGCTTGAAGTGATCGCGGTGCTGCTATTCATCGGGGCGATGGGCAAGTCCGCGCAGATTTTTCTGCACACCTGGCTTGCCGACGCCATGGAGGGCCCAACCCCGATTTCCGCCCTTATTCATGCCGCCACTATGGTGGCGGCGGGCGTGTTTTTGGTAGTGCGGATGTCGCCGCTGATTTCACTGGCCCCGGGCGCAGAGGATTTCATCACCATCATCGGCAGCGCCACGGCCTTATTCGCCGCCACCGTGGCGTGCGTGCAGACCGACATCAAGCGGATCATCGCTTATTCGACCTGCTCGCAGCTCGGCTATATGTTCATAGCCGCCGGCGTCGGCGCCGACCCGGCAGCGATGTTTCATCTGATCAATCACGCCTTCTTCAAAGCTTTGCTGTTCCTGGCCGCCGGTTCTGTGATTCATGCTTTGTCCGAAGAGCAGGACATTCGCAAAATGGGCGGCCTGTGGCGCAAATTGCCTGTCACCTATGTGGTCATGTGGGTGGGCGCCCTGGCACTTGCCGCCATCCCGCCTTTTTCGGGCTATTATTCCAAGGATGTCATTCTCGAGGCCGCCTACGCAGCAAACAGCCAAGCCGGCATGTTCGGCTGGGCGTGCGGGAACATTGCCGCTCTGCTCACCGCTTTTTATGTCTCCCGCCTGATCCTCATGGTCTTTCACGGCGCACCGCGCGCAGCACCCGAGATTATGGAGCATGCGCATGAAAGCCCGGCCGTCATGACCGGGCCGCTGGTGGTTCTGGCACTCGGGGCCTTGAGCAGCGGTTTTCTGCTGGATCGGCCATTCGTGGGCGCGGATATGGCGAATTTCTGGGGCAGCGCCATTGCCGCAGGTCCGCATGGCAGCATTCTGCTCGCCATTGAGCAACTGCCCGAATGGGTAGCGAAACTGCCGCTCCTCATGTCACTTGCCGGCCTTGGCCTCGGCTTTTTGTTCTATGTCACGCTGCCGGCGATTCCCGTGGCACTGGCTGCGCGTTTCCAGTCGATTTATCAGTTTCTTCTCCATAAATGGTATTTTGACGAAGTGTATGACGCGCTGCTGGTCCGTCCGAGTTGGCGGCTCGCCAAGTTCCTCTGGCATGTCGGCGATGATCAAATGATCGACGGCATTCCCAACGGCGTCGCGCATCTTACCTCAGATGCGTCTACCCAGGCGATTAAAATGCAAACCGGCTCGATCGCCATTTATGCCTTTGTCATGCTGATCGGCCTGTTGGCCCTGGTCAGTATTTTTTTGTTGGTGCGCTGAACCATGAACGATTTGGGTTTTCCCATTCTGTCCCTGCTGATCTGGCTGCCGCTGGTCGGTGCGGTTGCGGTGTTCACGTTGCGCGGGACAGAGGCGAATGTCGCGCGTAATGCCAGCTGGATCGCCCTTTGGACGAGCCTGATCGTGCTCGCTTTATCCGTCGTGCTGCTCGCCAAATTCTCGCCATCGGTGCCTGGTTTCCAGTTCACTGAAGCACTGCCCTGGCTGCCGCAATTGCATGTCAGTTACCGGTTGGGTGTCGATGGTATCAGCGTCTTTTTTATCATTCTCACTGCTCTGATGACCCCGATCGTGGTGCTGGCGAGCTGGCGGCAGACTAAGCGGGCGCGCGAATATATGGCGGCGTTTCTGTTGCTGGAAACCATGATGATCGGCATGTTCGCAGCATTGGATTTCCTGCTTTTCTATATTTTCTTCGAGGCGGTTTTGATTCCGATGTTTCTGATCATCGGCATTTGGGGCGGTGAGCGCCGGGTTTTCGCGGCGTTGAAATTTTTCCTCTATACCCTCGTCGGTTCGCTGCTGATGCTGCTGGCTTTGGTTTATATGTGGCATAACGCCGGCACGACCAATATCGTGACCTTGCTGCACACGCCTATCCCCGTGGCCGCTCAGCCTTATCTGTTCCTGGCATTTCTGGCAGCCTTTGGTGTGAAGGCCGCACTTTGGCCGCTGCATACCTGGCTGCCCGATGCTTATGCGCAAGCGCCGTTGCCTGGCACGATCATGCTGGCGGCCATTTTGTCGAAAATGGGGGCTTACGGGTTCCTCCGCTTCGTTGTGCCAATGCTACCGCAAGCCGCGACCTATTTTGAACCATTGATGTTCACGCTCGGCGTCGTGGCCATGATCTATGCATCTTATGCGGCCCTCGCGCAGACCGACATGAAACGCATGATCGCCTATTCCTCGATCGCGCATATGGGTCTGATCATTGTCGGGATATTCGCCTTCAATATCGAAGGCATCGAAGGTGCTCTGTTCCAGATGGTCTCCCATAGTCTGGTTACGGCGGCCTTGTTTGTCTGTGTCGGTGTGCTGCTGGGGCGTGGCGTATCACTGGATTTGAGCAAGCTCGGCGGCCTTGCCCAGCGCATGCCGGTCTTTGCGGTGCTATTGGTCATTTTTGCACTGGCGAATATGGGCATGCCTGGAACCTCGGGCTTCATCGGTGAAATTCTCGTCATGGTCGGCGCGATTAAGGTGAATTTCTGGGTCGCACTGCTCAGTGCCTCCGGCATGGTTCTGGCGGCGGCCTATATGCTCGTGATGGTACGCCGGGTTTTGTACGACAATAGATCGCAAGCGATCATGGCGCTGCCCGGCGACATCAATCTGCGCGAAGCGGCAATGTTCGCGCCCCTGGTCCTGCTTGTGTTGCTACTCGGCGTCTATCCGGGCCTGGTTACCCATCTGCTCGATTCCTCGGTGCAATCCATGGTGCAATTGCATCTGGCCGCTCTGCAGGCCGCACCGAACCATGCTTCCACGCATTTAGCCATGGTAACGAAATAATGACGAGCATGGCCGATATCGCATTACATGCCCTGATGCCGGATATTCTAATCGCCCTTGCTGCCATGGGTTTGCTGTTGTTCGGTGTGCTGAGTAAGCGCGACCATGCCTTGGCATGCACCGTGACTGCCGTTATTGTTTTCGTTGTCGCGGCGCGTTTCATTTTGGCAGCACCCGCCGGTGCGATATTTGGTGGGTTGTTCCTCACCGATGATTTCACCCGCTATGCCGACATGCTGGTTCTGCTGGGTTGTTCTGGGGCTCTCATATTATCGGTCGATTTTAACCGCCGCGAGGCGATCGGGCGCTTCGAGTTCCCCGTGCTCGTCATGTTCAGCGCGCTGGGCATGCTGGTCATGGTCTCGGCCGGCAATATGATGACGTTGTATCTCGGGCTCGAATTACAGTCGCTGGCGCTCTATGTTGTGGCTGCGTTCGCGCGTGATGATTTACGATCGACCGAAGCGGGCTTGAAATATTTCATCCTCAGCGCCCTGGCCTCTGGGCTGCTGCTCTATGGCATTTCGCTCGTCTATGGATTTTCCGGAACTACCGATTTTGCCGGCCTCGCGCATGCTCTTGCGTCCAGCGCCCGCGCGAATGACGGCGCACTGGTCGGCATTGTGTTCGTCATGGTCGGGCTCGCCTTCAAACTTTCCGCCGCGCCGTTCCATATGTGGACGCCGGACGTGTATGAAGGCGCGCCGACGCCGGTGACGTCCTTGTTCAGCACGGCGCCGAAAATGGCCGCCATGGCGTTGCTACTGCGGCTTCTGATGGGCCCGTTCGCACCTTTGCTGTCACAATGGCAAATGCTGATCGAAATCATTGCCATCGCCTCGATGTTGCTCGGCGCGCTGGGTGCGATTGGCCAGTTGAACATCAAACGCCTGATGGCTTATTCATCGATCAGCCATATGGGCTACGCGCTGATCGGGCTTGCCGCGGGCACCGAAGCTGGCGTGTCCGCCACCTTGGTTTACATGGCGATTTACACCGTCATGTCGCTCGGCGTGTTCGGCTGCATTATCGCCATGCGCAGAGGCGGCAAGCAGGTTGAGCTGATTTCGGATCTCGCCGGGCTTGACCGGCGTAATCGCGGACTCGCCCTCGCCATGGCGGCCTTGATGCTGGCACTCGCCGGCATTCCTCCGCTCTCGGGATTCTGGGGCAAGCTCTATGTTTTCTATGCCGCCGTGCAAAGCGGGCTGTATGGGCTCGCCGTCATCGGTGTTCTGACCAGTGTGGTTGCCGCATTCTATTATCTGCGCGTCATCAAAGTGATGTATTTCGATGAAGCCGCCCCTTCATTTGATCATCACAGTAAGGCCGTCGGCCTGATGATTGCCGGTTGCGCTGCTCTGTCGGCTCTATTCGTCTTTGTGCCCGGCCCGGTCAGTCAGGCGGCATCGGTTGCGGCCCATGCGTTGCTCGGGGCTGGCTGAATGTGATCAACTGGCGGATCGAACGTTACGAGTCACTGGGCTCCACGTCGGATCTATGCGCGGTCCGCGCTGGCTCTGGAGAAAAAGCGGGATTGGTGATCATTGCGGAAACCCAATCCGCCGGGCGCGGGCGCAGCGGGCGGAAATGGCATTCACCGGTCGGTAATTTCTATGCCTCGCTGCTCATTCGGCCGCATTTGGCCCTTGCCGATGCGCCGATGATTTCATTGCTCACGGGCGTCGCCCTCGCCGGCGCCCTTGGAGCATTCCTGCAGGATGCGTCAGGTATTTCGCTGAAGTGGCCGAACGATGTTTTGCTCAATGGCGCCAAGCTCGCCGGTATTCTGGTGGAATCCTCGATCTCCGCAGGGCAACTGGATTGGATGGTGGTCGGGGTTGGCGCGAATTTAATCTCCGCCCCGTTCATCGAGGGCCGTAAAACCGCCCATTTGGCCCCGGGGCACGCCGGCTTGCGCGATGAATTCACGGCTCAATTCCTGGATGATCTGGCACATTGGCTTGATCTGTTCGAGCGCCAGGGTTTTTCTCCTGTCAAGCAGGCTTGGCTCGCCGCCGCCCACCCGATCGGCACGATGATATCCACTCATGATGCCACCGGCATATTTGCCGGTCTGAACGACCATGGTGCACTCTTGCTCGAACAATCTGGCGGCATAAGCCCCATCCTCAGCGGCGAAATTGCGCTGCAACCGGCCGAAGGACCGGCGCTAACCCATGCTTCTCGTCATTGATGCCGGTAATACCAATATCGTTTTCGCGGTTCATGACGGGCGTACTTGGCGCGGATCCTGGCGCGTCGCAACGACTGTGCAGCGCACATCGGATGAATATGGCGTCTGGCTCTCGGCTCTGTTTGAACGCGCGGGCATTAAAAGCGGGTTGATCAGCCGCGCGGTGATCGGCACCGTCGTGCCGGCGGCCTTATATCATCTGCGACGGCTGTGCCGCGAATGGTTCGAGGTTGAGCCCCTGATCGCGCGCGCCGAACTTAATTGGGGCTTTGCCATCAATGTCGACACACCAAGCGAGGTCGGGGCCGATCGTCTGCTGAACGCCCTGGCTGCGCATCAGCGTTATCGTGGCCCGCTGGTGGTGATCGATTTCGGCACCGCCACAACATTTGACGTGATTGATGAAAACGGCGCCTATTTGGGCGGTGCTATTTCACCTGGCATCAATCTGTCGATCGAGGCACTGCATCAGGCTGCGGCACGCCTGCCGCGGATCGCCATCGGCCGGCCGCAATCAGTCATCGGGCGTTCAACCATCCCGGCCATGCGCTCAGGTATTTACTGGGGCTATGTGGGATTGATCGAGGGAATGGTCGAGCGCATCACGCTCGAGTTCGGCGCGCCGTTGAAAGTTGTCGCAACCGGCGGTCTGGCTCCCTTATTTGCCGAGGGCAGTGCCATGCTTGAAACCATCGATTCCGACCTGACATTGGACGGGTTGAGATTGTTATCTCTACGCAATGACGCGCCGCGTCTGCCGAACGATCGCACGAAATTTATTGAAACCGAATAAAACTGGAACTGGAAGCTTAATGGACGCGTCGAAAGGCGATTTCGTATTTGTCCCGCTAGGGGGCACCGGCGAGATCGGCATGAATCTCAATCTCTATGGGCTGGATGGCGTTTGGCTGGCGGTCGATTGCGGGATCGGCTTTGCCGGTCCGGAATCGCCCGAAGCCGAGCGGCTTCTGCCGGATCCGGCTTTTATCATCGCCCGGCGGCAGAATTTACGCGGCCTGGTGATCACCCACGCCCATGAGGACCATCTGGGTGGTGTGGCCCATATCTGGCCGAGCCTGCGTTGCCCGATCTATGCGACACCTTTTGCCGCCGCCGTCCTGCGCCGCAAGCTCGGCGAGGCCGGTTTGCTGGGCGAGGCGAAAATCCAGATCATCAAGCCAGGCGGCGCTTTCGATGTCGGACCGTTCAAATTGCGCTTCATTCAAATGACGCATTCGACACCCGAGGCTCAGGCCATTGCCATCACCACGCCCTACGGCACGGTGTTTCATACTGGCGACTGGAAGTTCGATCCCGAACCGCTGATTGGGCCGCGTACCGATGAGGCAGCGCTGAAGGCACTCGGCAATGAGGGCGTGCTGGCGATGATTTCCGATTCGACCAACGCGATGGTCGAAGGTCATTCCGGCTCTGAAGCCGAAGTGCGCGTCAGTCTCACCGCATTGATCGCCGATCTGCCTGGCCGCGTGGCGGTCACCTGCTTTGCCAGCAACATTGCCCGCGTCGCGAGTATCATCCATGCCGCCGTCGCGGCTGACCGGCATGTCGCCCTGGTCGGCCGATCGCTCGGCAATTATGTCGCGGCCGCCCAGCATGCCGGGTATTTGAAGGATGTGCCCGATTTCATCCCCGAAGACGAAGTAGGCTCGATTCCGGATGAAAATCTGCTAATCTTGGTGACCGGCAGCCAGGGCGAGAAAAAATCCGCCCTCGCGCGCATCGCCGCCGACACGCACCGCAACGCGGTGCTGGGTGAGGGGGATACGGTGATTTTCTCCTCGCGCGTGATCCCCGGTAATGAACGGGCCATCGGCATCGTGCATGACGACCTGACCCGCCGCGGCGTGAACATCATGACCGCAGATGACCATATGGTTCATGTCTCGGGTCATCCGGCACGCGATGAATTGCGCAAACTGTATAAACTCATCAAGCCGCGCTACCTGATCCCGACCCATGGTGAATGGCGGCATATGACCGCCCAGGCGGCCTTGGCGCAGGATGAGGGCATCACCCCCGTCGTGCTGGAAGACGGCGATATTCTGCGGCTTGCGCCCGGCGTGCCGACCGTTATCGACTCCGCGCCGACCGGGCGTCTGGCGGTCGATGGCGCAGCTCTGGTGCCGCTCAAAGGCGGGATCATGGCCGCCCGGCGGCGCATGCTGTTCAACGGCGTAGTGGTCGGCAGTGTCGCGATCGACAAGGCCGGCAAATTGCGCGGCGCAGCCCAGGTCAGCGCGCCTGGTTTGTTCGAGGAGGATGAAGCCGCGCGTTCCGAGATCGAATCTGAGTTCACTCAAAGCCTCGATGATCTGCCCGCGGCGTTGCGGAATGACGACGCGGCCTGGCAGGACGCGGCACGAGCTGCCCTGCGCCGAGTCGTCGGTAAACGCTACGGCAAGCGGCCGATGGTCGCGGTGCATATGTTGCGGGTTTGATCGTCATGATTAAATATTATGCGAATGATCAATTGGAATTCTGTCGGAGACTATTTTATAAGCTGATAATGTCTAATCGGCTAAAAAACTTGCTTTTTGAGGCAAAAAAAAGCTGGACGCCTGTCATGGTGCGGCGCATCATGAGGCATAGGATGAAGTTTGGTTCTTCATTCTGCCGTGTGACTGGCGTTTCCTCCCTGAACTTGGCCCGCCGCCCTCTTGTAGGTCGGCGGGCTTCTTTCTTGAGCGCCTTCTGATGCTTGATCCACGCCAGGAAATGGTCGATCTGACCGCCGCACGCGCTTTATTTGCCGCCTGGGTTTTTGCCTATCATATCAATCTGCACGCGCAATTCGCGGGCAGTGCCGGGCCTTTCGCCGCCTTCATCGGTCACGGCTATCTCGGTGTTGATGGGTTTTTCATTCTTTCCGGCCTGGTGCTGGCTCGGGTTCACCCGACCCTCGGCACTGCCCCGCGCGACGTGATCAGGTTTTACGCCAAACGATTGCTGCGCATCTATCCGGTCCATCTGGCGACGATTTTGCTGCTCGCTTCCCTGTTTGTCGGCGGCACCGCCATGGGGTTAGCCCCGCGCGATCCGCTGCGCTTTTCTGCCAGCGCCCTGGTCGAGCATTTGCTGCTGATCCAGGGCTGGGGTGCGACCAATCATTGGGCATGGAACTATCCCTCCTGGTCGATCAGCACCGAATGGGCAGGATATTTACTGTTTCCCTTCATTCTGGCCATTATGCTGTCGATCGACGGGATCATTATCGGCAGTGCCTTGCCGCTCTTGGCCATGCTGCTCGGGCTTGTCGCTTATGCCTCGGGGCACGGGCTCAATCTCACATTCGCGGGCTCGTTGCTGCGGTTTTTCCCCGAATTCATCGCCGGCATCGCCACCGCCCGCATCGTGCCCTATTTCGCCGATGATATGCCGGGCACCAAACTCGCCATCGCCGGGTTCGTCGTCACCTTGGCCGGGTGCCTGTTTGGCTCGGACTGGCTGGCGGTCATCGGCCTGTGGGGCAGCATCATCGGCTTCGCCTTCCAGGCTGATGCCGAACGGACGGCGAGCCTTGGCCGCATCCCGTTCATGCGCAGCCTCGGGCTGCTATCTTATGCCTTCTATATGAGCTTTGCACCGATCGAACTGATCACTGCCCAGTTATTCCGAAAAATGGGCATCGCCCCGTCGAGCGCGAAGCTGAGCTATAGCCTGACCATGATTGTCGGCACCTTTGTGCTTGCCAGCGTGCTGCATGTTCTGGTCGAGCGGCCTTGCCGCCTGATCGCCAACCGGCGCTTCAGCGAGCAGCCACCCCTAGCCCCGAGCAGCCTGCCCCTGTAAGAGCGGCAAATTACGCGTGCCCGATTTGGCGCTCGCCCCACTGGCAATTGATGGGAACCACAAATGCGTTTGTCGCGGTCATTGATTCCGACCTTGAAGGAAATTCCAGCCGAAGCGCAGATCGTCTCGCACCGGCTCATGCTGCGCGCGGGCATGGTCCGCCAGACCGCCTCGGGCATCTATGCCTGGCTGCCGGCAGGGCTGCGGGTATTGCAGAAAATATCCGCCATCGTGCGCCAGGAGCAGAACGCGGCCGGCGTGCAGGAATTGCTGATGCCGACCATCCAGAGTGCTGATTTATGGCGCGAAAGCGGCCGCTACGATGTCTATGGCAAGGAGATGCTGCGCATCACCGACCGCCACGAGCGTGAATTGCTCTACGGCCCGACAAATGAGGAAATGATTACGGCGTTGGTCCGCGATTCGGTCAAAACCTACCGTGACCTGCCGCAGAGCCTATACCACATCCAGTGGAAATTCCGCGATGAAGGGCGCCCGCGCTTCGGCGTGCTGCGCGGCCGCGAATTCCTCATGAAGGACGCTTATAGTTTTGATCTGGATTACGAAGGTGCTGTGCTCAGCTACCGGCGGATGATGCTCGCTTATATGCGCACGTTCCAGCGCCTTGGTGTGCGCGCCATCCCAATGGTCGCCGATACCGGGCCGATCGGCGGCGATTTGTCGCACGAATTCCACGTCCTTGCCCCGACCGGCGAAAGCCAGGTTTTTTACGATTCCGCGTTCGAGGATCTCGACCTCAACAGCGCCAATCTGGATTATGAGAATCCCGATGATATGGCGGCATTTTTCCAGCGTGCGACGAATATCTACGCGGCAACCGACGAGAAACATGATTCCGAGGCATGGGCCAAAATCCCCGCCGACCGTAAGCGCGAGGGCAGGGGGATCGAGGTCGGGCAGATCTTCTATTTCGGCCCGAAATACTCCCAGGCCATGGGCTTCTCGCTGGCCGGCCCCGACGGCAGCAAAATCATCCCGGAGATGGGCAGCTACGGCATCGGCGTCTCACGTCTGGTCGGCGCCATTATCGAAGCCTCGCACGACGATGCCGGGATTATCTGGCCCGATGCCGTCGCACCGTTCAGCGTCGCTCTGCTCAATCTCAAACCCGGTGACGCCGCCTGCGATGCCATGTGCGAGGATATTTATCGCCAATTCGGCGATGACATTCTCTATGATGATCGCAGCGAACGCGCCGGCGCGAAATTCGCCGAAGCGGATCTGATGGGCCATCCCTGGCAAATCATTGTCGGCCCGCGCGGCGCGGCGGCCGGCATGGTTGAGCTGAAACGCCGTGCGAGCGGCGAGCGGTTTGAATTGCCACGGGCCGCAGCCTTGGCGAAATTGCAGCCGGGCGCTGCGTGAGCATGTTCGGCAGTTTTGAGCGGCGGGTGGCGGCACGCTATCTGCGCGCCAGGCGCGGCGAGCGCTTTGTCTCGGTCATCGCGATATTTTCGCTCATCGGCATTGCCCTCGGTGTCGCCACGCTGATCATCGTAATGAGCGTGATGAACGGATTTCGCGATGAATTGCTGGCGCAGATTCTCGGCTTGAACGGCGATATCGGAGTTTTTGCCGCGGGTCCGCCTTTGACCAATTACGATGATCTGGCGGCGAAATTCCGAGCCATTCCCGGTGTCATATCAGCCACCCCGATCGTCCAGGGCGAAGTCCTGATGAGCGGCCCGCAGGGCGGGGCCATCGGCGGCGTCGCACGCGGCATTTCCGCCCAAGGCCTGGCCACCTTGCATACCGTCTCGGGTCATATCATCGCGGGGTCACTGAGCGATCTGACCGGCGAGGGCACAATCGCCGTCGGCGAAGGTGTCGCCAGTCAACTCGGCATTACGCTCGGGGGCAATATATCGCTGATCCTGCCGCAAGGCAGCGTCACGGTCATCGGCACCATCCCGCGCATCGAGAGTTTTCGCGTTGTGGCCATTTTCAATACCGGCAATGTGAAAAACCCTGATAACGACCACGCGCAGCGCAGCGCCATCCAGAATGAATTGGCCGGAATCCCGGCGAATATTCAAGATTGGCAGGAAAATAATAACTCATTCTTTGCCGCCGTGAATGTTGAGCGCAACGTGATGTTTCTGATCCTGACCTTAATCATCCTGGTCGCCGCCTTCAACGTGATTTCCTCCCTGATCATGATGGTGAAGGATAAAACGCGCGATATCGCGATCCTGCGCACCATGGGGGCGAGCTCGGGTGCTATTCTGCGCATCTTCCTGATGTGCGGCGCATCCGTTGGTGTGCTCGGCACCTTCATCGGCTTCGTGCTGGGCGCTGCATTCAGCGCCAATATCGAGGCCATCAGGCAATTCATCCAGGGCCTCACCGGCACACAATTATTCAACCCGACGGTTTATTATCTGGAACAATTGCCCGCGCGTCTGGTCTGGAATCAGGTCATCGAGGTGATCGTCATGGCGCTGATCCTCTCGCTGCTGGCGACCTTATATCCGAGCTGGCGCGCCGCCCGCACTGATCCTGTGGAAGCGTTGCGCCATGACTGAGATTTTACGGTTGCAATCCATCTCACGGCGTTTTCGCGGCGAGAACGAAAATCTCGTGATTCTCGATGGCGCGGATCTGAGCGTGCAATCAGGTGAGATCGTCGCCATCGTCGCCCCGTCAGGTGCCGGCAAATCCACCTTGCTGCATCTGGCCGGTCTGCTTGAGCGCCCCGATTCGGGCTCGGTATTCATCGATCGGGTCGATGCCGGCGGCCTGAGCGATAATGAACGGACCGCCATCCGGCGCGACAAAATTGGTTTTGTCTATCAATCTCATCACCTGCTGGCCGAATTTACCGCTCTGGAAAATGTAGTGCTGCCGCAGATGATAGCGGGCGTTGCCGAATCGCAGGCGAAAATCCGTGCCGCCGCTTTGCTCGCGGCCTTTGGCCTGACGCCGCGCGCCCAGCATTTACCGGGTAAATTATCCGGTGGCGAACGCCAGCGCGTCGCCATAGCACGCGCTTTGGCCAATGCCCCGCAATTGATCCTGGCCGACGAACCCACCGGCAATCTCGATGTCGCGACTGCGGGCATCGTTTTTGCCGAATTGCTCCGCGTGGTGCGCGAGCAGGGTGTTGCAGCACTCATTGCCACACATAATCCCGAACTCGCCGCCAGAATGGATAGGCAAGTGACATTGCGTGATGGTAAACTCGTTTAAATTGATATTGGTGTCGATGGAGTCGTTTGACTCCAGCTAAACCAATGTTGGTCGACGAAATTAACACAGAGCGTGTCGTTGTAAAACGATCACGCTCTAGGCGCAGGCTTTCCACGCGTCGGGAGCAATGACTGCCATGGCTATAGCCGATTTTATCCATCTGCGTGTCCACTCGGCCTATTCGCTCTCCGAGGGCGCGATTAAAATGGATAAAATTCCGATTTTGGCGCGCGAGAACGCCATGCCGGCGGTCGCTCTCACCGACAGCTCAAACATGTTCGGCGCTCTGGAGTTCTCCCTTGCCTGCAAGGCGCGCGGCATCCAGCCCATTCTGGGTTGCCAGATCGCTCTGGCGCGCGCCGATGCACCGCGTCTGGCGCCTGATCCGCTGGTGCTGCTCGCGCGCAATCCGGCCGGTTTCGCGAACTTGCAGCGCCTGGCTTCAAAGAGTTTCATCGAAACCGACGCGGGATTACGGCCGCAAATTCAGCTTGATGTGCTTTGCGCCCATGCCGATGGGCTGTTTCTGCTCACCGGCGGCACCACCGGCCCGATCGCGCGCCTGCTCGCCGAAGGCCAGCGTGATGACGCCGCCGCTCTGCTCGCCCGGCTGAACGAATCGTTTCCGGGCTATCTCGCGATTGAACTCCATCGCCATGGCCTGGCGATTGAACGCGCCATAGAGCCCGGACTGATCGGCCTCGCCGATCGCGCGCGATTGCCGATTGTGGCGACCAATGATTGCATGTTTGCTGCCCGCTCGATGTTCCAGGCGCATGATGCGCTGCTCTGCATCGCTGAGGGCCGTGTGATCGCCGAACCCGAGCGCCGCCGGGTGACCGAGGAGCATTGGTTCAAACCCGCCTCCATGATGCGCGCTTTATTCGCCGATCTCCCAGATGCCTGCGATAACAGCATCGCCATCGCCCAGATATGCGCCGCGATGGCTGAAACCCGCAAACCGCTCTTGCCGATCTCGCCGAAGGTCCGTGCCGGCATGAGTGAAGCCGATACGATGCGCGAGATGGCGCGCGAGGGGCTCGCCAAGCGGCTGGATTTCATGCAGGCGGACGCGGAAAGCGCCAAGCCCTATCAGGAACGTCTCGAATTCGAGCTCAATGTCATCGCCGATATGGGGTTCTCCGGCTATTTCATGATCGTCGCGGATTTTATCCAATGGGCGCGCGGCCAGGGCATTCCCGTCGGTCCCGGGCGCGGTTCCGGGGCGGGCTCGGTCGTCGCCTGGGCGCTGACCATCACCGATCTCGACCCAATCCGCTTCAGCCTATTGTTCGAGCGTTTCCTCAATCCCGAACGTGTCTCGATGCCGGATTTCGATATCGATTTCTGCCAGGAACGGCGCGATGAGGTGATCGATTATGTCCGCCGCGAATATGGCGCCGACCGCGTGGCGCAGATCATCACATTCGGTAAATTGCAGGCCCGGGCGGCAGTGCGCGATGTTGGCCGCGTGCTCGCCATGCCCTATGGCCAGGTTAATAAAGTGGCCGAGCTGATCCCCAATATTCCGGCCAAGCCGCTGACCCTGCAACAAGCCATCGATGGTGAGAAGCGCTTGCAGGATTTGCGTGATTCGGATGAATCGATCGCCCGCCTGCTGGAAATAGCGCTCCAGCTCGAAGGGCTATACCGCCATGCCTCTACCCATGCTGCTGGTGTCGTCATTGGCGATCGCCCCTTGATCGATCTGGTGCCGCTCTATCGCGATGCCAAATCCGATTTCCTGGTCACCCAATATTCGATGAAATATGTCGAATCCGCGGGCCTCGTGAAATTCGATTTTCTTGGTCTGACGACCCTGACCATTCTCGACCGGGCGCTGAAATTCCTCAAAAGCGAAGGGATTGAGGTCGATCTCGAACGCATCCCGCTTGATGACAAACCGACTTATGAAATGCTCGACCGCGGCGATGTCGCAGGCGTCTTCCAGTTTGAATCTCAAGGCATGCGCGATTTATTGCGCCAGATGCATCCCTACCGGTTTGAAGATCTGATCGCGACCGTTGCGTTGTTCCGGCCCGGCCCGATGGAAAATATCCCTGCCTATTTGCAGCGCCGCAATGGCGGTAAATGGGAATTGCCGCACCCGGCGACCGCCGAGATCCTCACCGATACATACGGCATCATGATCTATCAGGAACAGGTCATGCAGATCGCCCAGAAACTCGCCGGCTACAGCCTGGCGGGGGCAGATTTGTTGCGCCGCGCGATGGGCAAGAAAATCCGCTCCGAGATGGACCAGCAGCGGAAAATCTTCACCGACGGCGCAATCGCCAACGATATCGACCCGACAACTGCCGGTGAGATTTTCGACTTGATGGCGAAATTCGCCGATTATGGCTTCAATAAATCCCACGCTGCCGCCTATGCCCTGGTCTCGTATCAGACCGCCTGGATGAAATGCCACCATCCGGTGGCGTTCATCGCCGCCTGTATGAGCTTGGCCATCTCCGACACCGACAAGCTTGCCACTTTGCGCCAGGAGGCCGCCCGGCTGAATATCAGCGTGCTGCCGCCGGACATTAACTCATCCGCCGCCGATTTTGCCCTCGGCCGCGACAAGGCCGGAAATCTTGCGATTCGGTATGCGTTGGCCGCAATCAAGCGCGTCGGGCGCGCCGCCATGGAGCAATTGGTCGCCGCCCGCGGCGCCCGCCCTTTTGCCAATCTGGCCGACATGGCAACCCGGATTGATCCGCGCGCGCTGAACAAAAGCCAGATCGAAAACCTCGCCAAGGCCGGCGCCTTCGACCAGCTGATGGGCAATCGCGCGCAAATGTTCACCGGCGCTGAGACCTTGCTGCGCCGCGCCCAGGCGGAGGCTGAACAGCGCGCCTCCGGCCAGGTCAGCCTGTTCGGCGATGCCGGCTCGCCGGAGCCTCTGCCTCTGCCGGACATGTTGGACTGGCCCCCTTTGGAACGGCTGGGCTTCGAGGCCGAGGCCATCGGCTTTCACCTCAGCGCCCATCCGCTCGATGCCTACGAGACAGCGCTCAAACGCCTGCATGTCGTCAAATCCAACACGCTCGAAGCCCGTGCTGCGAGCGGCGCGCGCGTGAAACTTGCCGGCACCGTCATCAGCCGGAAAGAGCGAGTCGCGGCATCGGGCAATAAATTCGCCTTCCTGCGCCTGTCCGATCAGGCGGGCACCTTCGAAATCACTTTGTTCAGCGAAATCCTCGCCCGCACGCGGGATCTGCTGGTCGAGGGCAATTCGGTGCTGGCCACCGTCGATCTGCGGATGGAAGGCGAGAGTATGCGCATCACCACCCAGGATATCGTGCCGCTGGACCAAGCGGCGGCGAATACCGGCGGCGGAATTCGCATCATCATCGAGCGCGCCGACGCGCTGGCCCCGCTGGCCTCGCTGCTCGCCCGTGAAGGCAAGGGCAAGGGGCGGATCGTGCTTGCTCCCCAGCTCGATGCCGGCCGCTCGCTGGACATGGTTCTGCCCGGATTATTCAACGTCTCGCCGAGGCTTGCGCAGGCGATGAAGCTGCTACCCGGTGTGGCGATGATTCAAGACCTATAAAGAACGCACAAATCGACTGCGGCGGCTTGCGTTGCGCGCCCTGTCCGGCTAACACGACCTCGGTTTGGGCGCGTAGCGCAGCGGTAGAGCACCACCTTGACATGGTGGGGGTCACAGGTTCAATCCCTGTCGCGCCCACCAGAAAAACACTGGTTTTTCTGGCCCCTGCTCGCCAATGACTGACCGGATGAGCTGCTTCACCAGTCCCCGTAAGAACTGGCATCATACCAATGGCTTTCCCAGGAGAACTCTGATCATGTCGCTTCAGCTTGGCCAAATCGCCCCCGATTTCGAGCAGGATAGCTCGGAAGGCAAAATCCAGTTTCACCAATGGCTCGGCAATCATTGGGGCATTTTATTTAGTCACCCCAAGGATTTCACGCCGGTCTGCACCACCGAACTCGCAGAAGCCGCCCGGCTTAAGCCCGAATGGGATAAGCGCAACGTCAAAGTGATCGGCCTTTCGGTCGATACCGGTGAAAACCACAAAGGCTGGGCCGCCGATATCGTCGAAACCCAGGGTCAGGCCCTGAATTTCCCGGTTCTGGCCGATCATGACCGCAAAGTGTCTGACCTTTATGGTATGGTCCATCCGGCTGCCGACCCGACCGTTACCGTCCGCTCGGTATTCGTTATCGATCCGGCCAAGAAAATCCGCCTGATCATGACCTACCCGCCCTCCACCGGGCGCAATTTCGTGGAAATCCTCCGCGTGGTGGATAGTTTGCAGCTGACTGACGGCAATAAGGTCGCCACCCCTGTGAACTGGAAAGACGGCGATGACGTGATCATTGTGCCGAGTCTTTCCAATGAGGATGCGAAACTGCGCTTCCCCGGCGGCTGGCGTGAGCTCAAACCCTATCTTCGCATGGTCAAGCAGCCCAAGCTGCCCCACAGCCTGTAACATATATCGGCGCCCGGCTGGTCCGGGCGCCGCCCTTTCTGCTCATTATTCCCTCATCATTTCAAATGCTTATGACGAATGACCGGCGCCGTCAGCCAGTGTCAACATACCGGGCCCAGCCTGTCTGTCATAAAAGCTTCGTCATTCTGTCATACAACTGTCATGATAGCAGGCTAATACCCGCGGCAGAGACATTCTCGTTCACTTTGCAAAGAACATGACAATGCCAGATGCGACAACCCGCATGGTCCTGGAGACCGGAACGGTAAGCTCAGACACGCGCATTTCGATTAAAAATCTCGATTTCTATTACGGCGCCACCCATGCACTGAAATCTGTCTCGATCGATTTCCCCGATCGCCGCGCCACCGCCATGATCGGGCCCTCTGGCTGCGGTAAATCCACCCTCCTGCGCGTACTCAACCGGATGTATGATCTCTATCCGGGGCAGCGCGCCGAAGGCGAGGTGCTGCTCGATGGTGAAAACATCATCGCCGCCAATCTGGATTTGAACAAACTGCGCCGTCGCGTCGGCATGGTGTTCCAGAAGCCAACGCCATTTCCCAAATCCATTTACGACAATGTCGCCTTCGGCTTCCGCCTGCACGAAAAACTTTCCCGCGCCGAATCCGATGAGCGAGTTGAATGGTCGCTCACCCGCGCGGCTTTGTGGGACGAGGTCAAAGACCGGCTGAGTAGTTCGGCCCTGGGTCTCTCCGGCGGCCAGCAGCAGCGCCTGTGCATCGCCCGCACTATTGCCGTTCGCCCGCAAGTAATTTTGCTCGATGAGCCGACCTCGGCGCTGGATCCGATCAGCACGCTGAAAGTCGAAGAATTGATCGATGAGCTGAAACGCGATTTCACAATCATCATCGTCACCCACAATATGCAGCAGGCGGCGCGCTGCGCTGATCGCGTTGCTTTCTTTTATCTCGGCGAACTTGTCGAGGTTGGTGAGTCCACACAAATATTCACCGCACCGCATGAAAAACGCACCCAAGAATATATCACCGGCCGGTTCGGTTAGGTTGTGAATAATTTATCAATGATATGCGCTCGCCTATGTCCATATCGTTACGACTCTAAAGGACAATATCATGGCTGATGACGCCAAACATATCGTAAGCAGCTTCGAGCAAGATCTCGCCAAACTCCGTGACATGATCGCGGTCATGGGCGGGTTGGTCGAAACCCAGTTCGCGGATGCCGCACGCGCGTTGCTCTCCGGCGATGGCGATCTGGCCACCATCGTCGTCGAACAAGATGTCAAAGTCGACGCCGAAGAACGCGCAATCGAACAATTCGCCATCCGGCTACTTGCCCTGCGCCAGCCGGTTGCCAATGACCTGCGGCAGATCGTCTCATCCATCAAAATTACCACCGATCTCGAACGCGTCGGTGATTACGCCGCCAATATGGCCAAGCGCTCCTTGGTGCTGAACCAATCCAAACATTCCTACCCGCTCGCCGGTATTGCCCAAATGGCAAGGCTGGTTCAGGAAAATCTGAAATCCACGATCGATGCCGTGGGTGAAGCCGATATCACCAAAGCCGTAGCCGTCTGGCGCGCTGATCAAATGGTCGATGAACTCTACAACACCATCTTCCGCGAACTCATCACCTACATGATGGAAGATGCCCGCAACATCTCCGCCTGCACCCATCTGCTGTTCGTGGCCAAAAATCTCGAACGCATCGGCGATCACGCAACCAACATCGCCGAACTCGTTTATTACGCCGCAACCGGCGAAAACCTCCCGGAATTGCGCCCGAAAGGCGATTATTCCGCAAGCTTCATCGCCCCCTCCGGAGACTGAGCCCATGAACGAAATGAGCCGCCCTTTGGTGCTGGTCGTCGAAGACGAAGCCCCCCTCGTCACGTTGCTGCGCTATAATCTCGAAAAACAAGGCTTCCGCGTCGATGAAGCGGGCGATGGCGGCGAAGCGCTTGCCAAAATCACCGAATCCCCGCCCGATATCGTGCTGCTCGACTGGATGCTACCAACCCTCTCGGGTATCGAAATCTGCCGCCAGATCCGCCGCCGGCCGGCCACACGCAATCTGCCCGTCATCATGCTCACCGCCCGCGCCGAAGACCAGGATGCGGTGCGTGGCCTCGACACCGGAGCCGATGACTACATCACCAAACCGTTTAACACCGAAGCTCTGATCGCCCGCATGCGCGCTCTGCTGCGCCGCGCGGGCACTGTGCCGACCAAAAATCGCCTCGGCTTTCTCGACATCGATCTCGACCCCGCAACCCACCGCGTCATGCGCAATGGCCGCACCCTGCATCTCGGACCCACCGAATTCCGCCTGCTCGAATTCTTCCTTCGCCACCCCAAACGCGTCTTCTCCCGCGAAGATGTCCTGAACGCCGTCTGGGGCCGCGATATTCATGTCGAGCCGCGCACCGTCGATGTCCATATCCGCCGCCTGCGCAAAGCCATCAACGGGCCCGGCGAAACCGACCTGGTCCGCACGGTCCGCGCTGCCGGCTACGCCCTGGACGCCGAAGCAGCCTGAAGGCGGAGGTCGGAGTGTAACAAGGCCAGGAGGCAGAGCCTCCTGACCTTGCTGCCTTCCACCCCTCCGCCTCAGCCGATTTGGGTGTTTTGGATGAAGTGCAGCAGGGCTCGGATGGCGTAATCGGCGTCTTCTGTGGTGATCGATTCGGCTGGATTATGGCTGATGCCGCCGGCGCAGCGCACGAACATCATGGCCATAGGGCATGTGCCGGTGAAGACCATGGCGTCATGTCCGGCACCGCTTGGCAGGGTCAGGGGTGTATGGCCTGTGGCCCCGATGGCGACTCCGAGTTCGGCCTGCAATGCGGGGTCGCATCGTGCCGCCTTGGCCAAGTGGGTGAGGGTGATTTCAATGCCGACGAGGCGGCGTTGCGCGATATCGTGCAGGGCGCCGGTGATGGCGTTATGCGCGCTGTCGCGCAGATGGTCATCGGGTGCGCGCAGATCGACGCTGAATATGGTCTGCCCGGCGATCACATTGGCGGCGTTGGGTAAAGCTTTGATCTGGCCCACGGTCGCGACGAGATCGGGGATCTGCCGGGCCAGCGATTCGATGGCCAAGATCATATCGGCGGCGGCGGCGAGCGTATCGCGGCGCAATGTCATGGGAACAGTGCCGGCATGTCCCGCGGTGCCGGTCAGGCTGACATTGAGGCGGGTTGCCCCATTGATCGCGCTGACCACACCGAGGGGGCGGTTTTCCCGTTCGAGCACGGGGCCTTGTTCGATATGCAGTTCGATGTAGGCCGCAAGATCGGGGCGTTTCAAAGCCTGAATATGCTCAGGGTTGCAGCCGAAGGCCTGCAAGGCTGCGCGCATCGACATACCGTCCTGGTCGCACCCATCGAGGGCGGTTGCATCGAAGCAACCGGCCACGGCCTTTGAGCCACTCAGGGTTTTGGGAAAGCGCACGCCTTCTTCATCGCCGAAGGCGAGAATTTCGATGGCGAAGGGCAGGGGTGTGGGCGGCAAGGCGGAAATTGCTTCGATCGCGGCGATCACACCGAAATTGCCGTCATATTTGCCGGCATTAACTACTGTATCGATATGCGAACCGATCATCAATGTGCGTGCGCCGCTGCCATACCGGCCGACGACGGAACCAGCATCATCGATCTGAGCTTTCATGCCGGCTTGCTGCATCCAGTCCTGCACTTGCAAGGCTGCTTGCTTATGCGCGTCTGACAGAAAACGCCTGGTGAGTTCACCAGGCGTCTCTGTGAAACGAGCGAGTTCATCCAGGCGCGCCATCGCCCGCTGACCATATGCCAAGATGCTTACTCGGCGGGCAGCATGGCGGTTTTCGGCGTCATCGCGCTGACCGCGACCATGACGATCAGATTAAGCCCAAGGGCGATGATGCCGACATTCAAATCCCGTATCATCTCGGGCAATCCGGGAATGAGTGTGCCGATCGTCTGATGGGTGAGGGTGAGAAACACAACGGTGCCGACGCCGACAAAAATGCCGGCGAATGCCCCTTGTTTGCTGACCGGATTGCGCTTCATCAAACTCGCAACCAGGGCAGGGAATAATTGCGTGACGAAATTATATCCCATCAAGAGCAATGCCACGATGGTCGAGCTGCCTTGGATGGTAAAATACACGGCAACGAGTGCAACGACCGGCACAGTGAATTTCGCCACCATCACGGTTTGGGCATTGCTCGCATGAGGCCGCACGAACCCGACCAGATTGCGCGCGAACAAGGTCGAGGCGGACATCATGATCAATGATCCTGGCACCAGAGCCGTCAACACGCCGGTCGCGCCGATGATGCCGACCATCCAGGGCGGAAAGGCCGCAACCGAGATTTTCAGCAGTGCCATGTTGGTCGCCGCCCCCTTCAACCCGGGTACTTGCAAAACCGCGGCAAAACCCACGAAGAACACAAACAATAGCACCAGCTGATAAATCGGCAGCAGGATTGCGTTCTTGCGGAACACGCTACGGTTTTTGGCACTGAAGCAGGCGGCGAAACTATGCGGCCACATGAAAAATCCGAGGCATGTCAGCAACACCGTCGAGACAAACCATGACACGCTCTGCCCCGATGCGGGGAACGCCAAAAATCCGGGTTTGGCGTGATCCAGTGTCGCGAACATCGCGCCGATGCCGCCGTAATAATGTACCGGCAGATAAATACCCATGAACACGACGACAACAATGATCAGCCCATCCTTGACGATCGCCGTGAGTGCCGAGCCGCGAATACCCGAGACAATGACGTAGGCGGTGACGACCAGCGCGCCGATGATAATCGCGACATCTTTTGAAATGGCGCCATAGCCGGCGATTTGCACGATAATGCCAAGGCCGGTGAATTGCAGAACCAGATACGGAATGAGCGCCACGATATCCACCAGTGCCACCAATACCCCTAAGGCCGGGCTGTCGAATTTGGCGGCAAAGAAATCCGGCTGCGAGACCAGGCTGTGTTTTTTCGCATAGCTCCAAACGGGTGGCAGTATAAAATAGGAAATCACATAAGCCAGCGTGCCGTAGGCCAGGATATAATAGGCCGGTGCGCCGAGCCCGTAGGAAAATCCGGAAGCGCCAAGGAAGGTAAAAGTGGTGTAGATTTCGCCAGCCAGCAGCAAAAACACCAATACCGCACCAAAGCCCCGACTGCCGACACTCCATTGTTCCAGCCCCATTTCACGGCCGCGGCCCGCATAAACACCGAGGCCTAATGCGAGAACAGCCGAGAGGGCGATCAGGAAGAGGGCGGCGCTCATGGCTCGTCTCCTTCAGCATTGGCCGGATCATATTTGTAAATGACCGCCATCACGGCCGAGGTGATCAAAATCCAAACCACCACCCATCCGAGTATGAACGGCATGCCGAGAATATAGGGCTCGACGCCGTTATGCAGAATTGGACCAGCCAGCATGCCTATAAACGGCAATATAGCGAGTAACCTGATATTTTTCATATTTGCCCCATCAGCCCTGTTGTTGACACAAGTGTGACATGCACAACGCGTGATGCAAGCAATTTTTTCAAATTATATGCCTCTGCCGAATAGGGCAACATGGCATGCCAGCGTGAGCCTATTATCGTCACGTTGCCTTGTACGGTTTGACGGATATGTTATCGAGCAATCGCACCGAACCAAGCCGCGCAGCCGCCAGCAGGCGCATTTCGCTCGCGCTATTTTGCGCGGGCTCAAGTGTCGCAGGGTCAACCAGAACAAAATAATCAGGGCTCATCCCGACCTTGTTCAAATGGATCCGCGCTTGATCGAGCGCGTCATCAGGCGGCGCTCCCGATTCGATAGCGCGTGCGCAGATGGTCATTATTTTATGCAATTGCGGCGCGGCTGCCCGATCGGGCGCGGTGAGAAACCGATTGCGTGAGGAGAGCGCCAAGCCGTCGGCTTCGCGCACCGTTGGTACTGCCACGATTTCGACCGGCAGGAGCAAGTCAGTCGTCATCCGCTTGATCACCTGAATTTGTTGCCAGTCTTTTTCGCCAAACAGCGCACAGCGCGGCCGGACCTGGCCGAATAATTTCGCCACCACGGTGGCCACCCCGGCGAAATGCCCGGGTCGCATTGCCCCTTCCCAGCGGGTCGCGGGGCCGGCCACGGTAATCACGCTGGCATCGCCCGGCGGATACATCTCGGATTGATCAGGCAGCCAGGCGAGATCGCAGCCGGCGGCCTCAAGTTTGGCCAAATCACCTGCCTCATCGCGCGGATAGCGGGCCAAATCTTCCGCTGGACCGAATTGCAGCGGGTTGACGAAAATCGACGCCGCCACTGCAAATCCCGATGTCCGCGCGGCCGCCATCAGTGCCATATGGCCGTTATGCAATGCGCCCATGGTTGGCACCAAAGCCAGGCCCCCAAACCGTGCGCGCGTGCGCACCAGCGCCTCGATGGTTCTGACGATTTCCATTCACCACTCCCTGATGGAAGCCCCCTTGCGCGAAATTTTCATGATCGTCCAGCAATCTTGAACAGGGCAAGGATTGTGCGAGGCGCCAAAGCTCCTCTATCTAGCGATTATGGCGCGGACAAAAACCAACGCTTCGCTTCTGGTCTCTCAAGAGATCAAACAAGGCAGACGACTGACCTACCGAGTCACTGCCTGCGGCGCCGGGGCTGCTGTTTTGGCGATTCTGCAAGCCTGGTTCGCTGCCTCCATGCTGGCCATCATCCTCCATCACGGCACCAGCAGCCTGCCACTCGCCGCCGTTTTATTCGCGATCGCCGCCTTAGCGCGCGCAGGCTTGATGCGTGCCGAAGCCCATATGGCGTTCAATCTGGGCATCGCCGCCCGCCGCCGGCTGCGCAATCACAGTCTGAATGCCTTGCTGGCAATCGGCCCGGCCGGGGTGCGCGGCACCCATTCGGCCGATCTGGCGGGTATCGTCGTGGACCGGGTCGAAGCATTCGACGGGTTGCATGCCCGCTGGATTCCCGCGGTCTCGATGGCGGTGATCGGACCGGCCTTGGGCATCATCGCGGGTTTCATCGCCGATCCCCTGGCCGGGGTTATCCTGGCCATAGCTGCCCTGCTCGTGCCGGTCGGCATGGCCTTCGCGGGCATCGGCGCGGGTATTGCCTCGCAGCGCCAATTCACCGCTATGAGCCGTCTGCAAACCCGGTTCATCGACCGGATCAGGGGCATCTCAACGATCATTCTGGCCGGTCGCAGCAATGACGAAGCAGCGAGCCTCGCCCAAGCCGCCGATGAGTTGCGGGTGCGCACCATGCGAGTCATTCGAGTCGCGTTCGTCTCCTCGACCATGCTCGATCTCGCTGCGGCCGGCGCATTGATCGCCATTGCCATCCGCTTCGCCGCCCCGTTGCGCAACCATCTGGCAGCGACACCGCTTGCGTTGTTCTGCCTGCTTCTGGTGCCGATTATTTTCGCCCCGTTGCGCGGATTCGCCGCCGTTTATCAGGACCGCATGACCGCCCAAGCCGCCGCCGAGCGACTTGCAGATCTACCCGCCGCCGAGCGGCTTGCCGATCTACCTACCGCCCGTGCAGGGCGTGAGGCTCTTCGGGCACCACAGGCTGATATCCGCACCGTCTCAGCCTCCGGCCTCGGCATTGCGTTCGAACAGGTTTGCTTTCGATGGTCCGACGGCGGACCTCTGGTGCTCGATCATCTGAGTTTCCGCGTCCCGGCCGGTGAGATGCTGCTTCTGCTCGGCCCGTCCGGCGTCGGTAAATCGAGCATCATCGACCTGCTGCTGGGATTCGCCCGCCCGACATCTGGCCGGGTCACCATCAATGGTGCCGATATCGCCTCGATCGTGCCTGCATCTCTTGCTCGCATGACCAGCTGGATCGGCCAGCACCCGATGATTTTTGCGGGCAGTGTTGCGGATAATATCCGCTTTGCCAGACCCGAAGCCCCCGATGCGGAGTGGCAGGAGGCCGCGCGCCTGGCCCGCGTGACAGACTTTGCGGGCAGCTTGCCAGTCGGGTTCGATACGATGCTGGGCGAGGGCGGATATGGGCTCTCCGGCGGGCAGGTGCAGCGCATCGCCATCGCCCGCGCCTTTCTAAAAGACTCACCGCTATTGCTGCTCGACGAACCGACCGCTCATCTTGATCCCGCAACTGAACGCGAAGTGCTGGATAGTCTGCGCCGTCTGGCCGTTGGCCGTACGGTCATTCTGGCCACCCATTCGGCCATTGCCCATGAATTTGCGCGCGAATCGGGGGTTAAAAAGCTCGATCTCGGGGCACTGAAACATGAACGGCTAAGGACGGCGGTGTGACCTCATTGCTCACGATTCTCAGCCTGTGGCGGCGCAGGGCGTTCTGGCTGATCCTCGCCATATTGATCGCTTTGGCCGCGTTGGCAGCCGCCCTGGCGTTGCAATTCCAGGCCGCCCGCTATGTCTCGGCGGCCACATTGGGCAGCTTGTTGATCGTGCCCGCCAGTCTGCAAATCATCGGTGCCTCCCGCGTCGTGCTGCGCTATCTCGAACGTCTGGTCGGGCATGATGCAACCTTCCGCGCCTTGGCCGATTTGCGCGTCTGGTTTTTCCGCCGGCTGGCGCGCTCCTCGGCCGGTGGCCTCGGGTTCCGCAGAGCGGGTGATGTTCTGGCCCGGCTGGTCGGCGATGTTGAAGCGCTCGATGGTCTGTTTCTCCGCATTATCATCCCCGCCATCGGTACCGTCTTGCTGTTGCCTGTGCTGATGATTGTGGTCAGCCGCGATTCACTGCCCGCTGCAATGCTCGTGTTGGTGTTATTTCTTGTTGTCGGACTCATACTGCCCTGGCGCGCAGCGCGCATGTCGAGGGCGGAAGCGAAGGCCGGGGCGGCCGCCATGGGCAGCTTGCGTGTCGCGGCCCTTGATACACTGACCGGCCTTCGCGAGGTGCGGTTGTTTGGCGCCGAAGGGCGCATGTTGGCCAATATCCAGGCCCGTGAATCAGCTTTGTTCAACGCCCAGCGGTCGCTCGCTTCGAAATCCGCATGGTTGCAATCGGCTGCTTTTCTAGCCGCCCAGGCGGCCATTCTCGTGATCATTCTGCTGGGTCCGGCAAGTCCGCTCGCGGCGGTGGCCGCCTTGTTCGTCAGCATTGCCGCTTTCGAGTTTGCCGGCGCCATGCCGGCCGCCGGTATTCTGGCCGGTCAGGCCAGCGCCTCGGCCGATCGTGTGCTGGACGCCGCCCAGGCGCGGCCCGCCGTCAGTGACCCCACGCAGCCCGCCAGATTGCCGGCGTCCCACGCTTTGACCTTCGATCATGTCTCATTCCGCTGGCGGAACGCGGGGCCGCTCGTGCTCGATCAGCTCGATCTGCAAATTCCGCAGGGCAGCCGCATTGCCGTGCTCGGGCCATCGGGCGCCGGCAAATCAACCCTGGCCGCCTTGTTGCTGAAACTCGCATCTCCCGAATCCGGACAGATCCGGCTGGGCGGCGTTGATATCGCGACGCTCACGGCGGTCGATCTGCGCAGCCGGATCGCGTATCTCTCGCAAACCACGCATATTTTTGCCGACACAGTCGCCAATAATCTGCGCCTGACCAACGAATCGGCCTCCGATGATGCGTTATGGACGGCACTGGAAGCCGCCCAACTCGCGGATTTCGTCCGCAGCCTACCCGTGGGGCTGAATAGCTGGCTCGATGAAGGGGCAGGCAACATCTCCGGCGGTCAGGCCCGCAGGCTGGCCCTGGCGCGCACGTTCCTCTCGCCGGCGCCGATCCTGATCCTCGATGAACCCGGCGCCGGGCTTGATGGGGCAACCGAAGCGGCCCTGCTTGAAACCCTCAATCATGTCCCCACCAACCGTACGATCCTGCTGATCACACACCGGCTTATGGGGGTTGAAAAACTCGACCGCATTTGGCGTCTCGCCAACGGCCATCTGGTTTCGGCCACCGGCTGACCCGCTGGTTGGGCGGGGATTACTCCGCCGCGGCGCGCAGTGCGGCGGCGGCGGCCAGCGGGGCCAGCGGCACGGTGAACGCCAATATCGCCGCGAGCAGCAGAAACTCCGCCTTCGGGTGCTGACTGGTGGCTGCTGCAGCGCCGAAAATCAGCACCGGGATGGTCAGCGGCAGGGTGATCAGCGGCAGCAATATCGTGCTGCGCCGGGCGCCGAGCGTAATCGCCGCACCGAGCCCGCCGAACAGCGAGAGAATGAGTGTTCCCGGCAGCAGGCTGAGCAGCAAAGCCGGTACATGAGCTACATCGGCGCGCAGCATGATCGCCAACGGACCCGAGATAAGCAACAGCGGCAGCCCGGTGGTCAGCCAATGGGCGATCATTTTTGCCAGCGCGATGGCCGAGGCCGGCAAGCCGGAAAGCAGTAATTGATCGAGCGAGCCATCCTCGAAATCGGCGCTGAACAGCCGGTCCAGCGGCAGCAAGGCGGCGAGCAGCGCGCACACCCACACAACGCCCGGGGCAATGACTGCCAAAGTCGAGGGTGCCGGGCCCAAGGCGAAGGGAAACATGGTCCCCGCGATGATGAAAAATAGCAGGGCCGCCATGCTGTCGCCGGCATGGCGCAGGGCCAGCCGCAATTCACGGGTGAGAAGGGCGCGGAATGCATTCATAAGGTCAGTGTTTCAGCGCCCGGCAGATCGAGCGGGGTGTGGGTGGTGGCGATGATCATGCCGCCGTCGGCGCGATGCGCGGCAAACCGCCCCGCGAGCCGTGCGGTCGAGGCGGCATCAAGGCCGTTGGTCGGTTCATCGAGCAGCCAGAGCGGGGCGGTCGAGAGGGTTAGGCGCGCCAGCGCCAGGCGCCGCTTTTGCCCGGCCGAGAGCAGGCGGGCCGGCAGTGCTGCAAAGCCCGCGAGATTGACCGAGGCGAGCGCTTCCGAGATCGATCGGCCCGAACATTGTGCTGCAAATTCAAGATTTTCCGCAGCCGTCAACCCGGATTTGACGCCGTCCAGATGCCCCACGAAACACAGCCGCGCGGCATGCGTGGGCTGATCTTCCAGGGCATCGCGCCCCTGCCAGAGCAGACGCCCGCCGGCCAGCGGTGTCAGCCCGGCGATGGTGCGCAGCAAGGATGATTTACCGGCGCCGTTTTCACCGCGCAGTAGCAAGGCTCCGCCGGGGGCAAGGGTGAATGAGATGTCACGGAAGATGAGCCGATCGCCCCGGAAGGCGGCGATATTGTCAGCCTCGATCACTCTGCCTCCGCTTTATGCTGCACTGCCGTGGACGACGGGCCGGTGCGCGCCTATAAAACCCGCGCATTAGCATCGACGCGAAAAAAGGGCGAATTTCATGAATATGATCGGTCAGGACAGTTTGAAAACCCGCAAGACGCTGAGCGTCGAGGGGAAGAATTACGAATATTTCTCACTTCCCGCCGCCGCCGCCGCCTTGGGCGACATCTCACGCCTGCCGCGCACCCTGAAAGTGCTGCTCGAGAACATCCTGCGCTTCGAGAACGGCACCAGCTACAATGTGGCCGATGCTAAAGCGATCGTGGATTGGCAGATCAAGGCCAGCTCGACCCAGGAAGTGCCGTTCCGCCCGGCGCGGATTTTAATGCAGGATTTCACTGGCGTGCCCGCCGTCGTCGATCTGGCGGCAATGCGCGATGGTATTTTGCGCTTGGGCGGAAAACCCGAGCGCGTCAACCCGCTGGTGCCGGTCGATTTGGTGATCGATCACTCGGTCATGGTCGATAAATTCGGCACCAAGGACGCGCTGGAAGAAAATGTCGATATCGAGTTCGAGCGTAATGGCGAGCGCTATCAGTTTTTGCGCTGGGGCCAGGAAGCGTTCGATAATTTCCGCGTTGTCCCGCCGGGCACCGGCATTTGCCATCAGGTCAATCTGGAATATCTCGCCCAAGCCGTCTGGACCCTGACCGATGGCGATACAACCTACGCTTACCCCGACTCGCTCTACGGCACCGACAGCCACACCACCATGGTCAATGGCCTGGGCGTACTCGGCTGGGGTGTCGGTGGCATCGAGGCGGAAGCGGCCATGCTTGGCCAACCGATTGCCATGCTGATCCCCGATGTGATCGGCTTTAAATTGACCGGTAAAATGCCCGAAGGGGCAACCGCGACCGATCTCGTGCTGACCGTAACCCAGATGCTGCGCAAAAAAGGCGTGGTTGGTAAATTCGTTGAGTTTTTCGGCCCTGGCCTTGCGCAATTGCCACTCGCCGACCGTGCGACAATTGCCAATATGGCGCCCGAATATGGCGCAACCTGCGGCTTCTTCCCGCTCGATGAAGCAGCGATGACCTATATGCATCTATCGGGGCGCGATCAGCATCGCATCGCCCTCGTTGAGGCCTATGCCAAGGAACAAGGCCTATGGCGGCATGATGGTGAACCGGACCCGATTTTCACTGACACTCTGGAGCTCGATCTGGGCGCCGTGCAGCCCTCGCTGGCCGGCCCGAAGCGCCCGCAGGACCGGGTGCTGCTGAAAGATGCGGGCCCGGCTTTCAAAACCGAGCTCACCAAGTCGCTCGGCGTGCCGGCCAACGATGTCGGTGTCAGCGCACAGGTTGCTGGCAAGAATTTTGCCATTACCCATGGTGACGTGGTGATTGCCGCGATCACGTCGTGCACCAACACCTCGAACCCTTCGGTTCTGGTCGCTGCCGGCCTGGTGGCACGCAAGGCGCGTGCGTTGGGCCTGACACCCAAGCCTTGGGTCAAGACCTCGCTCGCACCCGGTTCGCAAGTCGTCACTGAATATCTTGATAAATCCGAACTTTCGGCCGATCTGGATGCCCTGGGCTTTCAGACCGTCGGTTATGGCTGCACCACCTGCATCGGCAATTCCGGGCCGCTCGATGATGCGATTGTCGATGCGATCGAGGGGAGTAAATTGGTCGCGGTTTCGGTTTTGTCCGGCAACCGCAATTTCGAAGGCCGCGTGCATCCGAACGTGCGGGCCAATTATCTCGCCTCGCCGCCGCTCGTCGTGGCCTATGCGTTGCTCGGCAATATGCGTGACGATATCACAACCACGCCGCTCGGCACCGACAAAAATGGCAAGGACGTGTTCCTCAAGGATATCTGGCCAAGCAATCATGAGATTGCCGAAATCGTCGGCAAAAACGTCACCCGTGCGATGTTCCTCGATCGCTACGGCGATGTTTTCAAGGGGCCAAAGCAATGGCAGGCGATCGAAGTGACCGGCGGCACCGATACCTATGCCTGGCCGAGTGCATCGACCTACGTGAAAAACCCACCTTACTTCGAAGGCATCACCATGGAGCCCAAACCGGTCAGCGACATCAAGGGCGCGCGGATTCTGGCAATCCTCGGAGACTCGATCACCACTGACCATATCTCGCCGGCCGGCTCCATCAAGAAATCTTCGCCCGCCGGTGAATTCCTCCAGCAGCACCAGATTCTGCAAAAGGATTTCAATTCCTACGGTGCCCGCCGCGGCAACGACGACGTGATGGTGCGCGGCACCTTCGCCAATATCCGAATTCGTAATGAAATGCTCAATAATGTCGAAGGCGGCATGACCAGGCACTACCCTTCGGGCGACGAATTGGCGATTTATGATGCGGCCGAACGCTACAAAGCGGCCGGTGTGCCGCTGGTGGTCTTCGGCGGTAAGGAATACGGCACCGGGTCATCGCGTGACTGGGCGGCCAAAGGCACCATGCTGCTGGGCGTCAAGGCGGTGATTACCGAAAGCTTCGAGCGCATCCATCGCTCGAATCTGGTTGGCATGGGCGTTCTGCCGCTGGTCTTCAAGGATGGCATGGATCGTAAATCCATTGGCCTAAAAGGCGATGAGACAATCGATATTCTCGGCCTCGATGCCCTGTCGCCGCGGATGGATGTCGTGGTGCGGATCACCCGCGCCAATGGCAGTGTCGACGACATCACAGTGATGTGCCGCGTCGATACCGCCGACGAAGTGAATTACTATCTCCATGGCGGCATTCTGCCCTACGTGCTGCGTGGCATGGCGAGTGCCGCCTGATCGGGCGCACTCAGGATATTTCGTGGTCCGGCATGATCCGGACCACGAACCTTCTGTGGTGAAGCATGATTGATGGATTTTGACTGTTAAATCCGACCTGATCGCTGCTGCTCAGAAATGGCTCCTGATTTATCGGCGGCTTTATCGCCGCGCGCGCCTTGATTTATGGTTCCCCCAATTGCCTCTCGCCATCGCTGTCGGA
>NCAP01000050.1 GCA_002255495.1 Rhodospirillales bacterium 20-60-12 | reverse complement strand
GCACCGGGGATGATGTCGGCGACTTTGACGAGGTTCGGGTAAACGCCGGTCTGGTTGACCTCGCCTGGGAACATCGAGAGCATCAATTGATGATCCTCGGCGCGGTAGACCGGCGCCCCAGGCTGGCACGCGACTTCCGGCGGCAGTGCAAGCCCTTCCATTGCCTTAGCCACTTTCTGGCTATCGATGGTTTTCGCTGCTGCAACGGCAAGCCCGATGGCATGGACGGAGGCATAGCCGAACCATGACCGTGCGGATGGATATTCGCCGTTATTCGCCGCTTTATATTCTTTGACGAACGAGGCGACATGCGCGTTGCCGGGCTGATCCCAATACCATTCGAAAGACCAATAGCCGTAGCGTGCGGCTTCCGGCAGCGCCTTGATCTGCTCAAGCTCGAACAACGCACCAGCAACAGCGATGTCTTTGTTGATGCCGAACTGGGTGATTTGCTTCATAGCGTTGATTTGATCGTCTCCGGCAAGCAGCAATATCAAAACATCCGGCTTGGCGGCTTTGACATTGATCAGATAGGACGAGAAATCGGTGGTGCCGACGGGCACCAGAGCCTGACCGACGGCTGAGCCACCATATGTGCCCAATTGCTTGATGTAGTCAGCTTGCTCGGCATGGCCAAACGCATAGTCAGTGGTGAGGAAATACCATTTCTTGCCGAATTTATCGAACAAGGTTTTCGAATCCCCCGCCGTAAGCATCCAGGTCGTCGAGCAAGTACGGAAGGTCGCCCAGTTGCAGGACGGGCCGGTGAGTGAATCGACGTGGCCGCCCGAGCAGACGAACATTTTGCCGTTCGCAGCAGCGAATTGGCTGAGCGAGAGCGAGACAGCTGAGTTGGTTGTGCCGGTGAAGAAATCGACTTTGTCCTGGTCGAGTAAGCGGCTCGCCTTTTGGCTACCAGTGCCCGGGCTGCCCGCATCGTCTTCAACCAAAAGACTGACAGGCCGGCTGAGCAAGCCGCCTTTGGCGTTGATTTGAGCAGTGGCAAGTTTTGCACCTTTGATGGTGCTTTGGCCGAGCACCGCAAACACGCCGGTGATCGAATCGACCATGCCAATTTTAATCGGTGATTCAGACGCAGCCCAACTCGGCTTGGTCGGCAGCAGCAGGCTGGCGGCACCTAGAGCGGCACCCGATTTCAATAGACCACGGCGGCCGATGATTGCATTATCATAACTCATGGATATTTCTCCCGATCCTGTAGTGATATGTAGCCCAGACACTTATGGCGCGCCTTGGATGTGCAACCGAACCGGGATGACGGGTGTGGGGCCTAGCCGGCTGGAGCCGGATAAGCCATATTTTGTGTCCTACCCCAAGTCGTCCAGCCGTTTTTCGGCCGTGTTATCGGAAGCGGAAAACCCAAACCGCATGTCGCATAAACGAGCGCACACCGTGATATGTCAATGGCCGAGTGGCATAAATTGGCAATTTTTTCAGAGTGGCGGCTCGCCCGCGATCGGCAAAACCCCTTCGCCCGCAATGATATGTCCGACCTCGGAAATTGCTGATTCCAAAGCCGCGACATCACTGCCTTTTGCGACAATGGCAACGCCGCTGCCAGATTCACGATAAAAAGGATAACTTCCAAGGTCGATATGCTGATAGCGTTCTTGCACTGCAGCAAGACCCGCCGCGATGCTGCCTTCGCGCAATTTCAAGCCATGAACAGCGCGCATCGCAATCGGCTCACCCCGGCGCAATTGCGGCTCAAGTGCCGTGAACATGGCCTGCATGATGCGCGGCACCCCGGCCATCACGTGCACATTGGCCATGGAAAATCCCGGCGCCAGCGAAATTGGATTGACGATCGGCACAGCGCCGCGCGGCATCGTCGCCATGCGCTGACGCGCCGCGTTGAACTCGGAGCCCATATGTTTGGCCAGCAAATCCCAGGTTGCGGGGTGCGGCTCCCAGGGCACACCGAAGGCGGCGGCAACGCATTCGGAGGTGATGTCATCATGCGTCGGCCCAATGCCGCCTGTTGTGAATAATTCATCATACGCAGCGCGCAATTCGTTCACAGCACTGATAATGCGCGCCGGTATATCCGGGATCACGCGCACCTCGGCCAAGGAAATACCCAAGACCGCCAGGCGCTTGGCGATGAAATTGATATTCACATCCTGCGTCCGTCCGGACAATATTTCGTTGCCGATGATGAGAATGGCGGCGGTGGGATTTGGGTTGTTCATCAGAACCTCACAGGAAATCGCGCAACATGGGAATCAACGGCCGATCAGCCGGTGGCATCGGGTATTCAACCAGCCGGTCCGGCGCAACCCAGGCCAAAACCTGCCCCTCGCGCGGGCTGGGCATGCCGGCCCAACGCCGGCAAACGAACAGCGGCATCAGCAAATGAAATTTATCATAAGCATGCGAAGCAAACGCAAAAGGGGCGACATCCTCAATCGCGACTTCAATGCCGATCTCCTCGCGCAATTCACGAATCAGTCCGGCTTCCGGTGTCTCGCCGGGTTCGAGCTTGCCGCCGGGAAATTCCCACAACCCCGCCAGACGCTTGCCGGCCGGGCGGCGGGCGAGCAATATTTTCCCCTCCGGATCAATCAAAGCAGCTGCCACGACCAGCAAAGTCGGCTTGCCGGGCGGATCGCCGGCCGCTTTTTCGGTCACTTGGATATCCCCATGGCTCAATTGTTCCCGCACGATCGATAAATATTGCACCGGCAGATGCGCGCCAGCCCGGCAGATGAACGATTCATGGCCATTGCCAGCAGGCTGAAAGCCGAGCCGCTGCAAAATCCGCACCGAGGCGTCGTTGCCCTCAGCCACGGTCGCAGTAATCGACAAAATCGGCAATTCGGCGAAGGCCCAGGCAATGACCAAAGAGGCAGCCTCGGCGGCGAAACCCTGGCCCCAAAATGCCTTGCCCAACCAATAGCCCAAACTCGCCGCCGTTTTGTCGCGCGTCAGGCGCAGCCCGACGCTGCCGATCATTTTACCCGAATGGCGCGAGATGATGGCGAACTGAAAGGCGCGCCGGGCTGTCTCATCGATCACGGCGCTGACAATCCATTCGCGCGCGGTCGCCGCCGGATAAGGAAACGGCGCTTCGGGCAATAGCCGGCAAATCTGCCAATCATTGATCAGCCGGTGAAACACCGGCGCATCCTCCTCGCGCAAGGCGCGCAGCTGCACCCGGCTGCCGCGCAGCAGCAAAATGTCCTGGCAGACCGGCGACAATGAGGGAGACTCGAACAAATCATCCATGGATAGGCTTCCGATAGCCGCTTGCCCCGATGACTGGAAGCCATGATGGAGCATGAAGGGCATGGGACGCGTTGGCTCACGGCGGCCCGCCTTGATTTACCGGCGCCGAAGCGCGACCATGATGAACCATGAACGCCGTTTCCGATGATCAAACCTCCTTGCTGCACCAGGCAGCGCATGCCGGCCGGGCGGCCGCCCGCACGCTCGCCATGAGCACCAATGCGCAACGCAACGCCGCCTTGCACGCCGCCGCCTCAGCGATCCGGCAGGCCGCACCTGCGATTTTGGCGGCCAACGAGGCCGATCTTGCGGGCTATAATGGCTCTGCCGCTTTTCGCGACCGGCTGGTGCTGACGCCCGCACGCATCGAAGCCATGGCCGCCGGGCTCGATATCGTCGCTTCCCTCGATGACCCTCTGGCCCGCATCCTGGCCGAATGGACCAGGCCGAACGGGCTCCGGATCAAACGAATCGCCCAGCCGCTCGGGCTGATCGGCATGATCTATGAAAGCCGTCCCAATGTCGGCGCCGATGCAGCGGCCATTGCCCTAAAATCAGGCAACGCCATCTTACTGCGCGGCGGCTCGGAGAGTTTTTGGTCCGGCCAGGCGATCCATGCGGCGATCAGCACGGGGTTGCGCGCCGCCGGGCTGCCCGACGCCTGTGTGCAAATCGCCCCCAGCACCGACCGCGCGTTTGTCGCCGCCATGCTTGCCGCGGCCGGTCTGATCGATCTGATCATTCCCCGCGGCGGCGAGTCCCTGGTCGAGCGGGTGCGGCGCGAAGCCCGGGTGCCGGTGCTCGCCCATGCGGAGGGGCTTTGCCACACTTATGTCCATGCCGAGGCCAATCATGCGATGGCGCGCAGTATTGTCGCGAACGCCAAAATGCGCCGCACCGGCGTGTGCGGTGCGACCGAAACCCTGCTCATCGACCAGGCGATCGCGCCTGCTTTACTGCCGGACCTGATTGCCGATTTGCGCGCACTCGGCTGCGACTTCCGGGCCGACGCCGCCGCCCGCGCCTTGATCCCAGATTTACCTGCCGCTCGTGAAGGCGATTTCGATACGGAATGGCTCGATGCCATTCTCTCGGTCAAAATCGTCGCTGACCTGCCCGACGCCCTGGCGCATATTGAGCGCCATGGCAGCGAACACACCGAGGCGATTATCACCGAAAACCCGGAAGCCGCCGAGCAATTTCTCAACGGCATCAGCAGCGCGGTGGGGCTGTGGAATGCCTCGACCCAGTTTTGTGATGGCGGAGAATTCGGCTTCGGCGCTGAAATCGGCATCGCGACCGGGCGGATTCATGCGCGCGGCCCCGTCGGGCCCGAACAACTTACCAGTTTTCGCTATGTGATCATTGGCGACGGGCAGATCCGCCCCTGATCACTCACGACCCCCTGCCCCGCTTCGGCGACCGGCGGCGTATGCGCATCGGCCTGCTCGGCGGCAGCTTCAACCCTGCCCATGAGGGCCATTTGCACATCGCCACCCAGGCGCTGCATCACTGCCGGCTCGATCAGGTCTGGCTGATGGTCTCGCCCGGCAACCCTCTGAAACCGGCGGCGGACATGGCGTCCTTGGCCACGCGCCTCCGCTCCGCGCAGACCTTGGCCGACGGAAGACGGATTATTGCCACCGCCATCGAGAGCAAGCTGCACACGCGCTTCACCGCTGACACGTTGGACGAGCTCAGCCGGCGCTTCCCGCGCGCGGATTTCGTGTTTCTCATGGGGGCGGATAATCTGGCGCAATTACCGCGCTGGGATCGCTGGGGACGCATTGTGGCCGCAACACCGATTCTGGTGCTGCCGCGCCCGGGGCAAACCAGGGCCGCGTTGGCCAGCAAGGCCGCTCATCGGCTAAGACCCTGGCGCATTGCCGCCAAAGCAGGCATTCTGCTCCCCGGACATAAGCCGCCAGCCTGGACTTTACTGCCAATCCGAGAGAACAGCATGTCCGCCACCGCCTTGCGCCGCCTTCAGCCAGTCACAGGAGCCTTGCCATAGCCCGCCCCCCGAGCCGTTCGAAACCGCCCGCCGCCCCCGAACCGCGCAAACGCGCGCCACGGAAAGCCCCGGTTGCCGCGGAGTCGCTCCCCGCCGCACCTGGCACGCCGCGCAAAAAAGCGGTCATTGCCGGGCCCAAGCCCACCCGCGCGCGCAAGCCCGAGCCCTCGCTGCTCGACGCCATGCAAGCAACGATCACGGAAAGCCTTGCGGCCGATAAGGCCGAGGACATCGTGACGCTCGATTTGAATGGCCGCGCGAGCTTCGCCGACCGAATGATCATTGCGACCGGCCTTGCCGACCGGCAGATTGCCGCGATGGCGACGCATCTGACCGAGAAACTCCATGAAATCGGCATCAAGCGCGTGCAGATTGAAGGCGCGACCGGCACGGATTGGGTGCTCATCGATGCGGGGGATATCGTCATCCATCTGTTCAAGCCCGATGCCCGCGATTTATATGGCCTGGAGAAAATGTGGAGTGCCGATCTCGACGATCCGGCATGATCCTGATCGCCGTCGGCAAGCAGCGCGGCGCCGATGCCGACCTTTTTCTCCGCTACGCCGAACGCTTAAAACCGAAGCTGAAACTCGTCGAACTGCCCGACGGCGCGGGGGCGCCGGTGGAAATCAAGCGCCGTGAAGCAGCAAGCATTTTGGCGCATCTCACCCCGCAGGACCATCTGATTGCGCTGGATCAGGACGGTAAATCCCTGACCAGCCCGCAATTCGCGGGCCTGCTCACCCAGTTGCGGGATCAGGCGCAGAACATCGTGTTCGCCATCGGCGGCGCCGAAGGGTTCGATGCCAGCATCATTGCCCGCGCCAACATGACCCTCTCCTTCGGCACCCTCACCTGGCCGCATATGCTGGCGCGCATCATGCTGGCCGAACAAATCTACCGCGCGCAATGCATTGCAGCGAACCATCCGTATCATCGCGGATTGCGGCCTTGAGGGGGCGAGGCTGAAACTTGGTGGTCCTATAGCGTGTTGCATTATCACGCACACGCTCTAACCATATTTTATCGATCAATTTCATGTATTTAAATTGAAACGTGTGATCCAATCTAAACGCATATCGACCTAGGAGCGGCGATGGGCGAGTTCGCGCCAGTTGAGGCCCAGGTCCGCGAGTAGGATGGACCCAAACGTCGTAGAGATTATGATGATTACGTTCGTTGCATCCGGAAGATTCCAGTAAGCCGGCCAGATGCTCAGAAGGCGGAGCGTGATAAAAGTGAACGTTATCGCGTAGGAACGAACCATCCACTGGCGATGCTGGGTGATGTGGCGGTTGCGAGCTGTCAGGAAGGCGGCGAAAGTACAGATAATCCAGGCACTGGCCTGCACCGTGGTGCCAGCGAACAGTGGGTGCCCTGCGCTGATTATCATGGCGAGAACAGCGGCGGAAGCAACGGAGAGGACGTAGAGGCGACCGAGAATGCGATGAAAGGAAATGTATTGCCGGCGCAGGCGCGTGGAAAATTGGAGCGGACCGCTGAGCAGGGCAAGGGTGCCGAACAGAGCGTGCGGGAAGAGCAGGTAGCGGTCGGCGATCAGGTGGACGCGATATTGGTGATACAGCGGGTAGTCGGCGATGAGAAAGACTTCGTTGGTGATGAAAACGAAAAAAGCGGCAAGACCGAGCAGCAGCCAGAGCGTGTGTTTACTCATCCAGCGAAGGGCCGGGGAGGCCGAGCTTAGGGTGGAAACGGGTGTGGCGGCCATGGCATGTGGTCTCCATATCAGCGAAGATGAAACCAATAACGTAAGTATATGCGGCACGTCGAATGGTTGTTGAGAGAGAGAGACCCGCCCATCAGTTTCTTTGCTTACGCATCCTTGCTCCCCCCTACGCGCTGAGCCTTTGCATTTCCAGATACAGATCCGCCTTGCCCTCAAAACCGATGCCCGGCAGCGCGGGGAGCGTCACGTAGCCGTCCTCCACGCGCACGCCGTCGGGGAAGCCGCCGAAGGGTTGGAACAAATCGGGGTAGGATTCATTGCCGCCAAGCCCCAGTCCGGCCGCAATAGCCAACGACATTTGGTGGCCGCCATGGGGAATACAGCGCGCGGCCGACCAGCCATAGTCGCCCAGCATCGCCAGCGTGCGCAGATATTCGACAAGTCCATAGGATAGCGCGCAATCAAATTGCAGCCAGTCGATATCGCGGCGCATATTACCGTAGCGGATGAGGTTGCGCGCATCGGCGGTGGAGAACAGATTTTCGCCGGTCGCCATCGGGCCGGCATAATGATGCGCGAGTTCCGCCTGCAATTCATAATCCAGCGGATCGCCCGCTTCCTCATACCAGAACAGATCATAAGCGGAGAGCGCCTTGGCATAGGCAATGGCGGTTGCTGTATCGAACCGGCCATTGGCATCGACGGCGAGCTTGCAGCCAGCCGGCAGCATGCCCAGCACCGCCTCGATCCGCTTCATATCATCGGCCAAAGGCTCGCCGCCGATTTTCATTTTCACCACATTATAGCCGCGGTCGAGATAGCTTTGCATCTCGTCCTTCAGCCGGTCATGGCCTTTGCCCGGATAATAATAACCGCCGGCGGCATAAACAAACACGCGCGGATTCGCGGTGCGGCCATGCTGTTCGGCAAGCATTTGAAATAACGGCTTGCCGGCGATTTTGGCTGTCGCATCCCAAATGGCCATATCGAGCGTGCCGATCGCGACCGAACGCTCGCCATGGCCGCCGGGTTTTTCGTTGCGGCACATAATGCTCCAGATGGCGTGCGGATCGAGTGTTGCGCCCGATTGATCGAGCAATGTTTCCGGCTTTGCCTCGATGATGCGTGGGATGAACCGCTCGCGCATCAAGGCACCCTGGCCATAGCGGCCATTGGAATTGAACCCGTAGCCCACCACCGGCCTGCCGTCGCGCACGACGTCGGTGATCACAGCGACCAGGCTCAACGTCATTTTGCTGAAATCGATATAGGCGTTGGCAATCGCGGAGGCGATCGGCACGGTGCGTTCGCGGATTTCGACAATACGCATTTGGTCCTCTTGGCTCGGTGTTTACGCCTGTGTTGCATGCGCCGCGGCGCTGCGCCACACGGCCAGGCGCCATGGCTCGATATTCCGGGCCAAACTCGCTAAGTTGCGCAGCATTCGAAAAAGGGTGGATTGATGGTTGCGATGTTGGTGATTCTAGACGGGTTCGGCTGGCGCGCTGAAAAAGCCGACAACGCGGTGGCGCTTGCCCAGACACCCGTGTTCGACCGGCTCTGGGGATCATCGCCGCACGGATTTCTCGACACTTGCGGCCCGGATGTGGGTTTGCCTGTCGGCCAGATGGGCAATTCCGAGGTTGGTCATTTGAATATCGGCGCCGGCCGCGTGGTCATGCAGGATCTGCCGCGCATCGATGCCGCGATCGCCGATGGCAGCCTGGCGGCAAACCCGGATCTGGCCCGATTGATCGCCGGATTGCGGGATTCGGGCGGCATTTGCCATCTCATCGGCCTGCTCTCGCCGGGTGGGGTGCATGCGCATCAGGATCATGCGCTGGCGCTCGCGCGGATGATCACCGATGCCGGGGTAGGCGTGCTGGTGCATGGTTTTCTCGATGGCCGGGACGTCGCGCCGGAAAGTGCGATGGCGCATGTCGCGGCGTTCGAGGCCGGCTTGCCGGCAGGCGCCACCCTGGCGAGCATGATCGGCCGCTATTACGCGATGGACCGCGATCATCGCTGGGAGCGGGTGCAACTGGCTTATGATCTGTTGGTCGATGGGCTCGGCGCGCGCGAACCCTGCGCCACCGCGGCCCTCACGGCGAGTTATGCAACGGGTGTTACCGATGAATTCGTCAAGCCGATACGTCTGGGCGATTACGCCGGCATGCGCGACGGCGATGGCCTGCTCTGTTTCAATTACCGCGCCGACCGGGTGCGGGAAATTCTCGCTGCCTTGCTCGATCCGGATTTTGCAGGCTTCGAGCGCGGCCGGCGCGTCAGGTTCGGCGGTGCGCTCGGCATGGCGCATTACAGCGATGAGCTGGATCGATTCATTCATACATTATTTGCCCCGCAGCCGATGAATGATCTGCTCGGCGAGGTCGTCTCGCGCGCGGGGCTGAAGCAGCTGCGCATGGCCGAGACCGAAAAATATCCGCACGTGACCTATTTTTTCAACGGCGGACGGGAGCTCGCCTATGACGGCGAGGAGCGCATCATGGTGCCGTCACCGAAGGTTGCGACCTATGATCTGCAACCCGAAATGTCAGCCCCCGAACTGACCGACAAGGCGGTGGAGGCGATCAATACCGGGACATTTGATTTGATTGTGCTGAATTTCGCCAACCCGGACATGGTGGGTCATACCGGCGTTCTGGCCGCGGCGATCAAGGCGGTCGAGACGGTGGATGCCGGGTTGGGACGGATTGAGCAGGCCATCATGGCCCAGGGCGGCACGTTGCTGGTCACCGCCGATCACGGCAATTGCGAAACCATGCGCGATGCGCAAACCGGCGCCCCGCATACCGCCCATACCCTGAACCGCGTGCCGGTGCTGTGCGCGGGGGCGCAATTGGCGGCGGGCACCACACTGAAAAACGGCCGGCTGGCCGATCTGGCGCCGACTTTGCTGGCCTTATTGGGCGTCGCACAGCCGGATCTAATGACGGGTCATTGCCTGCTTGATCCAGCGCCGCATCATTCTGCTTAGCCTTGCGGCGTCGTTGTTGGCGCCGCACGCCGGTTGGTCGGCCCCGGGCACGCTCAGCGCCGCGCAGCGCGCGCTGGCGGCTGCCCAGCATGAGGAGGCGGCACATCAGGCGCAAGCCGCCGCCGCAGCGGCGGCGGCCCGGCAGGATGCTCAAAGGCGGGCCTTGCTGGTTGAGCGCGAAGTGGCCGCCGCCGCCGCCGCCCGCGACACCGAAGCCGCGAGCGAAAGCCAGGCCGCAGCGCTCAGTGCCATCGATCAGCAAATCGCCGCCGCGCGGGACGAAACCGCGCGAGATGGCGCTGCCCTCGCCCCCCTGCTGCCCTTGATGGAGCGACTCGCAATCAACCCGGCCGCAACGATTCTCGCGGCCCCCGAATCGCCAATCGACTCGGTCAACGGAATTCTGATTCTGCAGGGCCTGACCAAAGAAATTGCCACACGTGCGGCTGCGCTGAAGGAGTCGCAAGCGCGACTCGCGATTCTGCAAACCCAGGCGGCTGGGGCAAAGCGGGATCTGGATCAGAAATTGGCTCTGCAAATGCAAGCCGAATCGGTCATCGACTCTCAAATCAGTGTGGCTGAGCGCTCGTCCCGCGCCGCCGCGGGGCAGGCGGCACGCGAACATGACGCCGCAGAAGGGGCGGCGACCGAGGCCGCCAATCTGCGCAGCCTGATCATCGAGCTGCAGCAGGACGCGGCACGGCACGCGGCTGAACTCGCGGCCGAACGAGCCGCCGACAGGGCCGCGCGCGCGGCCCACCTGGCCACTGCCCGGCCCGGCGCCCCGGCGGCAAACGCGCCGGCAAGCGGCAAGCCGGTTGCCGGCGGGCCGGTTGCAGGCACATTGGTAAGGGCCTTTGGCGCACCCACTCTTGCCGGCCCGGCCATCGGGGTCACCTACAACGCAGCGCCGGCGGGGCGCGTGGTGGCGCCCTGCGCTGGCAAGATTGTGTTCGGCAAGCCGTTCAGCGGCTATGGCTTGCTCTTGATCCTGGATTGCGGAGGCGGCTACGATTTCGTCATGTCGGGAATGGAAAAACTAAATGTCCGGGTCGGTCAGATGGTGGCCAATGGTCAGCCGGTCGGCCAAATGCCGGGGCTTGGGCATAGCGGCGATGCCGGGGCAACGCCGCCGCAGCTTTATGTGGAATTGCGCCAGGACGGGACGCCGGTTGATCCGGCGAAATTGATCGGCGATCATGGTTAGGCAAAAGCCGCAACGCCAGTTATGTAAGGCAGGGTAAGAAGGATGGACCGTATGAAATTGCGCGCCGGCTTGATGCTGGGAACGGCTTTTGTGATCGGCCTGGGTGCCGGAGTGTTGATGATGTCCTCGCGGCCGGCCATGAGTCAGGCCGACCCGAACAGCGACGTGTATCAGCAACTCGGCCTGTTCAGCGATATTTTCGGCCGGGTCAAAGCCGATTACGTGGTGCCGGAGAAATCTGAAAAGCTGGTTTATGACGCAATCAACGGCATGCTGACGGGCCTGGATCCGCACAGCGGCTACATGAACAAAAAACAATATGCCGACATGCAGGTGGAAACCACTGGCGAGTTCGGCGGACTCGGGCTCGAAGTCTCCGAGTTCAACGGGTTCATCAAGGTGATCACCCCGATCGATGACACGCCGGCCGCGAAAGCCGGCATCAAACCGGGTGACCTCATCGTCGATATTGATAAAAAGACCACCGATGGCCTGGATTTGAACAAGGCGGTCGATGAGATGCGCGGTAAGGTCGGCAGCCAGATTACGCTGACCATCAAGCGTGCTCATGTTGATACGCCGATCACCGTGACGCTGACCCGCGAGATCATCCAGGTGCAGGCGGTGAAGTCGAAACTCTATGGCGATATTGGCTATATCCGTCTGGCCAGCTTCTCCGAACAGGCTGATCAGGATATCCGCAAGGCGGTGGCCAAGCTGCAGGACGAGGCGCACGGCAACATCAAGGGCTATGTGCTCGATTTGCGCAATAATCCCGGCGGACTGCTCGATCAAGGTATCGCTGTGGCCGATGATTTCCTCAATAGCGGGGAAATCGTCTCGACCCACGGGCGTCATTCGCAGGATGACGAAGTGTGGTATGCCCATCCGGGCGACATCACCAACGGCGCGCCAATCGTCGTCATGGTCAATGCCGGCAGCGCGTCGGCCGCGGAAATTGTCACCGCCGCCCTGCAACAAAATCGCCGCGCGGTGGTGCTCGGCACACGCAGCTTCGGCAAAGGGTCTGTGCAGACGATATTCCAGATCCCCGGCGGCGGCGCGATGCGCCTGACGACCGCGCTTTATTACACGCCATCGGGCAAATCGATCCAGGATTACGGTGTGCAGCCGGATGTTAAAGTGGCTGAAACCCGCACCCCGCAGGATAATTTCCCGGATGTGCATGAGGCGGATCTGGCCCATGCCTTCCAAAATCCGTCCGGCCTGAAAGCGCCGATCCTGCCGCCGCCGCTCACTCTGCCTGCCGCCGCCAAATCCATTCCCGACAAGCCGCCGGCGAACTGGCCGAAATTCGACCCAACCAAGCCGAGCACGGATTTCCAATTGCAGCAGGCGCTGAAACTCACCGCCGACCTCATCGCGAGCCCGGCAACGCCAGGGGCCGCCGACACCCAGGCCGGGAAGTAGAAAAATCAACCTAGAATAGTATCGATAAGCCGATATAAATGCTATAAATGGTCAACAGGTCGTCACGGGCCCGTTGATCCATTTTGATCACGAAAAGGGGGAGATTACTGTCATGTCGAACTCTCAAAGCGGACCGGTCGGTTCCACCGATCCAACAACCCCGGCAAAATCTGGCCTGCCGAAACCAATTATCCTGTTCTGGGCGGTGCTGATTGCCGGTTTCTGCGGCGGGGCGGGATATCTCGAATATCTAGGCCCCCCGGCCTCACCGGTGCAGGCAGCCAGCAGCACCGCAAAGGCGGTCCAGCCACCGGCGACCGCCAGCACCAAGCCGCCGAGCGAACCAGGCATGGTCGCCGTAAGTGCAACACTCGGGACCGGCAGCGAACTGACGGAAGGTGCGCCGATCCCAACCCCCTTCCCGGCTTTGCTGACACCTTCAAGCTTTGATCCGTCTTGGAAATTACCCCATGTCGGCTCGGGCGGCCTGACGCCGATGCGCGCCTACGCGGCCAATGCCGCTGCCGAGCCCGGCGCGCCGCGCATTGCCATCATGGTCGCCGGAATCGGCTATAATCGCGCCAACAGCTTGGCCGCCATCAAAATATTGCCGCCGGCTGTATCGCTGGCTGTCTCGCCCTATGCCGAACATCTCGATAGCGCGATGTCCGCCGCCCGTGCCACCGGCCATGAAATTCTGCTCGGCATTCCGCTGCAACCCAAATCGGCACCATTGGACAGCGCCGGCAATGAAGCCCTGCTACCCGGCGAAAATGCGCCAAACAACGAAAAATACCTCGACTGGATCCTCTCGCGCACCGCGGGCTACGCGGGCACCACGAACGCCATCGGCACAACAAGTGGCGGCGGTTTCATGGAACATCCTGAAGCGGTTTCATGGCTGACCCAGAGTCTTGCCGCCCACGGGTTGTTTTTTGTTGATGCCCACGCGAACGCCCCCGCACCACCCTTCGTCTGGGGCCGTGGGGCGGACGTGGTGATCAACCCCAATGAAGGCGTTGCCGCCGAGCAGGCCCAACTCGCGGTGCTGATCGGCGAGGCCAAAGCCCATCACACGGCACTCGGCGTCCTCACCAACCCTGCGCCGGATGAAATCGCAGCGCTGAACGAATGGTGCAAATCCCTCGCGGGCGACCAGATCGCGCTCGTGCCTGTGAGTTCCATCGTCGCCCCTCCGGATGCGACTGAAGCCAGCAAGTGAACGCCGGCAAACCCTACCGCCCCAATGTCGGCGCTGTCCTGTTCAACCAGGCCGGCGAGGTTTTCGTGGCCCGCCGGGCCGACATGCCCAACGCCGAAGGCGTACCCGGCGGCTGGCAATTGCCGCAAGGCGGCATCGATGAAAATGAAAATCCCCGCACCGCCATATTGCGCGAATTGGCGGAGGAAATCGGCACCGATAAAGCCGAAATCATCGCCGAATATCCGCATTGGCTAACATATGATTTCCCCGCAGATCTGGTCAGCGACATGACCCGGAAATATCGCGGTCAAAAACAGCGCTGGTTCGCCCTGCGCTTTCTCGGCACCGCGGAAGACATCAAACTCGATGCCGACCCACATCCCGAATTCGATGCCTGGCGCTGGGCCAAGCTCAGCGACCTGCCCAGCCTTGCGGTTGCCTTCAAGCGGCCAATCTACGAAATACTGGCCCGATCATTCGCCGACCTGGAGCATTCATGAGCAAAACCATACAACTCACCGCCGCCGATGGCCATCAATTCGCCGCTTACGAAGCAGGCGACCCGAGCGCCAAACGCGGCCTCGTCGTCGTGCAGGAGATCTTCGGCGTCAATCACCATATCCGCCATGTCTGCGACCGGCTCGCTGCCTTTGGCTACCATATCGTCTCGCCCGCCATGTTCGACCGCACCGAACGCGGCGTTGAGCTCGGTTATCAACCCGATGACATCCAACGTGGAATCGCGCTGCGCGCCAAAATCGCCGATGCCGGCGCCCTTGCCGATATCGCCGCTTGCGCCGCCTACCTGAACAACAAACCCACCGGCATCATCGGCTATTGCTGGGGCGGCACACTCTCCTGGCAAGCCGCAACCCAACTCAACAGCTTCAAAGCCGCCTCATGCTGGTACGGCGGCGGCATCGCGGCCACTGCAACCGCCACACCAAACTGCCCGGTGCAAATGCATTTCGGCGCCGAAGACCACGGCATCCCGCTCAGCGATGTCGATATCATCAAATCCGCTCACCCCGGCATGCATATTTTCGTCTATGACGGCGCCGGCCACGGCTTTGGCTGCAATGAACGCGCCAGCTACAACCCAGCCGAAGCGGAACTCGCCGAACTCCGCTCGCTCGCCTTCTTCGCCGCCCATCTGCGCGCGTAAAGCCGCCATCCGCGCTGAGTGTTTGCGGAGCAGTCAATCAGGGTCAGGGGACGCTGTCCCCTGAAACCCCTGCCAGGGCATGATGCCCTGGACCCCTGTAAGTTTGGTTCTGGCAGAAAGGGGGCCGAATACACTGGTTCAAACAGTGCCGTGAGCCCCCTTTCTGCCAGAACCAGATTATTGGATTCTCAACGCTCAGCCTTGAGCGGAGGTCCAGGAGGCAGGGCCTCCTGGCCTTATTTGCTATTCCGAAAACACTCAATGCCGATGGCCGTTACGCATCGCAGACGATGCGCCAGCCGGTGTTGGAGGTGAGGATGGCCATGGCGTGCATACGGATGCCGCGTTGATCGGCGGCGTTACCGGCGAGAGCGCGGGCGTAGACTCCTTCGACGATAGCGGCCGAGCGGAACATTGAGAAGCCGAGAAAGAATTTCCAATTTTCGATTTGTGAGCGGTTGGTCTTCTCGCAATAGAGGGCGAGCAGATCGGCTTCAGTATGCAGGCCGAAATCGGCTAGGTTGATGCCTTGGTAGCCGGCGTAAGCGGGCCCTGATTCGGGCGGCATATGATAGGACATGCAGCAATAAGCGAGATCGGAGAGCGGGTGGCCGAGTGTTGCGAGTTCCCAATCGAGCACGGCGATGATGCGTGGTTCGGTCGGGTGGATGATCATGTTGCCGAGACGGAAATCACCATGGACAATCGTTGATTCGTCTTGTGTGGGGACGTTCGCGTTCAGCCACGCGATGAGATTATTCATCGGCGGCAGGTCTTCGGTTTTGGCGGCGATATATTGTTTCGTCCAACGATCGAGCTGGCGGCGCACATAGTGATCGGGTCGGCCGAAATCGGCGAGCCCGAGCGCGGTGTAATCGGCGTTGTGCAAGGCAGCGATTGTTTCGAACAATGATTGTTGAATTTTACCGCGATCGGCGGGTGATACGCCAGGCATCATGACGTCGTGAAAGACCCGGCCTTTGACATGTTCCATGACATAAAAAGCGGTGCCGATGATGCTGACATCGTCGCAATAGAGATACATTTTGGCGACCGGCACGCCCGAGCCCGCGAGGGCTTTCTGGATACGGTATTCACGGTCGATCTGATGGGCGGAGGGCAGCAATTGGCCGGGCGGTTTTTTGCGCAGCACGTAGGAGGCGGCACCTGATTCGATCAGGAAGGTGGGGTTGGATTGGCCGCCTTGGAATTGCCGGACGTTGGCAGGTAAGGTGAACCCTTCGAGATGGGCCTGCAAATAGGTGAAGAGTTTGGCTTCATCGAGCGCGTGCTGAGGCAGGATGGCGACGAGGGTCGGGGATGATGAATCGCTCATGCGATATGGCTCATCACGACCGAGCCGCCATCGACCACGATGGTCTGGCCGGTGATATAGCGGGCAGCATCGGTGGCGAGGAATGCGCCGACGCCGCCAAGATCTTCCGGATCACCGATGCGCCGGAGCGGCGTACTGGCCTCGACTGATTTGGCGATAGCGGGGTTATCCCAAAGGGCTTTGGCAAAATCGGTGCGGATCAGCCCGGGCAATATGGCATTGACGCGGATATTTTTCGGCCCCCATTCAACGGCCAGATTCTGCACCAGGCCGATCTCGGCGAGTTTTGAGATATTGTAGGCAGGAATTGCGACATTGCCGCGCAGCGCACCGATCGACGAGATGGCAGTGAAGCTGCCACCGCCTTGCTGGGCGATCATCGGCATCACCATATTAGCGAGCCAGAATGTGCTGCGCACATTGACCGCCATGATCTTGTCCCAGGCATCGTCGCTGACGGTGGCGAGCGGGCCATAGACCGGGTTCACCGCGACATTGGCGACCACGGCGTCGATCCGCCCGAACGCATCCTGGGCGGTTTTCAGCAGGGCTGCCAGATCCTCTTTCGAGGCTGTGTTGCAGGTGGTGGCGATAGCGCGTCCGCCGGAAGCTGTGATGGCATCGCGCACCGCTTCGCAGGCATCGAGTTTGCGTGAGGAAATCACCACATTGGCGCCGAGAGCCGCCATATGTTCAGCGATGGAGCGGCCGATGCCCCGCGACGAGCCAGTGATGATCGCGGTTTTGCCGTCCAGCCGGAATGACAACGTCATGACGATTTCCCTTTGGTGTTGCTGGGCAGGAAAGCCAGGGAAGCAGCCTCTGTCAAGTTCGCGGCAGGGATGCCGCAACCGGGGATTGCCTAACCGGCGCGGAAGCATCAGGATGCGTCTAATCAAAGCGCAGACGAGGAACGCCGAAGATGGATTTTGCATATTCTCCCAAAGTGCAGCAATTACGCCAGCGTGTGAGCGACTTCATGGCGGCACATATCTTTCCCAATGAGGAGGCGCTTTATGTCTCCGTGGGCGCCAAAGGCGACCGCTGGCAGCCTTTGCCGCTGCTCGAAGAGATCAAGCAGAAAGCCAAGGCCGAAGGATTGTGGAACCTGTTTTTGCCCGAAAGCAAGGATGGCGCCGGGCTGACCAACAGCGAATATGCACCTTTGGCGGAATTGATGGGCCGCAGCCCCTTTGCCCCCGAAGTGTTCAATTGCTCGGCACCCGACACCGGCAACATGGAAGTGTTCGTCCGCTACGGTACACCGGAGATGAAGGAGCAATATCTCAAGCCATTGCTCGCCGGTGAGATCCGTTCGGCTTTCGCGATGACCGAGCCGCGCGTGGCATCGTCGGACGCGACGAATATCGAAACCCAGATCACCCGTGACGGCGATGAATATGTCATCAACGGCCATAAATGGTGGATTTCCGGCGCACCGGATCCGCGCTGCCGGGTGCTCATCGTGATGGGCAAGAGCGATCCCGAGAACCCTGATCGCTATCGCCAGCAATCCATGATCATTGTCCCCTTCCCGCATCCCGGTGTGACCATGAAGCGGGCATTGCCGGTTTTCACAATGGATGACGCACCGCACGGCCATGCGGAATTGATATTCGAGAATGTCCGTGTGCCGGCCAGCAATATGTTGTTGGGCGAGGGCCGCGGCTTCGAGATCGCGCAAGGTCGCCTCGGGCCGGGACGCATCCATCATTGCATGCGTTCGATCGGTGTCGCCGAGCGGGCGCTGGAGCGTATGTGCCGACGCCTGAGCAGCCGTGTTGCGTTCGGCAAAACGGTGGCCGAACAAAGCGTGTGGCATGAGCGCGTGGCTGAAAGCCGGATCATGATCGATCAGGCGCGGCTGCTTTGCCTGCATGCGGCACATTTGATGGATACGGTCGGCAACAAGCAGGCGAAAGCCGAAATTGCGATGATCAAAGTGGTTGCTCCGAATGTCGCTTGCAAAATCATCGACTGGGCGATGCAGGCGTTCGGCGGCGGCGGCGTGGCCGACACGTGGCTAAGCACAACCTACGCCCATCAGCGCACCTTGCGCTTTGCTGACGGACCCGATGAGGTGCACCGCGACCAACTCGCCCGCATGGAATATAAGCGCTATCAGAACACCGACCCGGCACGCACAGGCGGCTGGGGCAGCGTGATGATTGCGGATGGTAAATCCGCTCCCGGATTGCCGATCTGATGCGCGCCATTCAATGCGTTGAGTGGGGCGGCCCAGAGCTTTTGCAATTGAATGATGTTGCCTCGCCGGTTGCAAAACCCGGCGAGGTGGTGGTGCGCACCAGGGCGGCCGGGGTGAATTTTCCCGACGTTCTGATTATTCAGAAAAAATATCAAATGCAGCCGCCGCTCCCGTTCATTCCGGGTGCGGAAATCAGCGGCGATGTCATTGCTGTGGGTGAAAATGTCACCCATTTGGCCGTGGGCGATCCGGTTCTGGCCTTGTGCTCGATCGGTGGATTCGCCGAAGAGATTGCAATCGAAGCAGCGCGCTGCGTGAAAATTCCGCCCGGCATCGGGTATGATGTCGCGGCCGGTTTCATGCTCGCTTATGCGACATCGTGGCATGCGCTGGTCGACCGTGCAGCTTTGCAAGCCGGCGAGACGGTTCTTGTTCTGGGCGCTGCCGGTGGTGTTGGACTTGCTGCGGTCGAGATTGCCAAAGCGATGGGCGCGCGAGTGATAGCAGCTGCCTCGTCGGACGAAAAATGCGAGATCTGCCGGGCGCACGGCGCCGATGAAACCATCAATTACTCGGCCGAAGATTTGCGCGAGGGCATCAAGCGCACCACCGGCGGTGCCGGACCGAACGTGATTTACGATCCGGTCGGCGGTAAATATGCCGAACCGGCTTTCCGCTCGATCGGCTGGCGCGGCCGTTATCTGGTGATCGGGTTTGCAGATGGCGGCATTCCCGCATTGCCGTGGAATTTGGCGCTGCTCAAAGGCGCCTCGCTGGTCGGCGTGTTCTGGGGTGAGTTTGCCCGCCGCGAGCCTAAGGGGCAAATACGCTGCATGACCGAGCTGTTCGGGTGGTTGCTGGCGGGTCAATTAAAGCCGCTGGTCTCAGGCCATTACCAGCTCGCCGACGCACCGCAGGCGCTGGTCGATATGGCGGCACGCAAAGTGACTGGTAAAATAGTCATCACACCGTAAGGAATTCAGGGAATGCTGGATTTTGCAGGCAAGGTTGCGGTCATTACCGGTGCGGGCAGCGGCTTTGGGCGCGAATTCGCCCGCATCGCCGCTGATCTGGGCATGAAGCTTGCGCTGGCGGATATTCAGGCGGATGCCTTATCGGCGGTGATGGATGACATGCGCGGCAAAGGTGTTGCTGTGATCGGCAGCAAAATCGATGTCAGCCGGGCCGAGGACATGGACCGCTTTGCTGCGGAGACATTCGAAGCGTTTGGCGCGGCGCATCTGCTCTTCAATAATGCCGGTGTCGCCTCAGGCGGATTGATTTGGGAAAATACCGTCGCTGACTGGCAATGGGTCATGGGCGTCAATGTCTGGGGCGTTATTCACGGTGTGCGCTGTTTTGTGCCGCACATGTTGGCCCAAGGCGATGAGTGCCATGTGGTCAACACCGCTTCGGTCGCGGGCTTACTCTCGGCGCAGATGATGGGTGT
>NCAP01000049.1 GCA_002255495.1 Rhodospirillales bacterium 20-60-12 | reverse complement strand
GGAGCCAAGCGCGGAGCCGATTTGGATAATCGGTCCCTCCCGCCCCACGGCTGCACCCGTGCCGATCGATAGCGCCGAGGCCAGCGATTTCACCACCGCCACCACCGGGCGAATTTTGCCGCTTTTGTAATAGATCGCATCCATCACTTCGGGCACACCGTGGCCTTTGGCTTCCGGTGCAAAATTCGAGACCAGGAAAGTGACACCCAATCCGCCGATCACCGGCACCAGAATGACCAGCGCCCCCCAATGTCCTACATGGGTAAATTGCGAGGAATCGTAAGCAACCGCGAATTTGCCGAGAAAGAATATGTTGTGGATGAGACCGATCAGCGCTCGAAAAACAACCGCCCCAAAGCCGGTGACAACGCCGACCACAAGTGCAAGCAGTGATAAATAGCCCAGCGCCAGAGGGCTGCCTCCGGCTGCCTCCACGGTCGGCGATGAAGAGATGTCCAATTGAGGGGTGATCGCTTCCATGATCGAGCGGGCTAACGTCTGCCAACCTGCTTTGTCAATCACACCAGAGCCGATGGGGCTCATCTTGGCGATGTCAACAAGCGTCCTGGACGCGGTCGAGCACAAGGCGTAATTTCGCAGTACAGGAGAACGCTATGGCATTGCAGAACGATTATGTCGGCCTCGATCACGATCTGGGCCCTGATATTGACGCGTTGCGTGAGACGATCCGCCGATTTGCCGCAATCGAAATTGCCCCGCGTGCCGCTGCGATCGACCGCGACAATGATTTCCCAGCCGATTTATGGGGCAAACTCGGTGCCATCGGCGCTCTGGGCATCACGGCGGATGAAGAATATGGCGGTGCCGGCATGGGCTATGTCGCGCATTGTGTGGCCATGGAAGAAATCAGCCGGGCGTCCGCCTCGGTCGGATTATCGTACGGCGCGCATTCCAATCTCTGCATCAATCAAATCAACATCAACGGCACGCAAGCGCAGAAGCGAAAATATCTGCCCAAGCTGATATCTGGCGCGCATGTCGGCGCGCTGGCGATGAGCGAGCAGAGCGCGGGCTCGGACGTGGTGTCGATGCAGCTGCGCGCCGATCGCGATCATGATGATTACATCCTCAACGGCACGAAATTCTGGATCACCAACGGCCCGGATGCAGACACGCTGGTGGTCTATGCGAAAACCGACCCTGAGGCAGGCCCGCGGGGCATTACGGCGTTCCTCATCGAGCGCGGCATGGCAGGCTTCTCCTGTGCCCAAAAACTTGACAAGCTCGGCATGCGCGGATCGAACACGGGCGAATTGGTATTCGCTGATTGCCGGGTTCCGGCGGAGAATATTCTGGGCGGCATCGGGCGCGGGGTGAATGTGCTGATGAGCGGGCTCGATTACGAGCGCGCGGTGCTGGCCGCGGGTCCGCTCGGCATCATGCAAGCCTGCCTCGATGTGGTGCTGCCCTATGTTCATGAGCGTCAGCAATTTGGCCGGCCGATCGGTGAATTTCAATTGATGCAAGGCAAGTTGGCCGACATGTATACCACGCTCAACGCCGCCCGCTCATACGTATATGCGGTGGCGAAATCCTGCGACCGTGGACATGCAACACGCAAGGATGCCGCCGGTGCCATTCTCTACGCCGCTGAGCGCGCGACGTGGATGGCACTCGAAGCCATTCAATGCTTGGGCGGCAATGGCTATACCAATGATTATCCCACAGGCCGGCTGCTGCGCGATGCCAAATTATACGAAATCGGCGCGGGAACATCTGAAATCCGCCGGATGTTGATCGGCCGCGAATTATTCAAGGAGACTGAAGCGTAGCGACAGGACGATGCGATCAGGCGAAGCTGCGTTTGCGAATGGCGACCCGCACACCGACATTGATGATCAGCACGACCAGCATCACCAGAAATGCTGCCGCGAATGCCAGCGCATGAGCTGATTCGAAAGGCTGATTGATGAAATTCCAGATCACGAATGTCAGATACCCGACTGGTTCATGGGTGAATTTACCGTTCCAGAGAAAATTTGACCAGCCGGCGGTGTAAATCAACGGCGCTGTCTCACCGACTGAAATGGCCAGAGCCAGCAATATCCCGGTCAAAACACCGGGAAACGCGCTCGGCAGCACAATCTTGAATACCACCGTCGGGTCCTTTGCACCCAGCGCAAACGTCGCCTCTCGCACCGTGTTGGGCACGCCGCGCAGAGCAAGTTCGCTGATCCGTGCGAGATAAGGCACGATCATGATGGCGAGCGTGATCATTCCGGCAAGGGCCGAGAATTGCCAACCGAGCGTGATGACGAAGGTGATATAGGAAAAATAGCCAAGCACGATCGAGGGTGTGCCTGTCAGCACGTCGCTCAGAAACCGGATCACGGCGCCGAGATTGTTATTGCCATATTCGGAGAGATAAATGCCGGCACCCACCCCGATCGGCACGGCGATGATCAGGGCGCCACCAGAGAGCAGGATTGTGCCGGTAATGGCATTGAGCAGACCGCCGCTGGTGCCGTTAGTGACGGTCGTAAATAACGTCCAGGAAAATGCCGACAGGCCCTTGGAGACCACCACCCAGACAATATCGATCAGCGGCGCTGCGATCAGCAAAAACGCAAAACTGCAAAGCCCCCACCCGATGGCCGAATAGAGCCTCCGGCGCGGGCCCAGATCGGGCCCGGCCAGACTGGAATGCATATCAAGCGCTGCGGACATTATTGAATCTCCGGGCCAGCAGGCGGGCCAGGCCATTGACGATCAAGGTGATGATGAACAGCACGAGGGCAATTTCAGCAAGTGACTTCACCGCCATGCCCGTTGGGTCCTGTTCGGCACTATCAAGCTGCGTGACGATGAACGAGGCGATCGTGCTGATCGGCGTAAAAATTGTGTGCGGCAGATAATTGATGGCACCACCCGAGACCATCAGCACCGCCATCGTCTCGCCGAGCGCGCGGCCAAGGCCGAGCACAATGCCGCCAATCAGTGTGTTGCGGACCATCGGCATCATCGCGCCGCGCACCACCTCAAAATGTGTCGCGCCCAAAGCAAAGGCTGATTCCTTGATTTCGCGCGGCACCTGCTGCAGCGAATCCAGCAATGTGGTGGCGATGATCGGCGTGATCATCAACGCCAACACCAAGGATGCGGCGAGCAATCCAAGCCCGCTGCCACCGCCGCCGGCGGTCGAAAAGAAGGGGATGAAGCCCAGTACGGCCGACATGCCCGGCGCAATGACGTGAGCGATCAAGGGCACCAGGACCGAGATGCCCCACAGCCCGATCAGCACGCTGGGAACCACGGCAACCAGCTCCACCAGCATGGAAAAATAAGGCCGGAACCGGGCGGGCACCGCCTCGGCGATGAATATGGCGCAGCCGATGCTCACCGGCACGGCAATGAGAATGGCAATGCCCGAGCTCAGCAACGTGCCAACGATAAAGACGAGAACACCATAGGTGGCGCCATGCGGCACCATGAGCCCGCGGGTTTTTACGGGATCCATGTAAAGATTGCCCAGATCCCAATGCTGACCGAATAAAAATGCCAGACCATTGAACCGGATGGCGTCAAACGAATAGAGCGCCAGAAGGATGATCACCGCCATCAAAGCCGTTGGAATCATAATCGCCAAAACGCTCATCGTCAGGCGAAACGGCCGAATTTTCATGGCATCTGGCTCTCAAAACGGAAATTTCTTCCGGCCGAAGCCGGAAGAAACATGATCATATCAGATCGGCCCCGCGATTAGGAACCGATTTTAGCGATCTGTGTTTTCGACAGGCTGACGATAGCCGGTGGCAGGGCTTTAAAATTCACCTGCGACAGATATTGCGCCTCGTTGCCTTTGGTGAGCGCCCAGGTCAGCAGGGTCTGCACGGCCTTCGCAGTGGCAGCGTCCGGCTGTTTGGTATTCACGATGGCATATTCATAGTTGATGATCGGGTAGGCCATCGCACCGGGCGCATAGACCAGGCTGATGCGCTCATCGGCCGGGGTCTTGGAGACCAGAGCGTCGGCAGCGGCAGAAATCGTGGCCGGTGTCGGCAGCACGAATTTGCCGCTCTTGTTTTCCAACATCGCCGTGCCGAGGCCGGCCTTGGCGATCTGCGCATGGAAGCTCACACCGATATAAGCGATCGAGTATGGGTTTTGCTGAGCAGCCGAGACCATGCCCGGGTTGCCGTTCGCGCCCAAACCACCCTGCACGGCCGGCCACGAAATCGTCGTGCCGTAGCCGGGGCCGTTCGACCAATCAGGGGTCGAGAATGACAGATACTGGCTGAAAATGAAGGTGTCGCCCGAACCGTCGGTGCGGTGAACCGGGATGATCACATGATCAGGCAGCTTCTTGCCGGGATTGAGCTGTGCAATGGCCGCATCGTCCCAGTTTGTGATTTTGCCGGAATAAATGCCAGCAAGAACCGGGCCAGACAATTTCAGATGCACATTGTTGAAACCGGGCAGATTGTAATTGATCGACTGCGCGGAAATCGCGAGCGGAATATTCACGATGGTCGCAGCCTGCTTCATCTGCGCATCCGACATATAAGCGTCTGACGCACCGATCTGCACGACGCCGGAAATCGCCTGCGAAATGCCAGCGCCCGAACCGGTGCTGGTCGTGTTCACTTTAATGTCCGGGTTGGATTTGGCGAACGCCGGAACCCAGATATTGAACAGCGGGTAGAGCAGGCTGGAGCCGGTCTCGTTCAGTGAGACGGTATCGGCCGCACGGGCGACGCCCGCGGTCAGGCCGGCAACGGCCACAAGTGCCGTGCAGGTACGAAGCAGCATGGAGCGCCGCGAATTGGCTTTGAGTGTCACGATATGGTCTCCCCTTGAGAAATCTCGCGTCTGAGGCGGACCAGATGATCCGCACCCCCGCCCCTCTAGGCGAAGCATGTGACAAACGCGACAGGGATACGATTGCAGTTTTGTGACATTTTCAGGCGCGAGCCGCGCAGGACAGGTACCGCTTGGTGTTGATTGAGATAACAGCGTTGCTGTCCAAGCGTGATGCGTTATCACGCACCTGCTCTAGGCATATTTTATCGATCAATTTCATGCATTTAGATCAAATCTTGCGATTTAATCTAAACGCATATTGATTTAAGATATAAATATGACAGTTCAGCACGGCCATCCGTCTCTGAGTTACCGGGAACTGTTCATTGGATTTTTTGCGGCCGGCGTTTCCGGCTTCGGCGGTGTCCTGCCCTTTGCGCGACGGCTGATCGTCGAGCGGAGAGGCTGGCTTAGTGCAGCGGAATTCACCGATCTGCTGGCATTATGTCAGTTTCTGCCCGGCCCTAATATCGTTAATTTTGCCTTCGTCTTTGGCGCCCGACATCACGGGTTGCGCGGCTCGCTGGTCGCGGTCGTCGGGCTGCTGGCCGCACCCTTTGTCATCGTTTTGCTGCTGGGCGGGTTTTACACGCGCTATGGGCAGATACCCATCGTCCATCACGGCTTTATTGGGCTGGCGGCAGCGGCCTCGGGCCTGATGCTGGGCACCGGCGTCAAAATTGCCTTGCCGCTGTTTCGCCGCCTGGGGGCCAGCATCATCGTGGCAGCCGCCTTTTTGTTGGTCGGCATTCTGCAGTTCGGCATCCCTCTGACAATTCTGCTAACCTTGCCCTTTTCGCTGTTCATCGCCTGGCGGTGGCGCCGGTGATCAGCCTGCTGCTATTGGCGCTGGTTTTTGCCGAATGTTCGCTCCTGGCCATCGGCGGTGTAGCGAGTACCCTGCCGGAAATGGCGCATCTGGTCGTCGATGTGCATCATTGGGCGACAGCGCCGCAATTCGCCGCCCTGTTCGGCCTGGGGCAAGCTGCACCCGGCCCGAACATGCTGATCTCCACCTTGATCGGCGAGCGCGTCGCTGGCCTGCCGGGGGCGCTGGTCGGCACCGCGGCCATGATTACACCCTCGGGCATGCTGGCCTTGACCGTCTCGCGGATCTGGGACCGGTTCGAGGCCGCACCCTGGCGGCGGATTGTCCAGGCGGCCATCACGCCGATCAGCTCGGGGTTGATCCTCGCCGGTGCTGCCTATCTGATCCGCGCCGCGGATCATGATCCGTTTGCCTATGCCATCAGCTTCGGCGCCGCCTTTATCAATCTGCGCAGCAAACTCCACCCGCTCTGGCTGCTCGCTGGCGGCGTCGGGCTCGGGCTCGTGGGCCTGGCTTAGTCCGCCGCCAGGGACAGCGTGGCCGGATGCCCGGCGAGTTTAACTTCGGCGCCATGTAAGGCCGCTATCGCATCATCATGGGCGATCGAGACGATTTTGGTGCCCGGAAGCCTTGCTCGCAACATGGCGTAAAGTCCCGCCGCCGCCGGCGCGTCGAGCGCCGAGGTCGCCTCATCGAGAAACAGATAATCCGGTGCCGCGAGCAATGCCCGCGCGATGGCCAGGCGCTGCTGTTCGCCGCCTGAGAGGCGCAGATTCCAGTTCTCGACATCCTCGATCTGCCCCGCAAGCGCCCCCAGCCCGACATCGTGCAATGCTGCGCGCACGCGGGCATCATCGATATCCTCTTCAAGCGCCGGGTAGATCGCGGCGCGCTTGAGCGAACCGAGCGGAAAATAAGGCTTTTGCGGCAGGAATAATTTGCGTCCCGCCGGGCTCGTAATGGTGCCGTCGCCGAACGGCCAAATGCCGGCCATGGCGCGGAACAAGGTCGATTTGCCGGTGCCCGAAGGGCCGGTGATGACCGTCATGGGGTTGTCGGGCAGAGTGAAATCGGCTGCCTGCACCAGCGCCGCGCCGCTCGGCAGATGCAAACTGACATTGCGCAACCCGATCGTGCTGCCGCCGGTCTCGGTGTGCAGATTATTGCTTGCCATGCCATCATGCGCATGCGCCATCGCGGCTTCGAAAGAGCTCAGACGTGTCACGGTCGCGCGCCATGTCGCGAGCGACGTATAGGACGAGACAAACCACGAAAACGAGCTTTGCACCTGCCCAAATGCCTGGGCGATTTGATAAAGCACGCCAATCGGATAAGCGCCGGCAAAATATTTTGGCGCCGCGACCACGATCGGGAAAATATTTGCCACTTGGTTGAAGCCGATGATGAAAAAATTCAGCGCCTTGGTGCGTCGCATAATGGCCCACCAATTCGCGTAAATCGCCGCAAACCGGCCGGCCAGACCGTTTTTTTCCTCTGCTTCACCGCCATACAGCGCAATCGGTTCGGTATTCTCGCGCACGCGCACCAGATTAAAACGAAAATCTGCTTCTACTTTCTGCTGCCAGAAATTCAGGAAAATCAGCTTCCGACCGATCAGATGAGTGAGTGCCGTACCAAACACGCTATAGATCAGCGCAACCCAGACCATGTAGCCTTGGATCGTGACGCCGAACAAAGTGAACGATCCCGATATAGTGTAGAGAATGCCGATAAAGCTCACCAGCGTGACGAAATTTGAGATAAAATCGAGCCCGAGCGAGAGTGTGCTCGCCACATATTGATTGACGTCATCGGCAATACGCTGATCGGGGTTGTCGACCGGACTATTGGCCGGGGTGATCAGGCTGAGCCGATAGAATGTCTGATTGCCGAGCCATTTTTGCACATAATGCCGGGTCAGCCATTGCCGCCAATTGATTTGCAGCATTTGGTTCAAATAAAACGCATAAACAGCCAGCAGAAGATAAACCACGACGATCGGCGTGAAGCCGGGCATCACAATGCCCGATCCCGGTGCGCGCCAATACCAAAATAACAATGCGACAAAATCATGCACATTCTTGGAGGCGATCGCGTTAAGGAAATCCTTGTTCCAATAATTCAAAAGAACGTTGAACCCGACCATCGCTAGATTCATCGCAATGATGGCGGCCAGTAAACCAATGGCCTTTCCTCTTTCCTCGGACGAGAAATACGGCTTGGCCAGCCGCCAGGCATCACTTATCGCGGCGGAGAAATTCCGAACGGCGTTGCGCATCAATGGTCCTTGAGAATGATTGTAAGCTGGGCAAGCCAGTCTTTCACTCGCTTGGCGTTCACACCGAAATCCGAAGCGCCGTAAATACTATGCGAATATAAAACGAGCGTGCTCGATTGCGCATCAAGCGGGATCACTTCGGCTTCCACGATATCGGGGAAATTGGCCGTCGCCGAGCGGATCACCCAAGCTGCTTGCATCTGGGCCGGGTATTGATCAAGCCGATAGCTGCGCGGTTCGGAGGCTGCGACCTGCTGCACCGCGTCATATAATTTCAGCGCCGGCACCGGATAGACCGGCGCGGATATGGTTGCGATCGCGCCCAAATTTGCCGGTCCGGCGAGTGCCTTGTTCGGCGTCTTGGGCAAGGTGAGCGTTTTGAAATCGACCAGGCCGGGTGGCTTGATGCCCTCGGCGCCCGGCTTGCCGCATGCAGGGAACACAAGACTCAAAATGATCGGTAAAATGCCCACAAACCCCACTCCTTTATCCTCGCACACTCATTGATGTGTGAGCCAAGATTGCTTCAGCCATGCCGACACCTGAGCAAAAAGCGGATTCGAGTCGATTGCCCATGCACCAATCCCCACAGACGCCCAGATTGCGCTCTTCATCCCATAAGCAAGGCACGCCGAGCGATATTTCGCTTTGCGCGTAACGCCAGCGATGGGTTGCAGTGAAATCTGGGTCGGCTGCAACGCCGCTGAGGGCGATGAACTCGCGCGCCAGCATGTCCTGCACGGCTTGCGCGTCGTCCTCCAAATGCGCCCGGCTCCAGGCGGGGCTTGCCTGCACGGTGTAACCCACCGATGCATCGCGGTTGCCTGGCCGGCAGGCTTCGCGCGCCACCCAACTCAGCGGCGAATGCGCGGGCAGCAGAATGTCGGGGCCGGCTGTGCCGGGCGGAAAGCCCAGCATCACAGTCCAGCAAGGAGCCATGGTCACGATGCTGGCGGGCTCGGCAAAATAATGTCCTATTCCGGCCAAAAAGGCTGCGGCCTGGGGTGCCGGCAAAGCCAGGATCAGTCGATCGAACGGGCCGATCCGGCTGCCGGTCGGGCCGACATGCCCCGGTGCGACCAGTTTTGCGTCATTGACGTATAAATACCACTGCCCCCCTTGCTGTTCGGCGAAACTCACATGCCGGCCGGTCTCCACCGCGCTGATCGGTGCATCGGCCAGGGCGTTCATATCCGGCAGGCCGACATAGCGGTCGTGATTGATGCTGGTTTCTGGCCAGAGTGCCGCCCTGCCGTCGGCCACCCTGGCTTGCAGCCAGGCCAGAAAGCGCGGGTTGCGGGCGGTGGCGAATTGCGCGCCGTGATTGAACAGCACGCCCTGATGCCGGCGCGCGGCAAGCCGTCCGCCCGGCCGGCGACCCTTATCGAAAATGACGATCTCGCCCTCATAGCCGGCTCGTAGATAAGCGGCAGCGGTAAGGCCCGCGAGCCCGGCGCCGATGATGGCGATGTTCTGCGTATTTTTCACGCTACCGACTTGGCCGATTCCGGGCGCTTGGGCAAGCGGCTTCAGAGGCGGTGCAACGACCTCAATTCCGCCGGCGGCAGGGCAGGGTAAAACCAATGGCCCTGGCCGGCGTCGCAGCCCAAGGCGCGCAGGCAATGAGCCTGCTTGCCGCTCTCGACATGCTTGGCGATGACGGTCAGGTTCAGCGCGTGCCCGGCTTCAATCGCGCTGCGCACGAGAATCATCTCCGGCATGAGGTCCGGCAGACCGGCGGTCAGCCGGCGGTCAAGCTTGACGATGCTGAACGGCAGATCGCGCAAAGCAGTAAGGCTCGGCAAGCCCGCGCCGAAATCATCGAGCGCCAGTCGAATCCCCTGCGCCGCCATCGCCCGCAGGCAGGCCAAAGCGGCATTTGAGAGTCCGGGCAAGGCGGTTTCATTCAACTCGATGATCAGCCGGGCAGGGGCCAGAGCGGCAGCGCCCAGCGCTGCGGCGATTTGCCCGGGCAAGTAACCGTCATCCAATTGCCGGGCTTCTATATTCACCGACACTGACCAGGATGCCGGCCACAACGCCGCCTGCCGGCACGCCTCGGCCAGCACAAACCCGCCGATCTCGTTCATCAGGGTGCTGCGTGCGGCGCTGGGAATGAATTGCCCCGGCGCGATCAATCCCCGCCTTCGATGCACCAGACGGATCAACGCCTCTGCCCCCCAAAGGGCACTATTTTGCAAGTGCAGAACCGGCTGATAATGCACAACGAACCCGCCCGCCGCCAAAGCCATTCGTAATTGGGCGTGCAGCCTTTTCTGCTCCGCTGCGGCGTGCCGCGCGGCACGGATGCGCAGTTTTTGATCGCGGTCGGCAGACGCATCCAACCGGATCATCCCATGAAACCCATCGCATTGCCGCCAAACCCGACGCGCATGATCATCGTGCCGTTATGCGCAGCGCGGGCTTAAGGTTTCGCTAATCCATGGCCGCCTGAACGCTTGTGGTGGCGAGCCGGTAACAGCCCGGACTACTGCGGATCAGCCGGATCGTCGGGTCGCATGTGGCCAATTTACGCCGCAACCGGCTGACCAACGCCTCCGCCGCGTTGGCACGCGGGCTCATGCATAACGACGCGATGGCAGATTTGGTCACCGACCGATCAGGCGTGCTGGTGAGTAATCCCAGCAAATTGGCCTCCTGGACGCTGAGCCCGACGACATTGTCGCCCTGGATCATGCGGCGAAATACCAGATCCAGATGCAGCCGCCCCATCCTGCACACCGGTGCGACCGCCTGACCCGTAACCCGATCGAGCGCGATTTGCCGGGCGCGGGCGAGTGGCGCCGGTGGCGCACCGGCGCTGAGCAAAAGCTGCGCGTGATCCGGCACCGGTTCCGCCGCTGGCTCATCGCGCGGTGTCATCAAAGCGTAGCCGCGGCGCCCGACTGTCACGAGAACGCGGCCGGCACCGCTGGCGGAGAGTTGGCTGCGCAGCTGATTGACCAGAGCGACGATTCGATGCCGGTCGATCGCGCGGCCTGGCCATACACACTCATGCAGGTCATCGGCGCTGCGCGGCGCCGGCGCGGTCTGGGCGAGAGCGAGGATCAGTAAAAATGCGGTTGGCCCGATGGTCAGCCTTTGGCCAGCATAGCTCGCGCGCCGCGCCTGCGGATCGATGCCCAGCCGGCCGATGCGGTAATGCTGAGGAAACCCTTCCGCTTTGCCGATCAGCCAGCGCAGAATACCAAGTAATTCGCCAAAACTCGCGGCGGCCGGGAGGCAAAGGACGGCTCCCAGGTCCAGCAGGCGCTGTTCCGCCGGCCCATCGAGCGCCAGAAGACAAATGATTTTCGTAGCATTTTGAACGAGCCGCGACAGCATCAGAATCGCCTCGTCAAGGGCGCTCGGCGTCATGATAACGACGTCATATCCCGCCATGGCGCATAAGGCGGCCGCTTGCTCGGTATCAAGCGCCCGCTCGACGTTGAAACCCTCGGCGCGAAAATTCTGCGTCAATTGCCGCGAGCGGCTGAGGTTGCGTCCGGCGATCAAGAGGCGTCGTGCCATCGGCCCGTCTTGTCATCCCGTCTTGTCATCTTGTCTTGTCATCATGCTGCAATAATAGTTCCACCGAAGTATCACATTTCCGTAACTCTAATAAATATAAAGTATTTTTGAGAAATATCAAAATTCGGTCAGGTTTTGGCGGTGGACTGCGCCAAATGCTTTGCCTAAGCGGGCACCATCGCAAACGCGACTACCATCGCAAACGCGACTGAAATTTAATGCAGGAGACAGATACGATGCGCAAAGCCCGCCATAAATCATGGCTACTCGGCAGCGTCGCTATGGGCGCCGTGCTGAGTCTCTCAATGGGTCATCAGGCAGCCGCCCAGGCCGTGAACGCCGGTAGTGTGAGCGCCAGTGGCTCCAACGCCGCTCCCGGTGCCACCGCCGCGCCGACGCAAACCAAAGTGTTTAAATCCGGTCAGACCGTGCGCGTTCTCGATAAGCAACTGATCCAGCAGGCCGGCCCCACAGGCGGCATTGCCCGTGCACTGAGCTATGCGCCCGGTGTGAATATCAACACCTATGGCAATACTGGCTCGACCAAGGCGACGATCACCTTGAACGGTGTAACGCAGGGCTGGGGCGGCTACTCGGGCTATACGCAAGACGGTGCGGTTGCCGTGACGTTCGATGGCGTGCCGATTGCCGACGTGGTGACCGGTCTGTGGCAATCGCCGACCGTGCCGCAGAACGATCTGATCCAGAATACCAATGTCATTTACGGCCCAGGTAATCCGGTCGATCGTTGGTACAATAATATCGCCGGTGAATTCCAGCTGGTGCCGTTGCAGCCGACCGATAAGGCAGGTGGCGATCTTAATTTGAGTTATGGCAGCTACGGTCAAGAGAATTTGAGCTTCGATGTGCGCTCAGGTTTGTATCATGGCTGGTCGACCATTTTCGCCGGCGGCTTCGGCCAGGCCGATAGTTTCCGCAAAGCACCCGACGGCTTCACCAATCCGAGTCATAATTACGCTTTTTACGCCAAGACGATCAAAACCTTCAGCGCCGGCAGCTTCGAGTTGGGCGGATATATCGCCCAAAGCCGCGGCTATCGCGCACAGGTCATTCCGGTCAGTGCGAACCCTCTGATTACTGTGAATGGCCAGACTGCACCAAATGCCGCAGGGTTGAGTTTTCCGGTTCCGGGGCCGCTCTACAGCCAGCAAACATCAGGCTATTACAGTTCGCTGCCGTACAACACATACAGCAAGTATGACGGCAATCAGCTTTACATGGTCTATGGCCGTGAGACGATTAATCTCGACGATGCGAGCACCTTGCATAACCTGACCTTCTTCACCCGCATCGATCGGCTGCATTCACGCCTGAATGATCTGTTCGCGCAAGGGCCGCAGGTCGATGAGCACAACAACCCCTTTACCTATAGCTTTGGCGACAAGATCGATCTGACCGAGCAATTCGCGTATAATACGGTCGATATTGGCGGCTATTACATCCATTCCGTTTATAATTCGCGGAACAATTTCTATAATCCGCTGGCGCCTTATTTTGGTAATCCGGATGTGATCAATCAAAATGGCAAGGCGCGGTCGAGCTATTTCAACCAGGACAACGTCTCGGCGTTCCTGCAGGATGATTTCAGCCCAGTTTCCATTCTGCACATCACGCCGGGCATTCGCGTTGAGCAATTCAGCGTCAATTACTCACCTGAGACCTTGCAGGATTTCAATCTAGCACCGGGTGCTGCGGGTAACTTCAAAAATCAGAGTGCGGGCCCTGCTGCTCATCAATCGCGCACGGGGCTTGCCCCGTCCATCGATGCAAATCTGCAGGTTCTGCCGCAGCTCGCTCTCTATGGCAGCTACTCGGAGGAGTGGAAATCACCGCAGCTTGGCGGTGGCGGCGGGTTCTTCCAATCGACGCACCAGCCCGGCAGTGGTTATCAGCTTGAGTTCGGCCAGGAATATCAAATCGGCTTCAAAGGCCATATCGATCATTTTGGTGTCTTCAACCATCTTCTGTTCGGTGCGAACTATTACCATTTGCGCTATTCCAAGCAGAGCATTCCGGTGACGAACGCATTCGGAAACACCGTGATTGCAAGCGGCACATCGGAATATAACGGCGTCAATATGTTCGTTGATGACAACCCCGTCTATAATCTGCATGTCTCCGCGAACGCCAATTTTGAGAGCGCGAAATACACGTCCTACAACGTGAATGGCAATGATTATAGCGGCTCGCCGGTATCCTATGTGCCGCAGACCTTGGTAAATGCCAGCGTTTATTACGACATCCCGGTCGGTCAGTTGCTCATCACGCCCAAGGCCTGGGTGCAATATACCGGCACGCAATCGATCTTTAATGACGTCACGAGTGCGCCGAGCCGGCAAAAAATGCCGTCTTTCTCGACGTTCAACCTGTCACTGAAAACAACGGTGCCTGTCGATCTGCCATATGCCGGTGATAAGACCGTCGACTTCACTCTGACGGCACTCAATGTCCTCAACAACAAATATGAGTCCTACGAGGTTAATTCAGCGGGCGGGTATTTCAACACGGCCGCCCAATCGGCGACCGGGCAGACAAATGCGCCTTACGCCAATTACCTCATGGCCTATCCGGGCGCGCCATTCTCAATCTTCGGCACCGTCAGCGTTCATTTCTGAGCCTGAACAATACGGTCGGGGCGGTTCGCCGGCACCCGGCCATAAACCCTGCTGTCCGCCGGCCCCACAAGGGCCGGCGGATTGCCATAAATCTATCACACAGGCGCGGGGCAATATCGTCTAACTGCCTGCGCGATACCGTATATTAGGGACCGATCGCATGACACTCGCCTACATTATCCATCTCGCCAATTATTCCGACGGCGTTCTTTACGTCCTCGCGTTCCTTCTTTTGGTCGCGCTGGCGGTCATTCTCGATCGGTTCTGGTATTTGCGTCGGACCATTTTGCTCGGTGAGACTCTGGTGCGCCGGGTCGCCGCTCAGGGCGAATTGCACCGCAGCAATCTCGAAGAGTTGCGCACTGCCGCCGGCCGTCTGCCGGAAGCGGCCTTGCTCGATGCTGCTGTTCGCCATGTCGATGTCGCGCGCGGCGAAGCCATGGCCGGGCGTCTGGATGAAGCCATCATGCTGATCGCCCCGCGCCTTGATAAAAGATTATGGGTGCTTGACACTGTGGTCACCTTGGCGCCGCTGCTGGGCCTGTTCGGCACCATCATCGGTATGTTCCATGCCTTCTCCGTGCTCGCGACGCCGGGCCACGCGCCCACCGAAGTGACCGGCGGCGTCGCCGATGCGCTGGTCGCTACCGCCTCTGGTATTTTCATTGCCATGATCGGTCTGGCGGCCTTCAACATGCTCAATAATCAGGTGCGCATGGTCATCCATCAACTCGACTCGATCAAATTGATGGTGATGAACCGGACCGATGGTGTCGGCGTGGTGCCATTGGTCGGTCCGCGCACCGCACAGCGCAGCGAACTCCGCTCTGTGGCCGCCGGAGCCTGAGACAATGAAACTGCGCTATTTCGAATCCAAGAAAGCCCGCATCGAAATCATCCCAATGATCGATGTGATGCTGTTCCTGCTGGTGTTTTTCATCATCGTGACCTTGCAGATGATCCCCGATGCCGGGGTCAGCCTGCAATTGCCGCAATCGAGCCAGGCGCAGCATTTGCCGCATCCGAAATTCACCGTGAACATCCTCGCCGATGGATCGATCAAGGTGAAAGATCAGGTAATGACGCCCGATCAACTCACCGCCCTGTTCGCCGGCGACGGTGACGTGGCGAAAACCGAAGTGACCATCGCCGCCGACAAGGCTGTGGCCTTCCAGCATTTCATCACCGTGATGGATGCCGCCCAGAAAGCCGGCGTCACCGATGTCGGCATTGCCGCCCAGCAGAACGCAGCGGCTGATCAAACCAGTGCGCCTGGGTCAGCCGCGCCAGCCACACCTGCCGGCAAATGAATAACGCATCGCTCTATCATCCCGACCCGCCCCTGCTGGGTGGGTCGGAGGATAAATTCTGGCGCGCCCTCATCGTCGCGCTGGTCGTTGAGGCGGCGATCGGCTTTGCTTTCGTGAAATTGTCTGAAACGGTGGGCAATCAGGTCAACAAACAGCCGACCATCGTCAAGGTGCAAATGCTGGCACCGCCAAAACCCAAACCGCTGCCGCCCAAACCGATTCCCCCCAAGCCGATACCGCCGCCGCCCAAGACGGTGACACCGCCTTTGCCCAAGCCGCCGCCGCCTAAGCCCATCCCGCGGCCGGTCCCTCGCCCCAAGCCGGTGCAGCATATCGTCAAGCCGGTGCCGCATATCGAGCAGCCGGCACCGCCTCCGCCGCCGCCGGCCGTGCCAGTTGTGTCTGCCGCCGAGATGGAAACAGCCACTCAGCTCTATGCCGGCCGGCTGCGCGAACTGGTGCAAGCCAACCTGACAGTGCCCGAGGATGTGCAGATGATGCAATTATCCGGCACCACGGTGATTTCCATCCGATTGGCGCCGGACGGTAGCATTCTGAGTGTCGCGGTGGTCCGCTCCTCCGGCGCCCCGCCGATCGACCGCGCAGCCATCGCAGCCGCACGCGGACAATCTTATCCGGCTTTTGCCAAGGACATGCCGCAACGCCCGACCAGTTTTACCCTGTCGGTCCATCTGAAGGATTGATAATCACATAGAGCGTGATCGTTTCACAACGACACGCTCTATGTGTATTTTATCGGTCAATTTCATAGGTTTAGCTGGATCTAAGCAACTCTATCTAAACTAATATAGATTTATACAATCACATGAGGGGGGGTTGCTCCACCCCGCCTCATGTCAAACAACAGGCGCTCTGTCGGCCAGGTTGCCATGGACCAGATCATGGATGAAGCCGAGCTTGTCGATGACGGCGGAGCTGAGGATGAACGGGTAGAGATCGTTCGCACCCATGCTGCGGGCCAGACTATTCATCGCGAAGGTCAGCGGTAGCCAGGCCTTGATGACCGGCTCCCAGGGGCCGTTGCGGTGCGGATCGAAATCGATTTTCGCCTGGAGTGAGGCAGTATCAGCAGTGCGCGGATGCACCCGCAGACCGAACGCCGAGGCGGTTTCCAACGTGTCGATGATATGCAGATAATGCGCCCAGGTTTCGGCGAAATCCTCCCAAGGATGCGCCGAGGCATAGGCGCTGACATGGTTGATTTGCCAATCGGCCGGTGCGCCGAACTGGTAATGCTGGGATAAAGCGGTTGCATAATCCAGCGTATCATCGCCGAACACGGCGCGGCACGCCTGCACATGCCCGCCATCGCGGACCAGCACATCCCAATAATAATGCCCGACCTCATGGCGAAAATGGCCGAGCAAGGTGCGATAGGGTTCGCCCATCACGGTGCGCAGCCGTTCGCGTGTGCCGTCATCGGCCTCATCGAGATTGAGTGTAATCAGCCCATCTTCATGGCCCGTCATGATTTTTGGTCCAGCGCCGTCAGGCGCGGTCGCCAGGAAATCGAACACCAGCCCGTGCGCGGGGTCATCGACCCGATTGGCGAGCGGCAGATCGAGTTTGATCAACGTATAAAACAGCCGGTGCTTGGCGAATTCCATGCTGCGCCAGCGGTTCAAATGATCATCCGCGGACAGATCCGGGATCATCCGGTTATGCCGACAGGCGGCGCAGAAATCATCCTGGCTCTCGGCTGCTACCAGCCAGTTGCAGGCATCGAATGCGGCATTGGCACAAAACCGCACGCGCCGGCCGCGTCTGGCCATGGCCCGCCATTGATCACCGGCCGGCGAGAGAGCCGTCAGTATGCGTTTCTGCGGGAGATAGCCGAGACGGGACTGACAGAATTCGCAAAAACGATTCTCGAAATAGACCTGCGCGCCACAGTTCTGGCAGGCAAAAAGCTTCATCAGCAAGCAACCGCCATAGGGCGGCTCGCGTTACTTAATTTTGGCTTCCTTGAATGGCACATGCTTACGAACCACGGGATCGTATTTCCGCATTTCCATCTTGCCGGTCTGTGCCTTGGCATTTTTTTTGGTCACGTAGAAATAACCGGTATCGGCCGTCGAGATGAGTTTAATCTGAACAGTGTTTGACTTAGCCATCGCATGATCTCCAATCGGAGCGCCGTATGACCTGTTTTGGGCGCTCTGGTCAAGGTCGGGAACTACGGGGCAGCCACCAACTGCGCTTTTTCCGGCTTTAATTGCCCCGGTTTGACAATCAGGGCGGCCTGATAGGCGCTTGGATCGTCGATCAGGTCTTTCGCTGTCTGATAATCCGCGTTTCCCCCAACGGTTGCCGGGCATTGGTCGCGAATGGCAAGGATTTCCGCAAGCGGCATCGGCGCGCGCGCCTGACGCGATTGCGCCAGTGCGGCTGACATCAAGTTCCGGCCCTGATCGAGAGCGGCGATCTGGCTGGCCAGCGCCTGGTCACCCAGCGCCGTGCAGACCTGCGGCAACACGCCCAGCCCCTGCAACGGCCAGCCTAAAGGGGCCAGCACCCGGCTCCAGGTGATAAATAATTCCCCGCCATCGACCAGGCCGGTCATGTTCTGCACCAGCCCTTTGCCCAATGTCTCGCTGCCCACCACCACCGCCCGGCGATTATCGGCCAGGGCAGCGGAGAGAATCTCCGCCGCACTCGCGGTCTGGCCGTCAACCAAGACCACCACGGGCAACCCGGCCGCGATATCCCCACCCTCAGCCCGCCAGACTTTGTTGGCTGCCGGATCACGACCTGCCGTACTCGTCACTTCGCCTGACGCAAGCAATGTATCAGCGGTCAGCACCGCCTCGCGCAGCAGGCCGCCGCGATTGCCACGCAGATCGATGACGATGCCCGCCGGTGCCGGTGTGGCGCCCAGACCCTGTGCCAGGGCCGAGGTGAATTGATCCGCCGTGCCGTGATCGAACCCAATGATCCGGATCTCCAACACGCTCTTGCGCGGCACGACGATGACACTTTGCCGCGGTATGTCCGCACGCGTGAGGGTGATGGTCTGGGCCGTGTCGCCTGGGGCGCGCACCCTCAATTGCGCCGTGCTGCCGGCCGGTCCGGCCAGATCTGCCTGCAATTGATCTAAGCCGATCATGCCGGCCTTGATCCCATCGATCGCCAGCACCTGAAATCCCGGCTTTAGCCCCGCCTGATCCGCCGGGCCATCGGCTGCCACCTGATCGATCAGCACCTCATGGCCGCGGCGCAGCACGCTCATCCCCAACCCGGCCGCACCCTGCAAGGTCAGTTCATCCTGCTGGGCTTCCTGCGGTGCCTCATAGCGGGAATAGGGATCGAAATGGTTGAATAATTCATCAAAAAAGCTACGAATAATGCCTTGGGTGCCGGCCTGACGCAGCGCCGCAGACGAACTATAGGCCTTATCCGCCACGACAGCGCAGGCATGGCCCCAGCCAGGTGCGTCGCCGGCGGCAGGCGCGTTCACCACCAGCAATATCTGATCGGGCCCATACAGACGCAATTGCCCGCTTTGCAGCTTGACCGATAAATCCGGGTCGATCGCGGTAATGCCGCCTAATCCCCAGATCGCCATTTGTGCCATGGAGAGCGGCTCCAGCGCACGCGGGCTGATGAAAGCCAGCGCCTGTCCCCAAACCGCACTGGCGCTCGCCTGATCGAACCCCTCAGCGTAGGCGGCGGGGGCGGCAAAGGACATTCCGCCGATCGAGATCAGCAGGAGCATGACCGCGAACTGCCGCGCGCGCCTCACCGTGGTCGCTTTCCCCTGTGCTTGCTGACCTTAGCTTTACCCGCCTTATGTTCACCCGCTTTTGGCGTGCCAAACCGGGCGTCATCACGCGACTTTCCGGCAAATCGATGTGGACGCTGCGACTCGTGGGATAAATGCGAGTCGTCATCGGCTGCGACGAGTCGGAATACAAGCCCGCCGGTCACCGGCTTGGCCTCAACCAGCAAGGCCGTAACCGTCTGGGCGAGCGCGTAATTTTGTCTGCTGCGCCGGCCAAAAAGGGTTTGTGTCGCCTCGTCATGCACCCAGAAATCATCCCCCAGCATGGCGACCGGCACGAACCCAGATGCCCCGCTCTCTGCCAAAGTCACAAATAGACCAAAACGTGTGACACCGGAAATCCGGGCGGCGAATATTTCGCCGATTTTGCCGGCCAGGAAGGCGGAGAGATACCGCTCGGTGGCATCCCGCTCAGCCATCGCCGCCCGCCGCTCGGTCTGGGTGATGTGGGCGGCAATATCCTCAAAACCGGCTCGGTCAGCATCACTCAGCCCATCCGAGCCGAGACCGAGGCCTGAGATCAGCGCCCGATGCACCAGCAAATCGGCATAGCGGCGGATCGGTGAGGTAAAATGCGCGTAAGCGGTGAGCGCCAAGCCGAAATGGCCGATATTCTCGGCCGAATACTCCGCTTGGGACTGGCTGCGCAGCATTGTCTCATTAACCAGCGCCACTTGATCGGTGCCGGCGACCAGTTTGAGCACCTGATCGAGATCGCGCGGATGCAATTGGTCGGATTTAGCGAGCGTAATACCGAGCGTTGCCAGAAAGCCACGCAGATTTTCCAATTTCTCTGGCGATGGCGGGGCATGGACGCGATACATGCAAGGTTGGTGGCGCTTCTCCAACTCCTCGGCGGCCGCGACATTGGCGAGGATCATGAATTCCTCGATCAATTTATGGCTGTCGAGCCGGGGGCGCGGTTCCACTTTCAGCACATGCCCCGCCGAATCGAGCGTGACCTTGCGTTCCGGCAAATCCAGATCGAGCGTACCGCGCGCGTCGCGGGCGGATTTCAGAGATTTGAAGGCGGCGTAGAGATTCGCCACCGTCCCGGCTGGCAAATCCGCCTCACTGCCGGAGTCATGCGCGTCCTGGATCGCCTCATAGGTCATCCGGGCAAAACTGCGCATCAGGCCACGGCCGAATCGATGGCTGGTTTTGCGGCCGTCGGCGGCGATGTGCATGTCCACGAACAAACAGCCCCGATCTTCGTTCGGCTTGAGGCTGCACCAGCCGTTCGAGAGCGCTTCGGGCAGCATCGGCACCACCCGATCAGGGAAATAGGCGCTGTTACCGCGGCTGCGACCATCGGCCTCCAGCGCGCTGCCGGGGCGCACATAATGAGCCACATCGGCAATCGCAACGATCAGCCGGAATCCATTGCCATCCGGTGTCGCGAATACCGCATCGTCGAAATCCCGCGCGTCGGCGCCATCGATGGTGATCAGCGGCACGTCGCGCAAATCCACCCGCTTACCGAGCGTGGTGATTTTCGCCCGCGCGGCCTCCGCGAGCGCAGCTTCAGAGAAATCGACCGGTATGTCATGTGTCGCGATGGCGATCAGGCTGATCGTCTTCGCATCGCCCAGAATGCCGATCCGCTCGATCACGCGCGCCGGCTTCAGGCCATGATGAACGCCCGGCAAAGGCTCCGCGCGTACCACTTCGCCATCCAGCGCACCGCCGCTCTCGCCGGGCGGGATATGCCATTCGGCCTTGCTTTTGCGATCCGTCGGCTCGATCCGCCCCGCAGCACCGCTGGCGTGATAGACGCCGATGATGGTCCCGCCACCTGCATTGCCCGCGCGATCGGCCACGCGCTTGACGGTGCGGCCTTCATATTTGCCGTCATCGATGCGCCGCAGACGCGCCAGCACCCGAGCGCCCGGTGCCAAAGCAGCTTGGCCGCGTTGTTCGGGGGCCATGAAAATGATCGGCTTCTGGCCTTTGCCCTGCCAGATGACTGGGCGGGCGAGCGCCTCGCCATGGCGATCGATACCGGTGATTTCGACCAAAACCGTCTCACCGAGCGCGTCAGGATCCCGAAACCGCTTGGCGCCGGCGGCGGCCAGAGTGCCTTCGCGTTCGAGTTGCTTGAGCAGATCCCGCAAGGCTGGTTTTTGCTCCGGCCCGATCCCGAAGGCCTTGGCGATCTCGCGCTTGCCGACCCGTCCGGGCTGTTCCTTGATAAAGGCACGCAATACCGCAGCGGAGGGTAGCTCGCGGGCTTTAGCGCTATCCTTCTTCGGCGGCCGTTTCATTTGGCCCGTGCTGCGGCTTTCTTCGCGCTCGGCTTGGCAGCGGCTTTGGGTGCTGCTTTCGGTTTAGGCTTAGCTTTGGCGGCGGGCTTGGCTGTGCCCGCCGGCGCGGCTTTGGGTTTTGCCGCTTTCACCGGCGGCCGGGCCTTCGGTTTGAGTTTGGGTGCAGCATCGCCCGTCGCCATGATTTTGGCGGCCTTGGCGGGTTTTTTCGCCCCCGCCTTGGCTTTGCCTTTCGGTGCGAGTGTTTTGCCCCGTTCGGCCAGCAACGCCACTGCTTCATCGAGGGTGATGTCGGCAATCTCGGTGCCGCGCGGCAAATTGGCGACGGTTTTGCCATGCTGGGCGTAAGGGCCAAACCGGCCTTTGCGCACCATCACGTCCGCCCCGTCTTTCGGGTGCGGCCCGACATTGCGGATGCCTTCGGCTTTTTTGGCGATCAGCATGACCGCGCGGTTCAGCCCGATGGCCAGCACATCATCGTCCTTGTCGAGCGAGGCATAAATCGAGCCCATCTTCACATAGGGGCCGAATCGGCCGACTCCGGCTTCGATTTTCTGGCCCGTCTGCGGGTCCGGCCCAACCAGCCGGGGCAACGAGAGCAGGCCGAGCGCTTGGTCGAGTGTCAGATCATCGGCATTCATCCCTCGTGAGAGAGAGGACCGGCGGGGTTTTTCCTTATCCACCGGCTCGCCCTGCTGCACATATAGCCCGTAAGGACCGCGCCGCAGGGTAACATCTTCTGCAGTTTCAGGATGTTGGCCAAGAATTTTCATCCCTTCTTTGAGGGTGTCGGCCCCTTCCTCGCCATCGACGATCAGCCGGCGGGTATATTGGCAGTCGGGATAGTTCGAGCAGCCGATAAAGCTACCATGCCGCCCGAGTTGTAGCCCGAGTCGGCCTGTGCCGCAGGCCTGGCACGCGCGGGGATCAGAGCCGTCGGCGCGCGAAGGAAAGAAATGCGGTCCCAGATCCTCATCAAGCGCGTCGATTACGTCGGAGATTTTCAGCTCCGTCGTCTGGCCGATCGCGGCGGAGAAATCGCGCCAGAAGTCACGCAGCACCTGGCGCCAGTCGGCCTTGCCGTCGGAGACGAGATCGAGCTTTTCCTCCAGCCCCGCGGTAAAGTCCGGATCGACATAGCGGGCGAAAAAACTGGTCAGAAATGCTGTGACGAGGCGGCCACGATCTTCAGGAATGAAGCGACGGGCTTCCAGGCGGACATAATTGCGATCGCGCAGCACGGTCAGGATCGAGGCGTAGGTCGAAGGTCGGCCAATGCCGAGTTCCTCCATTTTTTTGACCAGCGAGGCTTCGGAATAGCGCGGCGGCGGCTGCGTGAAATGCTGCTCGGCTTTGACCTCGCCGCGTTTCAGAGGGTCGTTTTTGGCCAAAGGCGGGAGAATTTTGGCGTCGTCGTCGTCGGCGACATCATCCATGTCTTCACGGTAAAGCCGAAGAAATCCGTCGAAGGCCAAAATTGAGCCATTGGCCCGCAATGTTGTGCCCGCGGCATCACTGATATCGACACTGGTCTGATCAAGTTCCGCCGACTGCATTTGCGAGGCCAGAGCACGCTTATATATCAGCTCGTAAAGCTTTGATTGTTCAGCATTTAGATAGCGACCGGCTTGATCGGGCGAGAGCCCGAAATCGGTGGGCCGGATCGCCTCGTGGGCTTCCTGGGCGTTCTTCGCCTTGGAGTTATATTCCCGTGGCGTCGCCGGCAGGTAGTCGGTGCCAAAATTGGCTTTCACCCGGTCGCGCACCGCCATGATCGCCTCGCGCGCCATTTGCACGCCATCGGTCCGCATATAGGTGATCAGACCAACCGTCTCGCCGCCGATCGCGACACCTTCATAAAGCTGCTGGGCGGTGCGCATGATCTGCTGGGCGGAAAATCCGAGCTTGCGTGAGGCGTCCTGCTGCAAGGTCGATGTCGTAAACGGTGCCGGCGGATGCCGCCGAGTGCGCTTTTTCTCCACCTGGACGACGCTGAAATCGCCGGCCTGTACCGCTGCCTTCGCCGCCATGGCGGCAGCTTCGTTGGGCAAATCGAATTGATCGAGCTTTTTGCCCTGCAGATGCGTCAGCCGGGCAGTGAAGGGCGCGCCGGCCGGGGTGATCATGCCGGCCTCGATGGTCCAATATTCCCGCGCCTTGAAGATTTCGATTTCGGCTTCCCGCTCGCAAATCAACCGCAAGGCCACTGATTGCACACGCCCGGCTGATTTGCTGCCCGGCAATTTGCGCCACAGCACCGGCGAGAGGGTGAATCCGACCAGATAATCCAGAGCCCGGCGCGCCATATAGGCTTCGATCAAGGGTTGATCGAGCTCGCGCGGATGGGCCATGGCGGTGGTCACCGCCGATTTGGTGATTTCGTTGAATGTAACGCGCTTGACGGTGACACCTTTGAGCGCCTTTTTATCCTCCAGCATGGCCCGCACATGCCAAGAAATCGCCTCACCTTCGCGATCGGGGTCGGTGGCGAGATAGAGAATTTTCGCGCCCTTGAGCGCCTTGGCGATGGCGCCGACCTGTTTTTCACCGCGCGAGTCGGATTCCCATAGCATGGCAAAATCCTGGTCCGGCTTCACCGATCCATCTTTGGGCGGCAAATCACGGACATGGCCGAACGAGGCCAGGACGTGATAGCCATCCCCGAGATATTTATTAATCGTCTTGGCTTTGGCGGGCGATTCGACCACCACGATATCGGTCATGCGGGCAATAATCCGTTCACAGCGAGCGCATCATGAAAGCAACGCAACCCGGTTGCCGGGGAGGAAAGCAATCCGGCCGGCGATTTCAAGCTCCATCAGCACCGTTGCCAGAATCGCGGCGGAGCACTGGCAGTGCCGGGCAATCTCGTCAACCGGCAAAGCGGTCGGGCCGAGCAGAGACGTGATCACGCGGCGCGCCCTGGTCAAGCCCGCCTGATCGGCTTGGGCGTCCTGCCAGGCGCTCACGGGCTCCGCGAGCCCGCCATCCTGGATTACGCTGAAAGCCATGGATTTGCCCGGCTGGTCTGGCAGATTGGCAAATATATCCTCGATCGTCTCGGTCAGATGTGCGCCCTGGCGGATCAAGTCATTGCAGCCCCGGCAACGCTCATCGAGCGGGCTGCCGGGCACCGCAAATATTTCTCGCCCGGCCTCTACACCGAGCCGCGCGGTCAGCATGGTGCCCGATTTCACCGCCGCCTCGACCACCACGATTCCACTGACCAACCCGGCGATGATCCGGTTACGTTTGGGAAAATGCCGCGCCAGCGGAGCGGTACCGATCGGCGCTTCGGCCATCAGCAAATGCGCCCGGCCGATTTGCTCCTGTAAAGCGGCATTTTCTGGCGGGTAGATCATGTCGATGCCGCCGGCGATGGCAGCGATGGTCCGGCCGGTGCGCATCGCCCCCTGATGCGCTGCGGTGTCGATGCCACGCGCCAGGCCAGAGACCACCACAACCCCCGCCTTGGCGAGCCCCGCTGCCAGATCCTCGGCGATCCGCCTTCCATTTGCCGAAGCGTTGCGCGCCCCGACAACGGCAATGGCGCGGGATTTCAACAAAGCGGCATCACCCTTCAGGGCCAGAACCGCTGGCGCGTCATGCAATTGGGCGAGATAAGGCGGATAGTCGGCATCGCCCAACATCATCAGCCTGGCACCCGCACGCGCGATATCCGCCAATTCCCGCTCAATCGCACTGATCGTCGGGATCGCCAGCGGAGCGCTCCGCCCGCCCTGACGGGCCAGCGAAGGCAATGCCTCCAATGCTGCATTGGCCGTGGCAAAGCGTTCCATCAGCCGGCGATAAGTCTGGGGTCCGACGCTCTCAGTGCGGATCAGCCGCAGCCGGGCCTGTAATTCCGTCAAACTTTGCCCACCCTCGGCTCGGTGCCCGCCAGCAGGCGGCGGATATTTTCCCGGTGCTTGTAAAAGACCAGTCCAGCAATGATAAAAGCGAGCAACGCCAACATGCTATGGCCGAGGAGCATGGCTATAACGGGTGCCAGGCCGAAGCAGGTGAGCGCGCCGAGCGATGAAATCCGCCGCCAATAGACCATGCCGAGCCAGATCAGACAGGCGATCAGCCCGACCGGAGAGGCTTCGGCGAGCAACACGCCAAGCCCCGTCGCGACACCCTTGCCGCCGCGAAACCCGAGCCAGAGCGGAAACATATGCCCCAGCACGACCGCCAGCCCGACACAATACGGCGCGGGGCCGCCGTGATAACGCGCAATCAACACTGCAACCGCGCCTTTCAGACCATCGAGCAACAAAGTCGCGGCCGCCAATTTTTTATTGCCGGTGCGCAGCACGTTGGTGGCGCCGATATTGCCCGACCCGATGGCCCTGATATCACCTAGGCCCGCGGCCCGTGTCAGGACTAGGCCAAACGGGATAGAACCCAAAAAATATCCCATAATAACAAGGAGAAACACGATCATCCGAAGACCCTGCGTCCGGCTTTCCAGGTGCCGATGACAGCCCCTTCGAGCGCCCGCCCGTCAAAGGGCGTGTTCTGCGCTTTCCCAGGCAGGCTGCCCGCACTGACGAGCCAGGAGCGTTCAGGATCAAACAGGCATAAATCCGCCGGCAGGCCTTTGCCGATGCGCCCGGCTTCAATGCCGAGCAGGGCGGCAGGCCGGGCGGTGAGCAGATCAAGGGCGGCCATCAGGCTCAGCGCGCTGTCCCGCGTATGCGCCAGCGTGACCGCGAGCAGGGTCGCGAGCCCGGCGCCGCCGGCCGAGGCTTCGGCGAAGGGCAGGCGCTTATCCTCGGCGTCACGTGGTTGATGATCCGATGCAATGGCATCGATTGTGCCATCCGCCAGCCCAACCAATATCGCCTGCCGGTCGCTTTCGGTCCGCAAGGGCGGGGAGAGTTTAGCATAAGTCCGGTAATCTCCGATCGAGGTCTCGTTCATGTCGAAATAAGGCGGCGCGGTATCGCAGGTGATGCGCAGCCCCCGATCCTTCGCCCGCCTGACCAGCGACACCGCCTCCGCCGTTGATATATGAGCAAAATGCAGCCGCCCGCCGGTCAGTTCCGCCAGCCTGATGTCGCGCGCCATAAGAATCGCCTCGGCAATGGCGGGGATGCCCGGCAGCCCCATCAGCGTCGCACGCGCGCCCTCGGTGGCGCAGCCGCCCTCGGCGAGGCCAGGGTCTTCAGGATGTTGCACGATCATTGCGCCGAACCCGCTGGCATAAGCCAGTGCGCTGCGCATCAGGCGGGATGTGGCAATGGCCCGCCGGCCATCGGTAAAGCCAACCGCGCCGGCCTCGGCCAACAGGCCATATTCCGCCAACTCGCTCCCTGCGCAGCCGCGTGTGGCGGCACCATAGGGGAATATGCTCAGCGAGCCGGTCTCCTCGCCCCTGGTGATCAGCAACCGCACCAGCGCCGCATCGTCGATCGCCGGCTTGGTGTCAGGCAGGCAGGCCAGGGTGGTGATGCCCCCAGCAGCAGCCGCCTGGGCAGCGGAGACGATGGTTTCGCGATATTCATAACCCGGCTCGCCGAGCGAAGCGCGCATATCAACCAGTCCGGGGCAGAGCACCGCACCCTTTGCCTCGCAAACGCTCACGCCATCCGGCCGGCCGATTCCCGGGCCGAAATCCAGAATCATCCCATCGCGGATCAGCAAATCGCCTTCGATGTCGGTTCTGGTTGCCGGGTCGATGATACGCGCGGCACGGATCAGGATGTCGCTCATATGCCGCCTCGTGCCAACAAATCGAGCACGGCCATGCGCACGGCGACACCCATTTCCACCTGTTCGCGGATGAGGGAGCGAGTCGGGTCATCGGCCACCGCGCTATCGATTTCCACACCCCGGTTCATCGGGCCCGGATGCATCACCAACGCATCCGGCTTGGCGTAAGCGAGTTTCGCGGCATCGAGCCCGTAAAATGCGAAATATTCCCGCGCGCTGGGCACTGATCCGCCGCTCATGCGCTCTTTTTGCACCCGCAGCGCCATCACGATATCCGCCCCGGCGAGCCCTGCGCGCATATCGTGAAACACTTCGGCCCCGAAATTCTCGATCGCTGTAGGGATCAACGTCGGCGGTCCGACCACGCGGACGCGGCAGTTCATCGTCGTCAGAAGCAAAATATTGGACCGGGCCACGCGCGAATGGGCAATATCGCCGCAAATCGCCACCACCAGCCCCTCAAGCCGCCCTTTGCGCCGGCGGATGGTCAACGCGTCCAGCAAAGCCTGGGTCGGGTGCTCATGGGTGCCGTCGCCGGCATTAATCACTGCCGCATCGACCTTCTGCGCCAGCAAGGCCGGCGCGCCGGAGCGGTTATGCCGGACCACCAGCAAATCACAATTCATCGCGTTCAGCGTGGTCGCGGTATCGACCAATGTTTCACCCTTGCTGACTGAGGATTGCGATACCGCCATATTGATGACGTCCGCACCCAGGCGCTTGCCCGCCAGCTCGAAACTGGTGCGGGTGCGGGTGCTATCCTCGAAAAACAGATTAATCAGCGTGCGGCCGCGCAATAAATCGCGCCTGGTTTTGCCCGACCGGTTGAGCAGCGCATAGCTTTCGGCGAGGTCGAGAATCTCCAGAATCGTCGGGGGTGCCATTCCCTCGATGCCCAGCAGATGGCGATTCGGCGCATTCATGGGTTTCGGTATAGCCAAGCAGCCAGCGGACGCAAAGCGCGCGGCTTCAGATCCGCTCTATATCCGCCCCACAGGCCGCGAGTTTTTCCTCCACCGCCTCGTAACCGCGATCCAGATGATAGACCCGGTTAATGATCGTCTCGCCGCGCGCGGCGAGCCCCGCCAGTACCAGCGAGACCGAAGCGCGCAAATCGGTCGCCATAACCTGCGCGCCGGAGAGGAACGGCACGCCGCGCACGATCGCCGAGGCGCCATGAACATTAATGCGCGCGCCCATGCGGTTGAGTTCGGGCACATGCATGAAACGATTTTCGAAAATCGTCTCGGTGACCATTGAGGCGCCCTCAGCCACCGCCATCAGTGCCATGAATTGTGCCTGCATGTCGGTCGCGAAGCCCGGATAGGGCTCGGTCATCACATCGACCCCGTGCAGACCGTTCAATCTTTTGACCTGCAGGCCCTTATCCGTCTCGCTGATCTCGACACCGGCTTCGAGCAGGCTGCGTGTGACAGCGCCCAAATCCGCCATGCGTGCGCCGCGCAGCACGATCTCGCCACCGGTGATCGCCGCGGCACAGGCATATGTCCCCGCCTCGATCCGGTCGGGCAAAATCGGGTGGTGCGCGCCATGCAGCGCGCTGACCCCTTCGATGATCAGACGGTCGGTGCCGACCCCCTCGATCTGCGCGCCCATGGCGATAAGGCATTTCGCCAGATCGGCGATTTCGGGTTCGCGGGCGGCGTTGGCTAGGATCGTCTGGCCATCCGCGAGGCAGGCGGCCATCAACAGATTTTCCGTGGCGCCAACCGAGACGAAGGGGAACATGATTTCAGCCCCGCGCAGCCGGCCATTGACTTTCGCGTTGATATAGCCGGCATCAAGGCTGATTTGCGCACCCATCTGCTCGAGGCCCTTGAGATGCAAATCAACCGGCCTGGTGCCGATCGCGCAGCCTCCGGGCAGTGACACCCGAGCCTCCCCGACCCGTGCGAGCAGGGCGCCGAGCACCAGAATGGAGGCGCGCATCTTCCGCACGATATCGTAAGGCGCCTCGGCATTGGTAATCGCGCCGCCGAGCGAAAGCGTGCGTCCGACAGGCTCGGCCGCGATGCCATGCTGGGCCAGCAATTCGGCCATTGTCGCCAGATCGGCGAGCTTGGCAACATTATCGAGCATTAGGCGCTCGTCGGTCAGCAAGCCACAGACCATCAAAGGCAGGGCAGCGTTCTTGGCCCCTGATATCTGGATGGCGCCAGCCAGGGCGCGACCGCCTTTGATTTTAATCCTGTCCATATTTGCTGAGCCTTTGGCGGTTATTAATCACATACGCGGCAAGGATACGCCGCGCTGGCCCATATATTTGCCTGCCTTGTCGGCATAGCTGGTCTCACAAGGTGACGCACCTTGCAGAAACAGGAACTGGCAAATGCCTTCATTGGCATAGATTTTAGCGGGCAGGGGGGTTGTGTTGGATATTTCGATGGTCACCTGACCCTCCCATTCGGGCTCCAGCGGGGTCACGTTCACGATGATGCCGCAGCGCGCATAGGTCGATTTACCAAGGCAGATCACCAGCGTGTCACGTGGAATGCGAAAATATTCCACCGTATGAGCGAGCGCGAAGGAATTGGGCGGAATGATACAAATATCCGTCGTCCGATCGACAAAACTGGCTGGCGAGAAGGCTTTCGGATCGACGATGGCGGAGTCGACATTGGTGAAAATCTTGAACTGATCGGCGACACGGGCATCATAACCATAGGATGATAGGCCGTAGGAGATCACCCCATCGCGCTTCTGGGTTTCGGTGAATGGCTCGATCATCGCGTGGTCGAGCGCCATCTGGCGGATCCAATGGTCGGGCATTACCGGCATTCTGGTTGATCCTGCGGGGCTGGTTCGTCGGTGGATTGTGCGGCGGTGCGAGCGCGCGCCTGATTTTTTCGGCGCTGCAAATTGGCGCGCAACGCTGCCGCCTCACGCGTCTGGCGCGCAAGCCGGGCGGCGCGGGCATGTTTGGTCTCGGCTGAAGCGGGCGGCGTCTCGTTCATAGGCGGGTTAGAAGCCGTGGGGCAGCATCCCGTCAAGTGCTGCGCTTGCGCCTTATGCCCCCGTTATATATACCGCGCCCTCATCGTCCGGCTTGCGTAGGCTGTCATAGCTCAGGGGTAGAGCACCTCATTGGTAATGAGGAGGTCGAGGGTTCAATTCCCTCTGACAGCACCATCCGGCGGTGGGTTGATGGCGGGGTTCGCTTCGTCTAGATCGGATATCGCGTGCCCAGGTAGCTCAGTTGGTAGAGCATGCGACTGAAAATCGCAGTGTCGGTGGTTCGATTCCACTCCTGGGCACCATCTTCCCCACTTTTCAATTTCCGTTGGTATCGCTAGAAGTTTCTCTACCCACCGATTCGCTCTCGGTGGGCGCTGCAATTTATCAATTCGCTGGCCGGTAGGCTGGCACCGGCGCCCGCGCCGAGGCAAACAGGAAAGAGGCTTGGTTCATGTCGAAAGCGTTCATTGCCGAAGTTATTCAAGGCTCAGCTGAAATCACCGGCGTCGCCGCCAATCGCGCCGCGACCGATCTGATGAAGGCGATCGTCAAGGAATTGAAAAAGAACGGTAAATTCACCCTGCCGAGCTTTGGCACCTTCACCGTTCGCAAAACCAAGGCCCGCAAGGGTGTCAATCCGCGCACCGGCGCCGAAATCAAGGTGAAGGCTGGCAAAACTGTTCGTTTCAAAGCCTCGCCATCACTGAAAAAAGAAGTCTGATCCATCGCTCACAGGAACCCCGGTTTGTCGCCGAGGCGATGCGCCGGGGTGGTTTTTGTCAGCCCATCAAGAACCAGAAGCGAAATAACAGATTTTCCAGAGCGGTCTGGCGGCGGAAATGCGGACTGCGCAGTGCTTTGACCCGATCGAGATAACTGCCCTGCAAAGCATTTGAAATCAGCGATAAATCGCTCTGTGCCTGCGGACTCAAAGCCGCCTGATAAGTCTGTAACTGGCTGACATGCCGGCGCATCATGGTCATGAAAATCCCAGGCCCGCGCTGCAAAGCCGCAATGGCCCGCCCCAAGGTTGAGCGCGGCGAACCGATCAGATTATCCGGATGCTGGCGATATAATACGACCGGTTTCGGATCGATAATGATTTTGCCGCCGCAAGCTGCAACCACGATATAAGACCACCAATCGTGAATTGTACCCGCAGGACCTGGCATTTTCGCAACCAGAGCGGCCGCCTGCCGATTCATCACCATGGTGTTGCCATGGGCGATATTCTGGGTCAGCGAGGCTGGAAATCCTGGAGGATTGGACAGCATCATTGATAATTTCATGCCCTGCAGGGCTTCATCGACGAGATATTGCCGGGCGCAATATAATAAAGGCTGATCATCGATATCGCGCAATTTCGCCGCTGCCCTGGCCAGTTTGTCGGGCAGCCAGACATCATCCTGATCGGAAAAGGCAATGGCTTCGCAAGCTTGGGCGCGGGCCAGCAAGGTCAGAAAGCTCGGTGCAGCACCCAGATGCGGGCCGGAATTATCGGCCTCCACACAGCGCCCGGCGCCGATTTTGGCGGTAAATTGATCCATGATCTGGCGCGTTTCATCGCTTGATCCGTCATCGCGCCACAGAATGTCCCAAGCCGTATGAGATTGCCGCTCGAAACTTTCCAGCTGGGCCGGTGAAAAGCGCCCGCCATTATAGGTCGATAGCAGGATCGTGATGCGCGGCGTGGTGACGGTGGCGGTGACGAAATTCACGACTCGCTACCAATGATCCAGCATGGCACGAACAACCGGCCCGACCGTGCCGCGCCAGGGCGGCAGGCTGACCCCGAATAC
>NCAP01000048.1 GCA_002255495.1 Rhodospirillales bacterium 20-60-12 | reverse complement strand
CAGGCGCTTATCCACGCCGGTCACTTTGATCAAAGTCGGCTTTTCGCACAAAACGCTGATCCCCTGCGGGATCGCAAACACCACGTCATGCGAGAAACCGAGATTCATCACCAGGTTGCTGCCCTGCACGGCCGCACGGAAACCGGTCCCGGTGATTTCCAGCGTCTTGGTGTAACCCACCGACACGCCCTGAACCATATTGGCGACCAGTGCGCGGGTGGTGCCCCACATCATGCGCGAACGAGCTTCCTTGTTGCGCGGCGCGATGGCGAGCTTGTTGCCATCGAGCGTTGCATCCACGGCATCCGTCAGCGGCAGTTTCAGCTCGCCCAATTTGCCTTTTGCGGTGAGAATTCCATCGGCGAGCGCAAGCTGCACACCTTGGGGAATTTCGACCGGATATTTGCCGACACGCGACATAGATCGATCTCCCTCAGAACACGCGGCAAAGCACTTCGCCGCCAACATTGGCAGCGCGCGCTTCGACGTCACTCATCACGCCGCGCGGCGTGGAGATGATGGACACACCAAGCCCGGCATACACCCGCGGCAATTCCTTAATCTTGGAATAAACCCGGCGCCCCGGACGCGAAACCCGGGTGATTTCCTTAATCACCGGCTCGCCCTCGTTATATTTCAGCTCGATGCGCAGCTGCGAGATACCCGGGCGCAGCTCCTCACGAACGAAACCGCGAATGAATCCCTCGCGTTTGAGAACATCGAGCACATTGGCCCGAAGATTGGATGCGGGAGCAACGCACATTGATTTGCGTGCGCTCTGCGCATTACGAATACGGGTGAGCATATCACCCAACGGATCTGACATTGACATGGCGGCCCCCGCTTACCAGCTCGCCTTGACCATGCCAGGGATTTGCCCGGCACTGGCCAGATCGCGCAGCGCGATACGGCAAAGTTTGAATTTACGGTAATTGCCACGCGAACGGCCGGTCAGCTCGCAGCGCAAACGCACGCGCACCGAAGCACCATTACGCGGCAATTGCGCGAGTTTGATCGACGCTTCAAACCGATCCTCGACTGGCAAAGTACGGTCCATAACGATCGATTTCAAAGCAACCCGTTTCGTCCGATCGCGCGCCGACATTTCTTCGCGCTTCTTATTCCGATTGACCTGTGAGGTCTTGGCCATGTTGTTCTACCCTCCGGAACCTGCCGGTAGCACCGGCGGTTTTCCAAAAAAAATCAGTGCGCCGTATCAGTTCAGAAACGGCAGATTGAAGCCCTTCAGCAACGCCTTGGCTTCGGCGTCGCTACGCGCCGAAGTGACGAAGATGATGTCCATCCCGCGGATCGCATCGACTTTGTCGTATACGATCTCTGGAAAGATGATCTGCTCTTTCAGGCCCATGGCGAAATTGCCACGGCCGTCAAAGCCTTTATTGCCCGGCATGCCACGGAAATCACGCACCCGCGGCATCGCAATCGTCACCAGACGATCCAGGAACTCGTACATCCGCGCACTGCGTAATGTCACTTTGCACCCGATCGGCAGGCCTTCACGAATCTTGAAGCCGGCAATCGCCTTCTTCGCCACCGTCTTGACCGGCTTTTGGCCCGCGATCAGCGTCAATTCGGCGACCGCCGCATCGAGCTTCTTCTGGTCGCCGGCGGCTTCGCCGACACCCATATTGATCACGATCTTCTCAAGCTTCGGCACCATCATCGCATTGCCGTAGCCGAATTCTTTCTGCAGGCTTGCACGCACCACATCCTGGTAATGCTTTTGCAGGCGCGGCAGTTCTTTGGCTTCGCTCATCGCCGCCTCCTCAACCATCGATCAACGCGCCGCTTTTCTTCGCGACACGAATTTTACGCCCATCATCGAGAACCCGGAAACCGACCTTGATCGGCTTGCCAGTCTCGGCATCGAAATGGGCAAGATTAGACATATGCACGGACGCTTCCCGCTGGATGATACCACCCGGCTGCCCCGCACCTTTCGGCTTGGTATGGTGCTTGGCCATCGCCACACCTTGAACCACAGCGCGATCTTCCTTGGGCATCACCCGCAGAACTTCACCCTGTTGGCCCTTGCTGGCGCCGGCAATCACCAAAACCTTGTCGCCTTTGCGAATACGTGATGCCATGATTACAACACCTCCGGCGCGAGCGAGATAATTTTCATGAATTTCTTGGCGCGCAATTCACGAACAACCGGTCCAAAAATACGCGTGCCGATCGGCTCCATCGATTTATTGATGAGCACCGCCGCATTGCGGTCAAAGCGGATTGAGCTGCCATCGGCCCGGCGCACCGGGAACGCTGTGCGCACAATAACCGCCTGGTGCACGTCGCCCTTTTTGACCTTGCCGCGCGGAATCGCATCCTTGATGGAAACGACAATCACGTCACCCACGGAAGCCGACTTACGCTTGGAGCCACCAAGAACCTTGATGCATTGGACCCGGCGTGCGCCGGAATTGTCGGCGACGTCCAGATTGGATTCAACAATAATCATCTATGCCCCCTCACGCTGCCGCGTTGTCGCTGGCGACAACCGCGGCGCCATTGCGCTCGGTCACGGTCCAGGTCTTGCGCTTGCTGATCGGCGGGCATTCTTCAATGCGCACTTTGTCACCGATCTGGCAGACATTGGCTTCATCATGCGCCGCGTATTTCTTCGAACGGCGAATGAATTTCTTATATAGCGGATGCATGATGCGACGCTCGACAAGAACCGTAATGGTCTTGTCCATCTTGTCGCTCACAACTCGCCCGCTCAACACGCGCTTCGGCATGGCCCTACCTCAACCCTTCGCGGCAGAACGCGTGCGCTCCGCCAAAATCGTCTTCGCCCGCGCAATATCACGCCGAACAATGCGCACGCGGCTCGCATTCTCGGTCTGGCCGGCGGCCCGCTGGAAGCGCAGATTGAACTGCTCCTTGCTCAAATCCAGCAAAGTCGTCTGCAACTCATCTGGCGTCTTCAGCCGCATATCATGTGCTTTTGTCATCTCAAGCCTCGCCGATCCGGGTTACCACTTTGGTTCTGATCGGCAGTTTCGCCGCACCGAGCGCAAGCGCTTCGCGCGCCAAACCTTCGGTTACGCCGTCGATCTCGAACATGATGCGGCCGGGATGAACCCGGGCCACCCAGAATTCCGGGCTGCCCTTACCTGAACCCATACGCACTTCGGCGGGCTTGGTGGACACCGGAACATCCGGGAAAATTCTAATCCAGACGCGGCCCGCACGCTTCATCGCACGTGTGATCGCGCGGCGAGCCGCTTCGATCTGACGGGCGCTGATGCGCTCGGGCTCAAGGGCCTTCAAACCGAAAGCACCAAAATTAAGCTGCGTATTTCCCTTGGCCAGACCGTGAATACGGCCTTTATGCGCCTTGCGGAATTTCGTACGCTTGGGAGACATCATGGCTATTGCTCCTTAGCGCTGCGGGGCTTGTTCGGCAGCACGACGATCTTGCGCAAGCGGATCATGGGCCAAAATCTCGCCCTTGAAGATCCATACTTTCACGCCGCACGTGCCGTAAGTGGTTTTCGCTGTCGCCACACCGTAATCGATGTCCGCACGCAGCGTGTGCAACGGCACGCGACCTTCGCGATACCATTCCATGCGCGCAATTTCAGCGCCGCCCAAACGGCCGCCGCAATTGATCCGAATACCCTGGGCGCCCAACCGCATCGCCGATTGGACGGCGCGCTTCATGGCCCGGCGGAATGCCACCCGCCGCTCAAGCTGCTGAGCGATATTCTCGGCCACCAAGGTCGCATCGACTTCAGGCTTGCGGATTTCGACGATATTCAGCGAAACCTCAGCCTTGGCCATGACACTGAGTTCCTTTTTCAGAACCTCGATATCAGAACCCTTCTTGCCGATCACCACACCAGGACGGGCAGCATAAATCGTCACGCGCGGCTTCTTCGCCGGCCGCTCGATCAGCACTTTCGATACACCAGCACCGGTCAGCTTGGTACGCAGATGATGACGCAATTTCAGGTCATCATGCAGCAGACGGGCATAATCGTCGCCGGCGAACCAGCGGCTATCCCAGGTGCGGTTGATGCCGAGCCGAAGCCCGATCGGATTGACTTTGTGACCCATTACGCGGCCCCTTCAGAACTGCTCGGTGAAGCCTCGATCTGCTTCTCGGCAACGACGATTTTCAAATGGCTGAACCATTTCTCGACACGGGCGGACTTGCCGCGGCCACGAGCCTGGAAACGCCGCATCACCACACCACGACCAACCTCGGCAATCGTGACGACCAGACGGTCGACATCGAGCTGATGGTTATTCTCGGCGTTAGCGATCGCACTTTCCAACGTCTTCTTCACTTGGCCGGCAATGCGCCGCTTGCTGAAGGTCAACGAGGCGACGGCCTTACCGGCCGGCATGTTGCGGATGGATTGAGCGACCAGGTTCAACTTACGCGGGCTGACACGCATATTACGTGTAATAGCCTGCGCTTGATGATCTTCCAGGGCGCGAACTGATTTCGGTTTGCTCATATCAGCCTCGTTTCGCCTTCTTGTCCGCCGAGTGCCCGGTGAAGGTGCGCGTCGGGGAGAATTCGCCGAATTTATGACCGACCATGTTTTCCGATACCTGAACCGGCAGGAATTTCTTGCCGTTATAGACACCGAAAGTCAGGCCGACGAATTGCGGCAATATTGTCGAACGCCGTGACCAGATCTTGATGATCTCGTTGCGACCCGAAGCCCGCGACGTTTCGGCCTTGGCCAGCATATACCCGTCAACAAACGGGCCTTTCCATACGGAGCGTGCCATCTGATCAGCCCTTTCCGCTCTTGCGGCGGCGGATGATCAACCCATCCGTGCGCTTGTTGGTACGAGTTTTGTAGCCCTTGGTCGGCTTGCCCCAAGGTGTAACCGGATGGCGGCCACCTGAAGTACGCCCTTCGCCACCACCCAACGGGTGATCTACAGGGTTCATGGAGACGCCACGGTTATGCGGACGGCGACCGAGCCAACGGTTACGCCCAGCCTTGCCGAGTTGCTGGTTCTGATGGTCTGGGTTGGATACCGCACCGATCGAGGCCATGCATTCAGCGCGAACGATACGCAATTCACCGCTGGTCAGCTTGATCTGGGCGTAGCCCTGATCCTTACCGACCAACTGAGCGAACGTACCTGCCGAACGGGCCATTTTGCCACCGGCACCAGGCTTCAATTCGATGTTATGGATAATCGTGCCGACCGGAATGGCCGCCAAGGTCATCGCATTACCCGGCTTGATATCCGCCTTGATGCCTGAAATCACGGCATCACCTACTTTGACCCGCTGTGGGGCAATGATGTAGGCCAATTCGCCATCGGCATATTTGATCAGCGCGATAAAGGATGACCGGTTAGGGTCATATTCCAACCGCTCGATCACCGCCGGCACGTCGAATTTGCGGCGCTTGAAATCGACCAGGCGATAGCTTTTCTTATGTCCACCGCCGCGGAAATAGCTGGTCGTACGACCATGATTGTTGCGCCCGCCGGTGGAGTGCTTGCCCTCGGTCAGGCCCTTGATGGGCTTGCCCTTGAACAATTCCGAACGATCGATAAGCACGGTGCCGCGCAGGCTGGCCGTGACAGGTTTAAATTGCTTGAGTGCCATGTGGTTAAGTCCTGCCCTACGCCAGACCGGTGGTGAAATCGATGTTCTGGCCATCAGCCAAGGTCACGAACGCCTTCTTCATGTCAGCGCGACGTCCCGGACGACCGCGAAAACGCTTGGTCTTGCCTTTTTGCACCAGCGTGTTCACGCCGGTCACTTTCACGCCGAACAAACCCTCAACCGCCGCCTTGATTTCAGGCTTGGTGGCATCGATCGCGACCTTGAAGACAAACTGACCTTTTTCCGAAAGGGCTGTCGCCTTTTCAGTGATGATCGGGCTGCGAATGATGCTGTACATCGCCTCGCGCTGGAGTTTCACGGTGCTCATGCCAGGCGCTCCTTCAAACCTTCAAGGCCGGCGGAAGTGATCGCCAGAATATCGTGGCGCAGAATGTCATAGACATTCGCACCAACGACCGGCAGCACATCCAGGCCGTGAACATTGCGGCTGGCGAGCAGGAATTTCTCATCGACATCCGCATCGACGATCAACGCCGACGCCCAGCCGAGCTTCTTTACCTGAGCCGCCAAAATTTTCGTTTTCTCGACACCCGACGCGACGTCGAGCACCACCAATTTACCATCGGCGGCCTTCTGCGAGAGAGCCGAAATCAAGCCAGCGCGGCGCACCTTCTTGTTCAGGCTGTAGCCATGGTCACGCACCACCGGCCCATGAACCACACCGCCTGTGCGGAATTGCGGCGCGCGCAAACTGCCCTGACGTGCGTTACCCGTGCCCTTCTGGCGGAACGGCTTTTTGGTCGTGCCCTGCACTTCGCCCATACCCTTGGTTTTATGGGTGCCGGCGCGGCGCTTGGAGAGCTGCCAGTGAACAACCCGGGCCATGATATCGGCACGCGGCGCGGTGGCGAAGATGTCGTCGGGAAGCTCGGCGGTGCCGGCCTCGCTCGCATCGAGCGTATAAATATTGATCTGCATCGAACTCAGCCCTTCAGCGCTGCGGGGTAAGCAGCATCGGCCGGCCGCGCGCGCTTGATCGCATCACGCAGCAGGACATAGCTGTTTTTGGCGCCCGGTACGGCGCCCTTTATCAACACCAAACCACGTTCAACATCGACACCAGCGACTTCCAAATTCATCGTGGTAATCCGATCCTGACCCAGATGGCCGGCCATTTTCTTGTTCTTGAAGGTCTTGCCGGGATCCTGACGGTTACCGGTCGAGCCGTGGCTACGATGGCTGACAGAGACGCCGTGAGAGGCCTCAAGACCGGCAAAGTTCCAGCGCTTCATCGGGCCGGCAAAGCCTTTGCCCTTGCTGGTGCCAGCCACATCAACCTTCTGGCCGACGGAAAAATGCGCAGGTGATACCACCGCACCGACCTCCAGCATGGCGTCATCGGCCACGCGGAACTCAACCAGCTTCATCGCCGGTTCCACTTTCGCCTTGGCGAAATGGCCCTTATTCGGCTTGCTGACATTCTTCGGCTTCGCCTTACCCCAGCCGAGCTGCACGGCATTATAGCCGTCTGTCTCGGTGGTCCGCGCTGCAACAACCCGCACCTCATCGAGATGCAGAACCGTCACCGGCACGTGGCTGCCGTCATCCTTGAAAAGCCTGGTCATGCCAATTTTCTTGGCGATTACACCGGTGCGCATGATACCCTCTTAGATCTTGATCTCGACGTCGACGCCAGCGGCGAGGTCGAGTTTCATCAACGCATCGACAGTCTGCGGCGTCGGCTCGACGATATCGAGCAGGCGACGATGCGTGCGAATTTCGAACTGCTCACGGCTCTTCTTGTCGACATGAGGCGACCGGTTGACCGTGAAACGTTCAATATTGGTTGGCAGCGGGATAGGGCCACGCACCCGCGCTCCCGTGCGCTTCGCCGTATTCACAATCTCCTTGGTGCTGTTATCGAGCACACGGTGATCATACGCCTTCAGGCGAATGCGGATATTCTGGTTGTCCATAATCGTAACCTACACTCTCACACGGATAGCGGTTGTGCGATCCACCCCGGCAAGCCGGAGCGGATCACATATCCAAATCTCAGGCTGTCACTTTCGCAACGACGCCTGAACCCACGGTCCGGCCACCTTCACGAATAGCAAAGCGCAGACCATCATCCATCGCGATCGGCGCGATCAACTCGACATTCACGGTCACGTTATCGCCCGGCATCACCATTTCGGTGCCTTCGGCCAGATGAACGATACCGGTGACGTCGGTCGTGCGGAAATAGAACTGCGGACGATAATTGGTGAAGAATGGCGTATGACGGCCACCTTCATCTTTCGTCAGAATATAAGCCTGAGCCTCAAACTTGGTGTGCGGGGTGATCGAACCCGGGTGCGCCAGAACCTGGCCGCGCTCGATATCTTCACGCTTCGCACCACGCAGCAGCGCGCCGATATTGTCGCCGGCTTCACCCTGATCGAGCAGCTTGCGGAACATCTCAACGCCGGTGACGACGGTTTTGGTGGTCGGACGCAGACCGACAACTTCGACTTCTTCGCCCACTTTAATCACGCCGCGCTCAACGCGACCTGTGGCAACCGTGCCACGACCGGAAATCGAGAACACGTCTTCAACCGGCATCAGGAACGGCTTGTCCTTGGCGCGCTCAGGCTGCGGGATATAGGCATCGACGGCGGCCATCAGGGCCAGAACGGCTTCTTCGCCAATTTCCGGCTGCTTGTCTTCAAGCGCGCACAGAGCCGAGCCTTTGATGATCGGGATGTCGTCGCCCGGGAAATCATATTTGCTGAGCAGTTCGCGAACTTCCATTTCCACGAGCTCGACCAGATCGGGGTCGGCCATGTCCATTTTGTTCAAGAACACCACCAGCGCCGGCACACCGACCTGACGGGCGAGCAGGATGTGCTCACGGGTCTGCGGCATCGGGCCGTCAGCGGCCGAGACCACCAAAATCGCACCGTCCATCTGCGCCGCGCCGGTGATCATGTTTTTCACATAGTCAGCATGGCCGGGGCAATCGACATGGGCGTAATGGCGGTTCTTGGTTTCATACTCGACATGCGCGGTGGCGATCGTGATGCCACGGGCGCGTTCTTCCGGCGCCGCGTCAATCGAGTCATAGGCGCGGAATGTCGCGCCGCCCGTCTTGGCGAGCACCTTGGTGATCGCTGCGGTCAGTGATGTCTTGCCATGATCGACGTGGCCGATCGTGCCAATATTGCAGTGCGGCTTGTTCCGCTCGAATTTCGCCTTGGCCATCTATTCTCTCCGTGCGTTCCGGACCGGGAACCTGGGGTTGTCAGATAAAGTTTCTAGTTACCAACGATAATGGCTGAAGGCTTTGTTCGCCTCGGCCATCCGGTGAGTATCTTCACGCTTCTTCACTGCCGAACCACGATTATTCACCGCATCCAGCAACTCGTTCGAAAGCCGATCTTCCATCGTGTGCTCGCCACGCTTGCGGGCACTATCGATGATCCAGCGGATCGCCAAAGCCTGCCGGCGATCGTTGCGCACTTCGACCGGCACCTGATAGGTGGCGCCGCCGACACGCCGCGAACGGACTTCGATGGCCGGCTTCACGTTATCCAACGCTTCGTGAAACATCCGCACCGGGTCAGCATTCGCGCCGCCACGTTTCTTCAACACATCAAGTGCACCGTAAACGATACCCTCGGCCGCTGATTTCTTGCCGTCATACATCAGCACGTTCATGAAACGACTGATCACCACATCACCGAACTTTGCGTCCGGCAGAACTTCGCGCTTAACCGCGCGCCTGCGCCTGCTCATCGCCCGCTCTCCTTATTTCGGCCGCTTCGCGCCATACAGCGACCGGCGCTGACGACGCTTCGCGATGCCCTGGGTATCCAGGACGCCACGCAGAATATGATAACGCACGCCCGGCAAATCCTTCACGCGGCCGCCGCGGATCAACACCACGGAATGCTCTTGAAGGTTATGCCCCTCACCCGGAATATAGCTCACCACTTCAAACCCGTTGGTCAGGCGAACCTTGGCGACCTTACGCAACGCCGAGTTCGGCTTCTTCGGGGTCGTGGTATAAACGCGCGTGCAAACGCCGCGCTTCTGAGGGCAACCCTCAAGGGCGGGCACCTTATTGCGCTTGGCGCGGGGCTCACGGCCCTTGGCAATCAACTGGTTGATGGTCGGCATATGTCGATCCTGATCCGTTTCGTCGTGACCGGCCTGATCCGAAACACACTGCTCATGAAAAATACCGCAGGGCGGGGAACATCCCCACCTGCGGAACCCGCTTCTCTTGCGACCTAAGCCCCCGGCATATCCCCGGAAGCGGCGCCACAAGCGCTAGACTTATTGAGCAGCACGTCCCGAATCACATCCGGGGTGGCTGAGAGGCAGACCTCTATGCGTCAGAGGGAATCAAGTCAAGCAGATCAACCAAACATCAAGGCAAAAAACCCTGCCATGCCCGCGACGCGGGGCACAAAGCGGTGGTTCAAGCCAAATGCCCAACCCCTTGACACCAAAACGGGGCCCGAGGCCCCGCAATGGCAGTCAAAGCGTATTCTGGAGCGTTTTCCGATCAATCGGAAACACTCTAGCTTATGTTTGGCGAGCAACTCTATCCGATCAGGTTGAATCTACGATTCAACCTGATCGGATGTTGCTCTAGTCCACAGGCCCAGGGGGCAATCTCTGCCCCCTGACCCAGCTCCAATCTTACTCGGCAGCCTCGACCGGCCGGGCAATCGCCGGACGTTCGGTGCCCAGCGTGCGCTTATCGCGGCCGGCGGCAACCTGCCGCAGCCGGTTCATCACGCTGCCAGTGCCGGCCGGTATCAGACGGCCGACAATGACGTTTTCCTTCAGGCCTTGCAGGCTATCAATCTTACCGGCAGTCGCGGCCTCGGTCAGCACCCTTGTGGTCTCCTGGAAGGAGGCCGCACTGATGAAGCTCTGGGTCTGCAAGCTGGCCTTGGTGATGCCTTGCAGGACCGGCGTGCCCTGGGCGGGGCGTTCATCGACCTTGAGATGCTTATCGTTCTCAGCGTCGAACTCCACCCGATCCACCAGCTCGCCGATCAGGAAGGTCGTGTCACCAGGCTCGGTGATTTCGACCTTCTGGAGCATCTGGCGCACCACGACTTCGATATGCTTGTCGTTGATCTTAACACCCTGCAGACGGTAAACATCCTGGATCTCGTTGACCAGATAATCCGACAACGCCTCGACCCCGAGCACCCGCAGAATATCGTGCGGCACGCGCGGACCATCGACCAGCGGGTCACCCCGGCGGACATAATCGCCCTCCTGCACCGAGACGTGCTTGCCCTTGGGCACCAGATACTCGGTGTCCTCACCGGTTTCATCGTTTTTGACGATAATCCGGCGTTTCGCCTTGTAATCCTTGCCAAATTCAACCCGACCATCGATTTCGGCAATGATCGCGTGGTCCTTCGGCCGGCGCGCTTCGAACAATTCGGCGACACGCGGCAGACCGCCGGTGATGTCACGGGTCTTGCTGCCTTCACGCGGAATCCGCGCCAGCACGTCACCAGCGGCAACCGTTGCACCGTTTTCCATCGACAAAATGGAGTCCGGACTCAGGAAGTAGCGGGCTTCGGCGCCGTTCGACAGGCGCAGCACCTCACCTTTGGGCTCTTTCAGCAGCAGCCGCGGCCGCAGATCCGCACCCTTGGCCGATTGCTTGTAATCGACCACCACTTTTGAGGTCAGGCCGGTCACGTCATCGACCCGCTCGACCAGCGTTACACCCTCGATCAGATCGGCATATTCAACAATGCCGGCTTTCTCGGTAATGATCGGCAGCGTGTAGGGGTCCCAATCGGCAAGTTTCTGGCCGCGGGTAACGGTCGAGCCTTCCTCGGTAATCAGCCGCGAACCGTAAGGCACCCGGAACCGGGCGCGTTCACGACCATTGGCGTCGGTAATCGCAATTTCGCAATTACGGCTCATCACGATCGGCGCGCCCATGCTGTTCACCACGATGGAGCGGTTCTTCACCGTCACCGTGCCGTCATGGCTCGCTTCGACGCTCGATTGCTCGGCGCCACGCTGGGCCGCACCACCGATATGGAAGGTGCGCATGGTCAGCTGGGTGCCGGGCTCGCCGATTGACTGCGCGGCAATCACGCCGACCGCTTCACCAATATTCACCGGCGTGCCGCGCGCCAGATCGCGCCCGTAGCATTTGCCGCAAACGGCGATTTTGGTGTCGCAAGTCAGCACCGAGCGGATTTTGATGGCTTCCACCGCAAAGCGCTCGATCTGCTCGGCGTGGATTTCCTCGATCAGCTCATTGGCCGCGATAATCAGACGGCCGGTCGCCGGATCGAGCACATCTTCCGCCGCGGTCCGGCCGAGCACACGCTCGGCGACCGAGGAGACAACCTCACCGCCATCCATCACCGCGCGCACGGTCAGGCCGCGCTCAGTGCCGCAATCTTCCTCGATGATGATGCAATCCTGCGCCACATCGACCAGACGACGTGTCAGATAGCCTGAGTTCGCGGTTTTCAGCGCGGTGTCGGCGAGGCCCTTACGGGCGCCATGGGTGGAGTTGAAATATTCGAGAACCGAGAGGCCTTCCTTGAAGTTGGCGATAATCGGCTGTTCGATGATCTCACCCGAAGGCTTGGCCATCAACCCACGCATACCGGCAAGCTGGCTCATCTGTGCCGGCGACCCACGCGCACCGGAATGGCTCATCATCCACACCGAGTTGGTGGGCTTGCCGAGTTCCTGCTTGCTGATTTCCTTCATCATCGCTGCCGCAACCAAATCCTTGCAGCGCGACCAGGCATCGACGACCTTGTTATAGCGTTCGCCCGACGTGATCAGACCATCGTGATATTGCTGCTCGAATTCCTTCACCTGCAATTGCGTCGCGGCAATCAGTTCGGGCTTGGAATCGGGGATCACCATGTCGTTCTTGCCGAACGAAATACCGGCCCGCGCGGCATGGCCAAAACCTAGGCCCATCATCCGGTCGCAGAAAATAACCGCTTCCTTCTGGCCGCAATGGCGGTACACCGCATCGATCACGTCCGACACGTTCTTTTTGGTCAGCATTTTATTGACCAACGCATAGGGCACATCATGATGCTTGGGCAGCAACTGGCCGATCAGCATCCGCCCCGGTGTAGTCACCGCGATTTGCCGCTGCAACGTGCCATCAAGCATCTTTGCCTCGATCCGACCGCGGATTTTATCATGCAGGCCGATCCGCTTGGCATGCAGCGCCGCCTCAATCTCACCAACCGTGCCGAACGCCGGCGCGTCGCGATCCGCCACGGCATCGAACGCGGCCGTGTGCATCGAGAGATAATAAAGCCCGAGCACGATATCCTGGCTCGGCACAATAATCGGCTTGCCGTTGGCGGGGTTGAGGATGTTGTTGGTCGACATCATCAGCACGCGCGCTTCAAGCTGCGCCTCGATCGAGAGCGGCACGTGAACGGCCATCTGATCGCCGTCGAAATCCGCATTGAAAGCGGTACAGACCAGCGGGTGAAGCTGGATGGCCTTGCCTTCGATCAATACCGGCTCGAACGCCTGGATCCCCAGACGATGCAAGGTCGGCGCGCGGTTCAACATCACCGGATGTTCGCGAATAACCTCCTCGAGAATGTCCCAAACCTCGGGGCGCTCCTTCTCGACCATCCGCTTGGCCGCCTTGATGGTCGTCGCAAGGCCGTATTTCTCGAGCTTGGCGTAGATGAACGGCTTAAACAGTTCGAGTGCCATTTTCTTCGGCAGCCCGCATTGGTGAAGCTTCAACTCAGGGCCGACCACGATGACCGAACGGCCCGAATAATCCACGCGCTTGCCGAGCAGGTTCTGGCGGAACCGGCCCTGCTTGCCTTTGAGCATATCCGAGAGCGATTTCAACGGCCGCTTATTGGTGCCCGTGATCGCACGGCCGCGCCGGCCGTTATCGAAAAGCGCATCGACCGATTCCTGCAACATGCGCTTTTCGTTGCGCACAATGATGTCCGGCGCGCGCAATTCGATCAGACGTTTCAGACGGTTATTGCGATTGATCACCCGACGATACAGATCGTTCAGATCCGAGGTCGCAAAGCGGCCGCCATCGAGCGGCACCAGCGGGCGCAACTCGGGCGGGATCACCGGAATGACATCCAGCACCATCCATTCGGGCTTGGTGCGGCTTTCGAGGAACGCTTCGACCAGCTTCAGCCGCTTGACCAGCTTTTTACGCTTGGCTTCGGATGTGGTTTCCTTCAGCTCAAGGCGCATCCGCGTCTTATCGGCGTCGAGATCAATGGTCAGCAGAATCGCCTTGATGGCTTCGGCACCGATGGCGGCACGGAACCCGTCCTCGCCGAACTCGTCCTGCTTGTTATACATCTCGTCTTCGGAAATGAGCTGATGCAGCTTGAGATCGGTCAGACCCGGCTCGAGCACGATGTAGCTCTCGAAATACAAAACCTTCTCGACTTCCTTCAGCGTCATGTCGAGCATGGTGCTGATCCGGCTCGGCAGAGATTTGAGGAACCAGATATGAGCGACCGGCGAGGCCAACTCGATATGGCCCATGCGCTCGCGCCGCACTTTGGCCAGAGTTACTTCAACGCCGCATTTTTCGCAAATAATGCCGCGGAATTTCATCCGCTTATATTTGCCGCACAAGCATTCGTAATCCTTGATCGGCCCAAAAATCCGCGCGCAGAACAAACCGTCCCGCTCGGGCTTGAAGGTCCGGTAATTGATCGTCTCGGGCTTCTTGATCTCGCCATAGGACCAGCTGCGGATCTGCTCGGGCGAGGCGATCTGGATCTTGATCTGGTCGAACGTCGCTGCCTGGCCAGCCTGGCCGAGAATTTTCATCAAATCATTCATCGCATTTCACCTTCACGCCATGAAAGTCCCGGCCGCATCGGCCGGGACTGTATGGAACATCAGACTCGTCAAATCAGGGCTCAAGGTACCGACTGATCCAGATCGACATTCAAACCAAGAGATTTCAATTCCTTGATCAAAACGTTGAAGCTTTCCGGAATGCCCGCTTCAAAATTATCCTGTTCGCGGACGATCGCCTCATAGACCTTGGTGCGGCCCGACACGTCATCGGACTTCACCGTCAGCATTTCCTGCAAGGTGTACGCCGCGCCATAGGCTTCCAGCGCCCACACTTCCATTTCACCAAAGCGCTGACCGCCGAACTGCGCCTTGCCGCCCAACGGCTGCTGGGTCACCAGGCTGTACGGCCCGATCGAACGCGCATGGATTTTATCATCCACGAGATGATGCAGCTTGAGCATATACATATACCCAACCGTCACCTTGCGTTCGAACTGCTCGCCGGTTCGGCCATCGGTCAGCGTGACCTGGCCCGACACATCAAGCCCTGCTTTCGCCAGCATCTCCTCGATATCGGGGATACGCGCGCCATCGAAGACTGGCGTTGCAATTGGCACGCCCTTCTTCAAATTGCCGGCCAGCTCGATCAATTGCTCATTGTTCAGCCCGGCGATCTGTTCATTATAGATCTCGTCGCCATACACATCCCGCAATTTATCGAGCAGAACCTGCTTGTCGGCACCGGTGCGGCGATAATCCTCGACCAACGCGCCGATCTGCTTGCCGAGCGACGCACAAGCCCAGCCCAGATGCACTTCGAGAATCTGCCCGACATTCATCCGGCTCGGCACGCCGAGCGGGTTGAGCACGAGATCAACCGAGGTGCCGTCTTCCAGGAACGGCATGTCTTCAACCGGCACAACGCGCGAAACGACACCCTTATTGCCGTGGCGACCGGCCATCTTATCGCCCGGTTGCAGCTTGCGCTTCACGGCCACGAACACTTTGACCATTTTCATCACACCGGGCGGCATTTCATCGCCACGCTGCAATTTCTCCACCTTGCTCTCAAAGCGCGCCTGCAGACGATGCGTCGCGGCATCGAATTCGCGCTTCAAGGTTTCGATCTCGGCGACCACTGCGTCATCCTGCACGGAGATATTCCGCCAGGCGCCGCGCGGATGCTCGGCCAGCACTTCGGCCGTGATATCCGTGCCCGACTTGATGCCCTTGAAACCACCGCCGGCTTTCTGGCCGAGCAGACGCTCACGCAACCGGTTCAGGAACGAACGCTCCTGAATCGCGCGCTCATCGTCACGGTCCTTGGCCAGACGTTCAATTTCCGCCCGCTCGATTGCCAGAGCGCGCTCATCCTTATCGACACCACGGCGGTTGAACACCCGCACATCAACAATGGTGCCCGAAACGCCAGGCGGCAATTTCATCGAGGTGTCGCGCACATCCGAGGCTTTTTCGCCGAAAATCGCGCGCAGCAATTTCTCTTCCGGCGTCATCGGGCTTTCACCCTTCGGCGTCACTTTGCCGACCAGAATATCGCCTGGATTCACTTCCGCACCGATATAGACAATGCCGGCCTCATCGAGATTGCGCAGCGCTTCCTCACCGACATTGGGAATATCGCGAGTGATTTCCTCTTGCCCGAGCTTGGTATCGCGCGCCATGATTTCGAACTCCTCGATATGGATCGAGGTGAACACGTCATCGCGGGCGATCCGCTCGGAGATCAGGATCGAATCTTCGAAATTATAGCCGTTCCACGGCATGAACGCGCAGAGCACGTTGCGGCCCAACGCCAATTCACCAAGCTCGGTCGACGGACCATCGGCGATGATGTCACCTTCCATCACCCGGTCGCCGACTTTCACCAAGGGACGCTGATTGATGCAGGTCGATTGGTTGGAGCGCATATATTTCCGCAAGCGGAAAATATCGACCCCCTTGGTCGTGCCGTCATCATTGGTCGCGCGCACCACAATACGCGCGCCATCGATCTGGTCGATCACGCCGGCCCGGCGCGCGATGATCGTCGCACCCGAATCCCGTGCGACAGCGGCTTCCATTCCGGTGCCCACCAATGGCGCGTCGGACTGCACCAAGGGCACCGCCTGACGCTGCATGTTCGAGCCCATCAGCGCGCGGTTCGCGTCGTCGTTCTCCAGGAACGGGATCAATGCCGCGGCGACCGAGACGAGCTGGCGGGGCGAGACGTCAATCGCCGTCACGTCCTCGGGTTTGACCAGACGGAAATCGCCATTGCGGCGCACCGAAACCAGATCATCGAGGAATTTACCGTTGGCATCGGTATTCGCATCAGCCTGTGCAACGGTGAGTTTTTCCTCCTGCATGGCGGAGAGATATTTCCACTCTTTGCTCACCACACCGTTCTCGACCATGCGATACGGGGTCTCGATGAACCCGTACTTATTCACTTTCGCATAGGTCGCGAGGCTGTTGATCAGACCGATATTCGGGCCTTCGGGCGTCTCGATCGGGCAGATGCGGCCATAATGTGTCGCGTGCACGTCGCGCACTTCGAAGCCAGCGCGCTCGCGCGTCAATCCGCCAGGTCCAAGTGCTGACAAACGGCGCTTATGCGTGACTTCCGAAAGCGGGTTGGTCTGATCCATGAATTGCGAAAGCTGCGACGAGCCAAAGAATTCGCGCACCGCGGCCGCTGCCGGTTTCGCATTGATCAAATCATGCGGCATCACGCCATCAATATCGACCGAGCCCATCCGCTCGCGGATGGCGCGCTCCATGCGCAACAGACCCAGGCGATATTGATTCTCCATCAACTCGCCGACCGAGCGCACGCGGCGATTGCCCAGATTATCGATATCGTCGATCGCGCCGCGACCATCCTTCAATTCGCAGAGAATTTTCACCGTCCGCAACACGTCTTCCTTGCGCAATACGCGCACGGAATCTTCAGCCTCCACGCCCAGGCGCATATTCATTTTCACCCGGCCGACCGAAGAGAGATCATAGCGCTCGGAATCGAAGAACAGGCCACGGAACAAGGCTTCGGCGGTCTCGGCGGTGGGCGGCTCGCCGGGGCGCATGACACGATAGATATCGATCAGCGCATCTTCCCGGTTGGCGTTCTTATCGACCGAGAGCGTATTGCGGATCCACGGGCCGTTGGATTGATCAACCGCCAGGGTCGGCAGCGTATCAAGGCCGGCCTCTTCCAGTTTGGCGAGCTTAGCATCGATGATTTCTTCGCCCGCTTCGGCGAAAATTTCACCGGTATTGGGGTCAAACAAATCCTCGGCAATGAACCGGCCGATTAGATCGACGCGGCCAACCAGCACCTGCTTGGTCTTCTCGCCGATTTTCTTGAGCACCCGGGCGGTGAGTTTCTCATCGACCTTGGCGACGATCTCGCCGGTATCGGCATCGATCATGTCTTCAGTCAGTTTAATGCCGCGGAAAGCGTCCGCCTCAAACGGCCGGGCCCAACCATCCTTGGTGCGCGTAAAGCTGACCTGACCATAGAACGCCGCGAGAATCTCCTCGGCATCCATGCCCTTGATTTCAGAAATCTCGAGCTTCTCGCCCTTAGCCGCGCGCGCTGCCTGCAAAGCTTCGGTCGCGCGGCTCGGCATCGCCAGCAACAGCGTCGTCACCGGCAATTTGCGCTTGCGATCGATGCGCACATAAACAAGATCTTTGGCGTCGAATTCAAAATCGAGCCACGAGCCGCGATACGGAATGACCCGTGCCGTGAACAGATATTTGCCCGATGAATGCGTCTTGCCCTTATCGTGATCGAAAAACACGCCCGGGCTGCGATGCATCTGGCTGACAATGACGCGCTCGGTGCCGTTGACCACGAACGTGCCGTTATCGGTCATCAGCGGCATGTCGCCCATATAAACGGGCTGCTCCTTGATGTCGCGGATCGAGCGCGAGCCGGTATCCTCATCGATGTCCCAAACGATCAGGCGCAGGATAACCTTCAACGGTGCCGCATAGGTCATGCCGCGCTGGATGCATTCCTCGACATCGTATTTCGGCTCTTCCAGCTCGTAATGGACGAACTCAAGCCGGCCGCGGCCGGCGAAATCGTCAATCGGGAAGACGCCCTTGAACACTTCCTGCAGGCCGCTCACGGTGCGTGAATCGGGGGAAATATTCATTTGCAAAAACGCGTCATAACTGGCGCGCTGAACATCAATTAGGTTGGGCATCGGGGCTACTTCGGGGATGCGTCCGAAGCTTTTGCGTATCCGCTTCTGCCCCGTGAAAGAACCCTTGCCTATGCCAGTAATTGCATTCATCGCTCAATCCCGATCTAAAAATTTACGTCTTTACGCGGTAGCCAGCCAATCCCAGGGGTCAGCCACGCCAAAAGGGCGGGGTGCCAGATGGCATCCCGCTCGCTTGAGCGCTGGTGTGCGGGCCGCCCATGAGGCAGCCCGCACATGGAAAATCACTTAACTTCGACAGATGCGCCGTTCTCTTCCAAAACCTTCTTGATCTTCTCAGCTTCGTCTTTGGTCGCGCTTTCCTTGATGGTCTTCGGCGCGCCCTCAACGAGATCTTTCGCTTCCTTCAGGCCAAGGCCTGTGATGGTGCGGATTTCCTTGATCACGTTGATTTTCTTGTCGCCGGCTTTCGCCAGGATCACCGTGAACTCGGTCTGCTCTTCAGCGGGAGCGGCAGCAGCGCCACCACCAGCCGCCGGGGCCGCAGCAGCAGACACAGGCGCCGCAGCGGAGACGCCCCACTTTTCTTCAAGCATTTTAGAGAGCTCGGCCGCTTCGAGAACGGTCAATTTCGAGAGCTCTTCCACCAGATGTGCCAGATCAGCCATTTTTTGATACCCTTTATTTAGTATTCGGTTGGTTCCATGCAAGCCAGCACCGCGCCGGACAAGCTTATTTCAATCACAGGAGCAAAAAGCAGCACTCAAGCTGCCTCAGCCGTCGGGGTTTCACCCGCTTTGGCGTAGGCCCCAAAAACCCGCGCAAGCTGGCCAGCCGGCGCCTGAAGAACGCTCGCGATCCGCGTGCCGGGGGTCTGAAACATCCCCAGCAGCTTGCCACGCAACGTATCCAGCGACGGCAGTTCGGCCAGCGCCTTGACGCCAGATGCATCGAGCATCTGGGTGCCAAGCGCACCTCCGACCAGAACCAGTTTGTCGTTGATTTTGGCGAACTCAACGGCCGCCTTCGCCACAGCCACAGGGTCGGTTGACCACGCGATCGCGGTCGGCCCCTTCAGCATGGGTTTCAGGCCGTCAAATCGGGTACCTTCCAAAGCGAGATGGGCCAGACGGTTTTTCGCGACTTTGAAGTTTGCACCCGCGGCGCGCATGCGGCGGCGTAGGTCCGTCACATCAGCAACGGTCAGACCCTCATTGCGGGTCACGACCACCATCGATGTTGCGGCAAACACCTCGGCAAGCTCGGCGACGAATTCACGCTTCTCTATGCGATCCATGTCGGTCTCCACTCACTGGCCGATGCGCGTTTGGACCGCGCTCGGCCGGGTTGCCCAAGGATTCCGGGGACCATCCCCAAAATCCGGTTCGCCTGTCCTTACTCAGTCGGAACCACCGAAATTTTCATCCGGCGACCCGTCTCCGATCCGCGAATCTCTCGATTCCTTAAAGTTCCGCAAAACCACGTATCGTCTCGGACAGGTTCGGGAGGCTCACACCCCCCTGCCCTCCGGCGCCGCAAAGCGCCGGAGAATTCTCAAAAATCAGACCGCGATGCTCGCGACATCAACGCTGATGCCCGGGCCCATGGTTGAACTCAGCGCGACCTTTTGCAGATAGGTCCCTTTGGCGCCGGTTGGCTTGGCTTTCTGGATCGCGTCGATCAAGGCTTTCGCATTCTCGATCAAATGATCCTCGGAGAAGCTCGCTTTGCCGATACCGGCATGGATGATCCCGGCCTTTTCAGCGCGGAACTCAACCTGGCCGGATTTGGCAGCGGTCACAGCACCTTTGACATCCATGGTCACGGTGCCGAGCTTGGGGTTCGGCATCAGGCCGCGCGGCCCGAGAATTTTACCCAAGCGACCGACCAGAGCCATCATGTCAGGCGTTGCGATGCAGCGATCAAACGCAATCTCGCCGGCCTGAACCTTCTCGGCCAGGTCATCGGCGCCGACCACATCAGCACCAGCAGCCAAAGCCTCATCGGCCTTCGCGCCACGGGCGAATACGCCCACGCGCAGAGTTTTGCCGGTGCCGTTGGGCAGCGAGATCAGGCCACGGACCATTTGGTCGGCATGGCGCGGATCGATGCCCAGATTCAACGAAATTTCAACGGTTTCATCGAATTTCGCACTGGCATTGGTTTTAACCAGTTTCATCGCATCGAGCAGCGCGTAATTCTTGGCGCGGTCGATGGTTTCGCTGGCTTTGGTTAGACGTTTATTCTTGGCCATGGATCAGCCCTCCACCACGGAAATGCCCATCGAGCGGGCGGAACCGATCAACATACGCACCGCACCATCGACGTCGTTGGCGTTCATATGGATCATTTTCTTGGCAGCGATTTCACGCAATTGCGTCATC
>NCAP01000047.1 GCA_002255495.1 Rhodospirillales bacterium 20-60-12 | reverse complement strand
GATTACCTGGCATCCAAGGGCATCCATGGTGCAACCGAGCTTGATTGGTGGCAGCATCACAGCCATGGCGAGGCGCATATCACCATCACCCCGTCACGGCATTTCGCAGCGCGTGGCTTGAACGATCGTAATCATGCGCTGTGGGGCGGCTTCATGCTGGTGCATCGCGGCCATAAAATCTATTTTGCCGGCGACACGGGCTATACGAAATATTTCACTGACATCCGCGAGCGATGCGGCGCGCCCGATCTCGCTTTTCTGCCGATCGGCGCTTACGAACCGCGCTGGTTCATGGGTCCGGTGCATATGAATCCGCAAGATGCGGTCATGGCCTTTGCCGATCTGGGCGCCAAACAGGCCATCGGCATGCATTTCGGCACATTCCAATTAACCGAAGAGGCGATCGATGCACCCGAGCGCGATCTGGCTATCGCGCGAGACAATGCGGGTATGGCGGCTGATCAGTTCGTCACGCTGGATTTCGGTGAAACACGGTTGTTCAATATGCCCGCGCCATAAGGGGCGGCCAGCAGCAATGCGAGAGCATTCCAGATGATGAATTCGTGGTTGAGCGGCCCTTCGATATAAAAACTCACCAGGGCGCAGGCGGTCAATGCGCCGCCTGCAACCCACTCTTCCCATCCGCCCCGGCCAGGAAAATCGCGTTTAAGCAAGCGCCAGCCTGATATAACAACAGGCACTGCAAACACCGCGAGCGGCGCATCGCGGTAACGCGGGTCGAAAGCGAGCATCAATTGAGTGACAGCGGCGGCCCAGAGAAACAAGAACGTCAGATCATCGAACGCCCGGCCCGGCCAATCGCGCCAGAAGCCGCGCGGCACGCGCCACAGCAGCAGCGAGCGCACAAGCTGCGTCGTCTGCGCGCCACTAACCTGCGTGCGCTGCCCGCCCGCAAAGCGGCGCATGGCAAACAGGGCCAGGATCATTTGTGCCGGCAGATTGATCAGCGCGCCTGCCCATAGATAATCATCGTAAATGACCGGAACGGTAAAAGCCCAAGCGTAGGCGAGCGCATTGCCCAGTGCGAAAGCCAGCAGCGCCATACCGGGGCTGAACATCCCGCCCACAGCAAACAAAGCAAGCCCCGATATAATGGCGATGCCGACATAATCGGGCCAATGCGGATGCTCGATCACCGGGCCGTTGAGCGGAAATTTCAACACACGCTGGGCATTCCAAATGCCCCAATTGGCACCCGCCGTGCCTTCGTCATTTGCTTTCCAGATCTGGTCGAACGCCTCGATGATATTGGTATCGATATGATCCTTATCCGCGAGGCTGACGAATTTGCGAATGAAAATCGCCTCGTTCACCCGGCTCGCCACAGCACCCTGGCGCTGCCGCCCGCGGCTCGGCCAGCCGGTTTCGCCGACTGCGATGATTTTGCCGGGAAATTTCGCCTTCACCTGATCGATCGTCGCGGCAGCGTGGCTGATCGCGCTATCGACGTTGAACGGATGATTCTCCCAATAAGGCAGCAGATGGATCATCACCACATCGACATGCGGCGCCACTTGCGGAAATTCCAGCCAGAATTTGGCAACATCCGCATAGGCGACAGGTTGCTTCACCTGCGCGCGCACCTGATCGATATCGGCGATCAACGCATCGACCGAGAGATCACGGCGCAGCAGAACCTCATTGCCGACGATCACCCGCGTGATGGTGTGCGGGTGCTTATTCGCCTCGGCAATGCCGGCCGCCATTTCACGCTGATTGCTGGCCAGATCCGATCCCAGCCATATGCCGAGCCACACATGCAGCCCCGCCTGCTTTGCCAAGGCGCCGATATCGTAATCGCCTTCCAGCGCGGAATAGGTTCGTATGCCCTCGGCGTGCTTGGCCACCAGTGCCAAATCCTGCGCGACCTCGGCGGCATCGGGAAAGCTTTTGGTCAAAGGCGACTGCCAGGCCCGATAGGGCGCATATGAGACCGAGGCGAATTTGGCACCCGGCATGGTCACATCGCCCGCCTGCGGCCGGTTCGGCCAGGCCCAGCCCAATATGGTCGCCAGACCGCAAAGCGTGATAACGGCATAGGTCAGGAAGGGGCGCTGCATACCCCCCGATTAGCTTCAGATGATGGCAAGCGAAAGGCCGCATGCGTGAGTGCCGATGGATTAGACGAAGCAGCGATCAGGCTCATCCTGGCGCGTACCAAGCGCATCGCGCTGGTCGGCGCGTCCGCGAACCCGGCCCGGCCCTCGAACGAAGTGATGGCGTTCCTGCTGGCGCATGGGTTTGACGTGACCCCCGTCAATCCGGGCCTCGCGGGCCAAAGCCTTCACGGCCGCCTGGTTGTCGCCCGTCTTGATGAAGCGGGCCCGCTCGACATGGTCGATTTGTTCCGTGCGCCGGATCTGGTGATGGACCCGGTCGAGCAGGCGATCAGCCTGGGTGCGCGAACCATCTGGATGCAGTTGGGCGTGATCAACGAAGCCGCCGCCGCCCGCGCCCGTGCCGCCGGTTTGGCGGTGGTGATGGATCGCTGCCCGGCGATCGAAATACCGCGCCTTAGACTGTTTACATCGCCCCCTTCATCCGTTGAGAATCAGCAGCGGTAAACGCAGGTTCGCCAAAATTGATCGGCTGTCGCTGCCGGTGAACCACTGCATTATTTTGTGGTGCCGATTAGCCTGGATCAGCAGCATATCAGCTCTGGCCGCAACCGCTTGCTCGGCCAATATTTCACCCAACGCGCGCTGATCCTCCTGGATGCTGACCATATTGATCTGCCCGGGCAGGCCGCCAAACGCCACACGGGCCGCTTGCTCATCGCCCGGTGCCAAGCTGCCTTGGTGCAACATTGTGAGCGTGCTGAATTCGGCCAGAAAGACTTGCCCGGCCTCGACGGAGTCGCGCCATTGATCGCCGGTCTTCCAGCCGACGGCCAGGTGGGAAAATCCGCCCAGCTTGTCGTTCGGCACCACCAGCATGGGCCTATCCGTCTCGAACAGGGCGGCATCCAAGGCATCCGCGCCGACGCTTTTCGGTGGGCTCGCCGGGGCAATGATCAGCGCGGCCTCTGCCCCGCATGCTGCAATATAATGCGTCATACAGCCCCATTTCTCATGGCGCCGCAGCCGGATAGGCGTGTGCTTTTGAGCCCAATCATCGACCAGGGCTGCCACTATTCGCGCCACGTTCTCCTGGGCTGCCTTGATTTCCTGTTCGCCAGCCACGCTCAGCACTTCGCCCATCTCGGTGGTGCTCAACGGGTCCGCCCAAGGATGCAAAACCAGGATCTCGCGGCCTAACAATACGGCGTAATGGGCCGCATAATCCAGAATGGCGTGCGCTGTTTCCGCCGTCGGTAGAATCGCCAGAATGGCCGCGCTCATGGCATTTGCCGCCCCCACAAACTGCCCCCCAGCGCCACACCGAGCCAGACGAACAGGAGGCATAAAATAACTGACGCCGCGACATATGAGCCCGCGCGTACCATCTCGCCGGCGCGGGCAAGTTCGAGCGTTTGCAGGCTGAACGAGGAAAAGGTCGTGAAGCCGCCGCAAATACCAACCATGACAAAAGTCCGGATTTCGATCGGCACTGCAATTCTGCCCAAATGCCCTGTGGCGGCCCCAAAAAAGCCGATGACAAAAGACCCCACCACATTGATCAGCAAGGTGCCCCACGGAAATGTCGGCCCGGTCAAGATTGTCATGACATTGGCCAGATAAAACCGCGCCATCGAGCCCAATGCGCCACCAGCCGCTACCCAGAGATAAATCATCATCCGCTCCACGCCCCTCGTTCATCTTGAACATCGCAAATGGCGGGGCGGCTCACCTGCGGCGTGTGGCTCGGCACATCCCTGGAGCGTGATCGTTTTACAACGACACGCTCTATGTTCATTTTGTCGATCAATTTCATTGGTTTAGCTGGAGTCAAGCGACTCCATCTAAACCAATATTGATCTAAACGGGTGCACCAAAACGCGACAGGAGCCATCATCCCTGAGAGGCGGGCGGTTTGAGCAATTGCTCAGGGAGACTCCGTTCCCTGGTCTGGCCATAATACGCAGCATCCGGCATGGCAAGATTCCGAATCGGGGCATCATTCGGCCATTGCCCCGCCCCGCAATGCCGCCCTGATGCGCTTGAGTGCCTTTCGTAGTATGGTCATGATCCTTCATCGTCCCTGTGCCGGAACATCTCCGGTCTCTGCTCGACGGGCGATTTTTCGAACGATGATTCACCTTCTTTCCGGAGGCTCCGCCATGACCAATATTCATTACCACGTGGTGCCGCACGACGGCGGTTGGGCTTATAAATTGGAGGATGTTTTTTCCGAGCCGTTCCGCACCCGCACGGAGGCTCTCAAGGCGGCGCATCGGGTCGCCCATGAACAGCGTGTTCCCGGTGAGACCGCCTATATCCAGTTCCAGGATGAAGCCGGCACATGGCACACCGAATTGGCGCGCGGCGATGATCGACCGCAGGCCGACGTCACCGCGTAACCGGCGCGTTCTGTCTTCAGGTCAGTTCAGCCAGCAAACTCAGTTGTGCTTCGCGCGGTTCGGCATGATCGACCAATGAGATCGGGTAGTCGCCGGTGAAGCAGGCATCGCAATAGGCCGGCGCCGCATCGTTGCGCTCGGTCTTGCCCAGAGCGCGATAAAGCCCGTTGATCGAGATGAAAGCCAGACTATCCGCACCGATCAATTTGGCCATCTGCGCCACGTCATTGCGGGCTGCCAGAAGCTTGCCCCGCTCTGGCGTGTCGATCCCGTAAAAACAGGAATGCGTCGTCGGCGGCGAGGAAATCCGCATATGCACTTCCCGCGCACCCGCCGCACGCACCATCTCGACGATTTTTTGCGAGGTCGTGCCGCGGACGATGGAATCATCCACCAAAATCACCCGTTTGCCCGCCAGCACCGCCGGGTTGGCCGAATGTTTCAGGCGCACGCCCAAATGCCGGATCTGATCGGTCGGTTCGATGAAGGTGCGGCCGACATAATGGTTGCGGATAATCCCGAGCTCGAAGGGCACGCCGCTCTGATCGGCATAGCCCATCGCTGCCGGCACGCCCGAATCGGGCACCGGCACCACCACATCCGCATCCGTCGGTGCTTCGCGCGCAAGCTCTGCACCGATCAATTTACGCGCGGTGTAAACCGAAGTGCCCTCCATGACCGAATCCGGCCGGGCAAAATAAATATATTCGAATACGCAAAAGCGCGGTTTGAGATGCCCGAAGGGCTTGATGCTCTGCACCCCCGTCGTATCGATCACGACGATCTCGCCCGGCTCGATATCGCGCATGAATTGCGCGCCGACAATTTCCAGCGCGCAGGTCTCTGACGCCAGCACATAGCCCGGCGTGCCATCGGCCCCGTGCACCTGGCCCAAAATCAGCGGCCGCACGCCCAGCGGGTCACGCACGCCGATCAATTTGTCATTGGTGAGCGAGACCAGACTATACGCGCCGACCACCTGCTTGAGCGCATCGATCAGCCGATCAATCACGTTGGCATACAGGCTGATGGCAATCAGATGCACGAACACTTCGGTGTCCATGGTCGATTGGAACAGGCAGCCGCGCTTGGTCAGCGCCCGGCGCAGCGTATGCGCGTTGGTCAGATTGCCGTTATGCCCGACAGCCAGACCGCCAAATTCGAATTCGGCGAATAAAGGCTGCACATTGCGCAACACGGTCTCGCCCGTGGTTGCGTAGCGGTTATGGCCAATGGCCCTGGTGCCCGGCAGGCCCGCCATCACTTTTGCGTCACCGAAATTATCGCCGACCAAGCCGAGCCCTTTATGGGAATGAAAGCGCACCCCGTCATGCGTGACGATGCCGGTGGCTTCCTGGCCGCGATGCTGCAACGCGTGCAGCCCAAGAGCGGTAATGGCAGCGGCATCGGTGACATTCCAGGCACCGAATACGCCGCATTCTTCATGGGGTCTGTCGTCGTCGATCAATTCATGATCCTGTCATGCAGATGGTGCTCCATCTAGGCCGCAAGGGGCATGATGTCGAGCAGAACCGGTATCAGCTAGAGCGTGATCGTTTTACAACGACACGCTCTATGTTCATTTGTCGATCAATTTCAATGGTTTAGCTGGAGTCAAGTGAATCCATCCAAACCAATATTGATCTAATGCGATTGCTGCCCTGCTGCGCTGCCGTCACCCGAAGCGGCGGTACCGGTTGCCTGATTACCGGGCGCCGGCTGATCCCCCGCTGGCTGATCCCCCCCTGGCTGATCGGTGCCGCCGGTAATCGGCTGGGTCATTAATACCGTGGCAGGCGGCGCCTTGCTGCCGGGTGTGGTGACGATATGCGGGCGGTAATTGGGCGGCAGAAAATCGATCGCCCATACAGCACCGCTGCGCACCATCGGCAGGCTGCGGGCATTCTGCAGGGCGACCGGCCATTCGGCAGGCTCCACAAACATCGACAGCGCGACATAAAGCAGCACCAGAATAATCCCGCCGCGCAGCAACCCGAATGCCAGACCCAATGTGCGATCGAGCCCTGAGAGTGCGGAATCGCGCACCAGCCCGCCGATCCAGGCGGTGATGATGCTCAGCACAATCAATACGACCAAAAACACGACACCCAGGGAAATCGGCAATGTCGCTTTCGGGATCGGCACAATCTGCGCCACCGTGGGCGCAATCAGCGGGTGGAAAATCCACGCTGCCGCCACTGCACCCACCCATGCGCCGACCCCTAGCACTTCGCGCACGAACCCACGAACCAGTGCCATCAGCGCCGACAGCAGCACAATCCCGATGGCCGTTGCATCAACCCATGTCATCGCGGCGCTCCCGGTTCTGCTGTGCTGGGGATGGTGATTTACCCGCTTTCATCTGGCCTGTCGCGATGGTGGCAACAAGGTCGGTTAGGTGCCCAAGCTCGACCAGCGCGAGCCCGGCAGGGGCGGAAATTTTGCGGTTGCCCCCGGCGACCAGGCGCGGCAGTCCGGCGCGGGCGAAGCCGAGCTTCGCCGCCTCCTTCAACCTGGCTTCCGCCTGCGCCACCTGCCGCAACTCGCCCGAGAGGCCGATTTCGCCAAAGAATACCATGCTCGGGTCGGTCGGCACGTCGGCCAGGGCAGAGACCAAAGCCGCCGCCACCGCCAGATCCGCCGCCGGCTCGCTGATCCGCAAGCCGCCCGCGACATTCAAATAAACATCATGCGCCGAGAGTTTCAGCCCGCAGCGTGTTTCCAGCACCGCCAGGATCATCGACAGACGCCCGCCATCCCAACCGATGACCGAGCGGCGGGGCGAGCCGCCGGCATTGGGTGCGAGCAAAACCTGCACCTCCATCAGCACCGGGCGGGTGCCCTCCAGCCCGGCAAACACCGCCGAGCCCGCGACATTGCCGCGCCGCTCCGCCAGAAATAAAGCCGAAGGATTCGCCACTTCGGCCAACCCCTTGGCGGTCATTTCAAAGACGCCGATCTCGTCGGTCGCGCCGAACCGGTTTTTCACACCGCGCAGGATGCGGAATTGATGGCCCCGATCGCCCTCGAAATAGAGCACGGCATCGACCATGTGCTCCAGCACGCGCGGGCCTGCCAGCGCGCCGTCCTTGGTGACATGGCCGACCAGGACCAACGCGAAGCCTGATGATTTCGCGGCCCGGATCAGCGCAAAGGCCGCTGCCCGCACCTGCGTTACGGTACCGGGGGCGGATTCGATTTCCTCGGCCCACATCGTCTGGATGGAATCGATCACCACCAGCGAGGCCGCTTTCTCGCTTTGCAGGCTGGCGAGAATTTCCGCCAGATTGGTCACCGACGCCAGCGCCACGGCCGAATCGGTCAGCCCCAGCCGCCGCGCCCGCATGCGGATCTGGTCGATCGATTCCTCGCCCGAAATATAGACAACCCGCTTGCCCGCCCGGCCGAGTGAGGCAGCGGTTTGCAGCAACAAGGTCGATTTGCCGATGCCGGGATCGCCGCCGACGAGCACCGCAGAGGCCGGCACCAATCCACCGCCCAGCACGCGGTCAAATTCGGCAATCAGGGTCGGCACGCGCGGCGGCGGCTCGGCCACGCCTGCGAGCCCGACAAATTCGATCACGTTGGATTTGCGGCTGCCGGCTTTGCCCAAGCCCACCGCCGAAGGCGGTGCTGCTTCATCCTGTTCGAGCGTGTTCCATGCCCCGCAGGCCTCGCATTTTCCCGCCCATTTCGTCGCCACCGCGCCACAGGACGAGCAGACGAAGCGGGGAACTACCCGCGCCACGGCAAGGCCATCAGCTGGCCCGCCAGCCGAATGTCTGCATCAGCCACGAGCGCAGCGCCAATATGTCCTCCGCCGGCAATCCCATCGGTGCCAGGGCGGCTTCGGCGCCAAGCGAACCCAGCAAACTGACCGCACTGCCCGAGGCCGCACTCTGCATCGCCGGGGCGGCAATGGCGCTCTGCCCGGCCTGCCGCCACTGGGCGATCGCCGAAGGCGAGGTGAGATGCGGCAAGACCAAAATGAAATCCAGCCGGGCCGCCGCGGCGGCGGCTTCAAATGCCCCCTCAAGCAATGCGGGCAACGGTTTGGCGCCCCAGGTCTGGGCCAGTTCGGACACCAGGGGCAAAGCCGGGAACAAACCGTCCCGCATGATCGAGCCATCGGGCGCAATCATCCCCAGACTGACCAGCGGTTCGCCGCCGCTCGCCGAGAGCAGCGCGGCATCGGCAGGCACATCCTCGCCTTGCACCAGCACCGCATCGGCCTCGCCGGCGGCGAAGGCTTTCGCCTTGGCATCGATGCCACGCAATCCAAAGACCGGCTGAAACGGCACGCCAAGCCGCTCAAGTGCCAGAAAAGCGGCCAGATCCGGGCTTTGCGGCGAGTCTGCGGCAATCCTCAGCGGCCCGAATTTGCCGGCTTTTTGTCCCTGCAGCCGCCCCAGCCCGCCATGCACCATCAGCAAGGCGGAACTCACGCCGGCCAGCACCGGCACAAAATGCCCGACCTGGAATTGCACCCGCGAATCGCCGGTCAAAAACGCAATCAACGCCGAACCCGGCAGCATCGAGGCGGTGCGGCCATCGGGCATCACCAAAGCCTCCATGCGGTTCGCCCCGGTCACGCCATCCAGCCCGCCGGCCGGGCGGGTGAGAACCGGCTGGCTCGCGCCGAACCCTGCTTGCAGCCCTTGCGCGCAGGCTCTTGCCCAGCGGTCCATCTGGCCGCCGGCGGGTCCGGCCACCAGAATTTCCAACCCGGTGATCACCGGCGTCGCTGCCAGAGCATCTTCGGCGCGCGCCGCCCGGCTGGCCGTCATGGCCCAGGCGGCGCCCGCGCCGGCCAGAAGCTGGCGGCGCTTCACGGGGCCTGCCTGTTATTATTGATCGTAGGAGACCAGGGCTTCAAAGGGCACATCCAGCCGGTCGCGGCCGTGCAGGAAGCTCAGCTCGATCAGTGCTGCCGCAGCGGGAACCTCGGCGCCGAGTTTGCGCAACAGCGCAATACCGGCCGCCATCGTACCGCCGGTCGCCAACAAGTCATCAACCACAATCACCCTATCGCCTTTGTTGATCGCATCGGCCTGCACTTCAATCCGGTCTGTGCCGTATTCCAGCTCATAATCCAGCGCCACCACAGGCCCGGGCAATTTGCCACGTTTGCGCAGCATAATGAACCCGCAGCCCAGTTTCAGCGCGAGGGGGGCGGCGAGCAAAAAGCCGCGACTTTCCACACCGGCCAGCAAATCCGGCTGGTAGGCCCGAACCTGCTTGGCCAAGCGCCCCATTGCCACCTGCCAGGCATCGGCATGGCGCAGCAAGGTCGAAATATCGTAGAAAAGAATGCCCGGCTTTGGAAAATCCGGAATGCCGCGAATATGATCTTTAAGGTCCATAGCCGCTCTATAGCCGAGCCGGTCGGTTCGGCAAACCGGGTGCGCGCCGCGCGGGCAGGCTGCCCGGGTGCAAAGCGAGCGAGCCGGCCGGGCAGCCCGGCCGGCTCGATTGTTTCACGCTTCGGTGAAGGCTTCCGCAGGGGCAAGCGATTTAATCAGGTCAAACACCCGCTTGCGGACCGCCACATCGGTAATCCGATAATAAGCACGGACCAGTTCGAGCGTTTCGCGCTTGGTCAAATGATCATCAATGCCAGCGGCAAATGGTTCCTGTGCTTCCGCAAACCCATAGCTGCGGCCGCGCGGGCCAGAAATCGGCGTCTCGTTCATGCCTTCGGGCATGTCGTCGAAAAAGAAACTGATCGGCACATCCAGCACACGGGCGATATCGAACAAGCGCGAAGCGCCCACCCGGTTGACACCGCGCTCATATTTCTGGACCTGCTGAAATGTCAGTCCCAGCGCGTCGCCCAGTCGTTCTTGGGACATGCCAAGCAAGGTGCGGCGCAGCCTGACCCGCGAGCCAACATGAATGTCAATAGGACTTGGCCGGCTTTCACGCTCTGCTTTTTCTGGAATATCGTCAGCCATTGGAACCCTGCTCCCGGATGTCATGCTCACATGACAATGAATTTAAGTGTGAACAAAACCGGAGCATTTTCGCGCCAAGCCTTGCCAATCAATCGGAACCGAACTTACCGCCCGGTTGGACTTAAAGTTTTGCTTCCCGCTTGCCGTGCAGCGAAATACAAAAATTTACCAGAGGTTAAGATAGGGGGAGTACAAAATTTATGCAAGATTGAATTATTATTAAGACGAATTATATCACAATTCGATGCGTTTCCGCGTGATTCTGGCCGCGATCAGCCCTAAAATGAGCGTTACCAGCGCTAACGCGAACGGGATTTTCAAGCCATAGCGGCTATAAATCGTCGCTTTCAATGCGCCAGGCAGTTTATGAACCAGCACGCCTTTGGTCAGCAGCGGCAATGATGCGAGCACCCGTCCATAGCTGTCGATCATCGCAGACTCGCCCGAATTGGCATCGCGGATCAACGGCACGCCCTCTTCCACCGCCCGCAACCTGGTGGTGGCGAAATCCTGCCGCGGCCCGGATGAATTCCCGAACCAGGCATCGTCGGTGATATTCACCAGCCAATCCGGTCGATCGGTGTTGTCGATCGTCTCGCCGGAGAAAATCGCCTCATAGCAAATCAGAGGGTCGAACGGCGGCAGACCCGGAATATGCAACGTCCGCGGACCGGGCCCTGGCGAAAACCCGCCGCCGGGGGTAATTTTCACAGGCACCCAGGCCGGGGTATATTCACCAAACGGCACCAGTTTGAACTTGTCGTAATGGGCCAGCACGGGTCCGGGCCCCTGAACCACAACGAAGCTATTGCGCGGGCTGCCGTCGGCGGCGAAACGAATGGTGCCGGCCAGCACCGGGATGTCGCCGCTGACCGCAGCCAGCATGGCCCGCGCCCCTGCATCGCGCGCGAGCAACCAGGGGCTTGCGGTTTCCGGCCAGATGATCGCTTTGGGCCCTGGCCCGGCCGCCGCGATGGCTTGCCGTGTCTGGTCCAGATCGACCTGCCAGCGCGCCTCAAGAGCAGGCCGGTCCCATTGCATTGGCACTGAAAAATCGGGCTGGATTAGGCCCAATGTCAGATTCTGGTCGGCAAGTGCCGGGCCGGCCAGCCGGGCCAGCCCAAAGCCGACCCAAAGCAGCATCATGCCGGCTGCACCAAACCAGCCGCGCCGGCCGAGCAGCGGCAGGCACGCCAATATGATCGTCAGCAAGGTCAGCCCATGAATACCGATGACCGAAGCGGGCTGGATCAGCACATCGCCAAGCCGGCCGGGGATGGTCCAGTCCGCACCCCACATGTTCCATGGAAAGCCGGTGAAGGCGAATTGTTGCAACAGGTTCGACAGCACCCAAACCCCGGCAAATACCAGGATCATCGGCAGCCCCGGGCGCATCCGATAGACCGCCAAAGCCGGAAAAATACTGTAAAACGCCACCGCAAAGGCGAGCAAAGGGGCAGCGAACGGCACCAGCCACCAGAACGTGCCAACCTCAGTCATAATCGGCATCGTAATCCAATAGAGCCCGGCGACGTTCAGCCCGAACCCAAAGCACCAGCCGAGCCAGGCGGCGCGCTTCGCCGAGCCGGCTTGCGCCAGGCGGCGCAGCAGCCAAGGCATGATAAACAGCAGCGCCGGCAGCAAATAAAGTGGCGGCAGGGCCAAGGCGCTGGCAACGCCCGCCAGCATGACGCGCAGCGCGTCAGAACGCCACGGCCGCCAGGTCAAAGGCCGCCAAGTCAAAGTCGGGGCAGTCCGAACAACGCGGCCACTTTGTCAAAATCCGGCACAGAGGGATGCTGCGCGCAAGCCTGCGTGCCATCGGCCTCGCGCACCAATTGGCAAACCTGCAAGCCCGCTTGCGCCGCGGCATCCAACTCCAGCTCGACATCCGACAAAAACAAAATATCGGCCGGGCTGGTCTGCAGCGCGTCGGCTATCGCCAGATATGACTGGCTCTCCCGTTTGCCGCCGATCCTTGTGTCGAAATATTGCCGGATCAAAATCGTCAAATCGCCGGCCACGCTGTGCCGGAACAGCAATTGCTGCGCCGCCCGCGAGCCGGAGGAATAAATATTCAAATCCAACCCGGCATTAGACCATAACCGAAACGCCGGCGGCACATCGGTATAAAGCGCACCTTTCAGCTCGCGTTTGGCGTAGCCTTCAGCCCAGATCAGGCCCTGGATCGTTTTCAGAGGTGCTACTTTCGCGTCGATATCCATCAGCGCCCGCAAGGTTTCAACCGGCGGGGCACCGGGCGCAATCTCGGCCAGTTCCGCGAATGCCGCCTGTATTTCGGGCTCATGGGCGTGCAGCGCCAAAAACCCGTCGAGCCGGGCATGAGCATACGGAAACAAGGTTTCATGCACGAAACTGATGGGCGTCGTCGTGCCTTCGATATCGGCCAGAATAGTCGCGGGTATTCTCACGTCAGGTCGAATTGCGCGCTGATCGGGTCACCAGTGAAATGCGCCACCCAGCCGGATTGGTCGCTGAACACCCGCAAAGCCGTGAAAAGCGGCGCCGGGCCGGCATCGAACCAATGTCTGGTATTGGCGGGCACCGAAATCAGGTCGCCCTTGGTGCAAAGCGCATCATAGACGCGACCCTCGACATGCATGACAAAATGCCCGCTGCCTTCGACGAAAAACCGAATTTCATCCTCGGTATGGCGATGTTCATCGAGAAATTTTGCCCGCAACGCGGCCGCCTGGGGGTGTGTGGGCGTCAGTTTGATCACGTCCGCTGAACCTGCACCGGTCGCACCCATGAGCTCATCCAAATAAGGCTTGAACGCCGCCAGGATCGCTTCGCTGCTGGCATCCTCATCGAGCATGACGGGGCTCTCCCAGCGCTCGAATCGCACACCGATCTCGCCAAGTTTAGCGCCCATCACGACGCCATCCTCAGTGACAAACAAGGGGGCGGCGGGGCGTCGTTCGTCGAATATACTCAACCGGCTCATTTTATCCGTCTCCGTTCCAGCTCGCAGGCGAGCAGAAATTCCAGCGCTTCGACCCGCCAGAACGCATGCTCCACGGTTTCGCCCCAGGCATAAATGCCGTGGCCGCGGATCAAATAGCCGAGCGGCGCGCCCATTTCCAGCAGCGGTTCAACCCGCGCGACCAGCCTTGGCATGTCCTGGTCATTATCCACGACAGGCAGAATAACTTCGGTCTCATGGGTCCGAATGCCGCCGAAAGCCTTGAGAATTTCATAATTCGAAAAAGCGATGCCGCCGGCATCGCTGGCCATCGACAATACGGTGGCCGCGACCGAATGCCCGTGCAGGACCGCACCGACGCCGGCAAATTTTTGATAAATCTGGCAGTGCAAAAGCGTCTCCGCCGACGGCCGATCGCCGGGGTCGAACGCGCTGCCGTCATATTTGACGGCAATGATGTCATCGTCGGTCAGCCGGCCTTTATGGACGCCGCTGCGGGTAATCGCGATGCGCTCGTCATCGATGCGGGCGGAAAAATTTCCCGCCGACCCCGGCACCCAGCGGCAACGGTCCATTCGCTGGCCAATCTCGACCAAGGATGCCGCGAATCCAGGCGGCACCATGGGCTCATCGCTCATGCCGGCTTGCATATAAGCGACAGCCAAGGCGCGTCAGAAAATCAACCCTGACGGACGCCGCTATTGGTCTGATTTGTTGTTGTGCCCGGTGCATTCAATGTGCTCGGGTTCAGGCCGGCGGGGGGCGCGCTGTCCGCCATCGAGGCATCTTTGCCCTGTTCGTCTGAAATATTCTGCTTGAAGGATTTAATCCCCTTGCCGAATTCACCCATCAGATTGCTCACCTTGCCGGTGCCGAAAACCAGCAGCACGACCGCAAGCACAATGAGCCAATGCCAAATGCTGAGACTACCCATAACCTTACGCTCCTCTATCGGCCGGCATATTGATCGGCCGGACCCGCATTCCTCTACGCCCAGTCGCCGTTAAAGCCAAATTCGCACCCCGATCCAGGCCGACGCAACCCGCGATATCAATGATCTGGAGATCAATGTCACGGTCCTGGATCGAATCAAGCGGATTGAACCAAGACGTGATCGATCTAAACGCCGAGACTGACCTTGATCTGATCCAAAACCGAGGAATCTTCAATGGTCGGGGGAATGACGAAATCTTCACCATTGGCAAGTTTTTTCATCGTCGCGCGCAGAATTTTCCCCGACCGGGTTTTCGGCAATCGCGGCACGATAACGGCTTCCTTGAACGCCGCCACCGGGCCGATTTTTTCGCGCACCAAAGCGACCAGCTCCGCCGTGATCGTGGCGTCTGGCCGGTTCACGCCGGATTTCAACACCACAAGCCCGAGCGGGGATTCACCCTTCACCGGATCGATCCGCGCAATCACCGCGCATTCGGCGACATCCGGATGACCCGCCAGCACCTCTTCCATCGCCCCGGTGGATAGCCGATGGCCCGCGACATTGATGATATCATCGGTGCGGCCCATGACCCAGATATCGCCATCCGAATCCACGGCACCCGAATCGCCGGTGCGATACCAGCCCGGATAATCGAGCAGATAGGCGTTTTTATAACCCTGCTCGTTCTCCCATAGGGTCGGCGCACAACCGGGGGGCATCGGCAATTTAATCGCCAAGCTGCCAATCTCCCCTTGCTTCATCACCACCCCCTCGCCGTCCAGCGCCTGCACCTCATAGCCCGGGCAGGCCCGCCCGCCGGAGCCGGGTTTGAACGGCGTCAGCCCCAGCCCGCGAAACCGCGCGCTGATCGGCCAGCCGGTTTCGGTCTGCCACCAATTATCGATCACCGGTTTGTTGAGCAAAGCCTCGATCCAGATCGCGGTCGGCGGGTCGCAGCGCTCACCGGCCAGATACAGCGCCTGCAAACGCGATAAATCATATTGGCCGATCAGTTTGCCCTCCGGGTCCTGCTGCTTGATGGCCCGCAAAGCGGTAGGCGCCGTGAACAGGGTCTTCACCTGATGCGCCTGCGTCACCCGCCAGAACGCGCCTGCATCCGGCGTGCCGACAGGTTTGCCCTCGTACATCACCGTGGTTACCCCGGCGAGCAGCGGCGCATAGACGATGTAGGTATGGCCCACCACCCAGCCGACGTCGGATGCCGTCCACATCACATCGCCCGGGTGGGTGTCGTAAATCAGCGGAATCGAGGTCGCCAGCGCGACCGCATGGCCGCCATTATCGCGCACAATTCCTTTGGGCCGGCCGGTCGTGCCCGACGTGTAAAGAATATAAAGCGGGTCGGTCGCGGCCACCGGCACCGGATCATGCGGCGTGGCCGCCTCTTCAGCCTCGATGAAATCATGGTCGCGCCCCGCCACCATCGATGCGGGTGCCGCCTCACGCTGAAAAATCAAGCAGGCATGTGGCTTGTGCGGCGAAAGCTCAAATGCCGCATCGACGATCGGTTTATAGGCCACAACCCGGCCCGGCTCCAATCCGCAGGAGGCGGCAATGACCAGTTTCGGCTTGGCATCGGCAATCCGGCTGGCCAGTTCGGGGGCGGCAAATCCGCCGAACACCATGGAATGGATCGCCCCAAGCCTTGCGCATGCCAGCATCGCAATCGCGGCTTCGGGCACCATGGGCATGTAAATCACGACCCGGTCGCCTTTGCCCACGCCGAGTCTGGCCAGCGCACCGGCCAATTTCGCCGTGCGCCGCAACAAGGCGCTGTAGGTAAATGTCTTGATCTGGCCGGTCATCGGGCTGTCCCAGATCAAAGCTGGGCGCTCACCGGCGCCGGCAATGACATGCCGGTCCAGACAATTAAAGCAGGTATTGAGTTCGCCGCCTTGAAACCAGACCCCAAACGGGCCGATCTCGGGGGCGAACACGCGGTCGAACGGTCGGGTCCAATGGATCGATTGCGCAGCTTGTCGCCAATAGGCCTCAGGGTCGCGCTGCCAGTCGCCATATACAGCTTCGTAGCGGCTCATTTTCGCTCCCTCAACGGCGGTCATCATCCCGGCTATGCACGCCAGGGTGTCGGTCGGAAAGTCGAGCGCGCCATCGTTTTTTACAACGACCCGCTCAAAATTATGGTGTCAAATCATGTTGAAGCTTCAGGAAGGGTCAAGCGACCCAACCTGAAGTCTTATCGATCGCGCGATCAGCCGCCGATCGGCAGAATCACCCGGCCATGCGTGCCGTTGATGACATGGGCCGCGCCGAGATAGAAAGCCAGGAACGCCGTGACGATCCCCAGATCACCACCATAGCCGCCAAGTGCTGCATTGCCGGTGAGATCCTTCAGGGCGAGCAGCGCAAACGTGATCGTCAGCACAAAGAAAATCGCCTGCAACGCGCGGTTCAGCGCGAATGTGCCAATGAACATCACAAAGGTGAAAGCGCCCCAGGCGGCCAAATACCAGCCGACCATCACACCCGGCACATCTTTGGCAAAAAATTCAACGAACAGCGCAAAGCTCAGCCAGAATGCGCCGTAGCTGCAGAATGCGACAAAGCCGAACGTGTTGCCGACTGTCATTTCCATCAGCCCCGCGCAGAATTGAGCGAAACCGCCGAATGCGAAGGCCATGGCCAACACAACACCCAAGCCGGTGCCGGGGATGAAACCAGCGTTGATCATGCTCAGCAAGAATGTGGTCAGGGCGAAGCCGAACAGCCCGAGCGGCGCGGGATTAGCTGTTTTCATGTGGTATCCTCCAGATATTTTTTGAACGCGTCATTTAATGGCCGAAAGATACTGTGAACCCAGCATCTTCGATGCTTTATATCGCAGATAGATTGCGTTCCGGCAATCTAGTCTCAAACTAATTGTCATGTTTGGAGCGGCGCGGGGAAATCTGGTGGAGCCACGGGGAATCGAACCCCGGACCTCTTGAATGCCATTCAAGCGCTCTACCAACTGAGCTATGACCCCATTTCAGGAGCGCCCCTATAGACCCCACCGCGCCGCCCGATCAAGGGGGGGTGCCAAATGCCTTCGCGCGGGTTGTTGAATCCCGCTTCACTTCGCGCTACCGGAGGGGCGCGCCGGGTTAGCACAGTGGTAGTGCAGCGGTTTTGTAAACCGAAGGTCGGGGGTTCAAATCCCTCACCCGGCACCACCAGCCAGCCCCCGCCCGCCTAAAATGCGCGAGACCGCCATGGTCCGCGCAGCTTACGGCACAGATCATTCATCTCCGTGATTGACGGCACTGCCCTGCCACCCCTATACGACCCGCTTACATGGCTGTGCCCGTGATGGCCCGGCCGTTTTTCGTGTTTTTGGATTTCGTCGGAGTATTTTGTCGTGAAGCGGACTTATCAACCTTCAAAGCTCGTCCGGAAGCACCGGCACGGGTTCCGCACCCGGATGGCGACTGTTGGCGGCCGCAAGGTTCTGTCCAACCGCCGCGCCAAAGGCCGCAAGAAACTTTCGGCCTAAAAGCTGATCGCCGCGCGGACCGGCGTTGCATGAATTTTTCTCCGCCCGAAACGCTGAAAAAACGCGCTTTTTTCCTTCGTGCCGCCGCACGGGGACAAAAAATTGCGTCCGCCGGCATGGTGGTCCAAATTCTGCCGACCGCCCCAGGTGAACCGCTACGCGTGGGCTACACGACCACCAAAAAACTCGGCAACGCCGTGGCCCGCAATCGCGCCCGCCGCCGGCTACGCGAGGCCGCGCGCCTGACCCTTGCGGGACTGAACCTCACGCAGGTCGATCTGGTGCTGATCGGCCGGCACGACACCGCCAAACTGCCCTTCCCCCAATTATGCGCCGCCTTACGGCAGACCGTGCAGGCCCGTGTGCACTCGCAAGGCAGCTTACTATGAGTCCCGCGGCACGGGTATTATCGGGCGCCGTAAGAGTATATGAACTCACTTTGCGCCCTGTGATCGGCGCAAATTGCCGGTTTGAACCGTCCTGCAGCGCCTACGCCAAAGGCGCTTTGGCAACTCATGGTGCTGCACGCGGGTCATGGCTCGCCACGAAGCGGATTTTGCGCTGTAACCCCTGGAACCCGGGCGGGGATGACCCCGTTCCCCCTGCGAAGGCCGATTGATGGACCAGAAACGATTGCTGCTCGCTATTTCCATCTCGCTCGCCATACTGGTCGTGTTCCAGGTGGGGATCGATCGGTTTTTGCCGCATCCGCCGCCGCGGCCCGCGATCAGTGCCCCGGCTGCCGGCAGCACCGCCGCCGCGCCGCAAATCGCACCGGGCACCAACGCCGCCCCTGGCCAGGCCGTCGGCGCCACTGCACCCGGCACGCCCTTGCAGGCCGCCCCTAAACTTAACATCGATGCGCCGGCCGTCGCCGGCTCGATCAGCCTGGTCGGTGCGAAATTCGATAACCTGACACTGCGCTATTATCATGAGACTATCAGCAAAACCTCGCCGCAGGTCCAGCTGCTCTCCGATGGCACCGGCCAGAAACCCTATTTCGTGCAATTCGGCTGGTCCGCCGCACCGGGGCAAAATATCGCCGTCCCTGGTCCCGCCACCCTCTGGACCGCCTCGGCCGGCACCCTCACCCAGGATCATCCGGTCACCTTGTCGTGGAATAACGGCGCGGGGCTGGTGTTCCAGCAAATCATTTCGATCGACGATAAATATATGTTCACCGTCCGCCAGGCGGTGGTGAATAACACCGGTGCGGCGGTGACTTTATTCCCCTGGTCGCGCATCGAGCGCGATTATCTGCCGCCCGAACCCGGCACCTATATCATGCATAAAGGCCCGCTCGGCGTGTTCAAAGGCACACTGAAAGAGCTGAACTACGAGACCGTGAAAAATGACGGTAAACGCGCCGGCGGCACCGCCTATACCGAAACCAGCGATGGCGGATGGATCGGCATCACCGGCAAATATTGGCTGACCGCGCTGATCCCCCCGCAAACCGCATCGCTCACCGCCGCCGCCCGCTATATCGCCTCGCCCAGCGCGCCAGACGACGGCGCTTATCAGGTCGATTTCATGGCCGCCACGCCGCAATCCATCGCCGCGGGGGCGACAGGGGAGAGCCAAACTCACCTCTTCGCCGGTGCCAAAATCGTCAAACTGCTGGACAGCTACAGCACCCAATATAATATCCCGAGCTTCGATAAAGCGATCGATTTCGGTTGGTTCTATTTCCTCACCAAACCCATCTTCTTCGCTCTCGATGGGTTGAACAACATTCTTGGCAATTTCGGCCTCGCCATCATCGCCTTTACCTTCTTCGCCAAATTGGTGCTCTCGCCGCTCGCCTTCATCTCCTATAGCTCGATGGGCAAAATGAAATTGGTGACGCCGAAAGTCACCGCCATCCGCGAGCGCCTGAAAGACGATCCGACCAAACAGCAAGCCGAAATCATGGCGCTCTACAAGGCCGAGAAAATCAATCCGGCCGCCGGCTGCCTGCCCATGCTGGTGCAAATTCCGATTTTCTTCTCGCTCTACAAAGTCATCTTCGTCACCATCGAGATGCGCCATGCGCCCTTCTATGGCTGGATCCACGATCTCTCCGCCGTCGATCCGACCAATATCTTCAATCTCTTCGGGCTGATTCCCTTCGACCCCAGCACCATCTCGCCGTTCCTGCATCTGGGAATTCTGCCCATCATCATGGGCGGCACCATGTATCTGCAACAGCGCCTCAATCCTGCCCCGCCCGACCCGGTGCAGGCTAAAATGTTTCAGTTCATGCCGCTCATCTTCACCTTCATGCTGGCCCGCTTCCCGGCCGGCCTGGTGATCTACTGGACCACGAACAACATCCTCACCGTCATCCAACAATGGCTGATCATGCGCTGGGCCTCCAAGCGCAGCCTTCAGATGGCGCGCACCTGACCATCGAACCCGCCACCGCCGCACAAGACGCCGCATTGCTGGAGGCTGGGCGAAAACTCTTCGCCTCCAGCTGCGACTTTTTCTACGCCGCCCAATCCATCACCCAATTGCCCGACCCGATCGGCACCGAAATTGCCTTCGCCGGCCGATCCAACGTCGGTAAATCCTCGCTGCTCAACGCCCTGACCGGGCGCAAATCACTTGCCCGCATGTCCCAGCAACCAGGGCGCACCCGCCAGCTGAATTTCTTCCGCTGCGAAGCAGCTCCCCTGGTACTCGTCGACATGCCCGGATACGGCTACGCCCAAGCCCCCAAAGAAGTTAAAAAAGACTGGCAAGGCATGATGTTCGACTATCTGCGCGGCCGGCCCAATTTGCGCCGCGTGCTGCTGCTGCTCGATGCGCGGATCGAACTCAAAGCCGCCGACCATACCGTCATGACCCTGCTCGACCGTGCCGCCGTCGCCTACCAAATTGTCCTGACCAAAGCCGATGATACCAAACCAACCGCACCCGCCGCCAAACAAGCCGATATCGAAAAACTCTACAAAAAACACCCCGCCTGCCTCAACACCATCATCACAACATCCGCCGCCACAGGACTCGGCATCGAATCCCTGCGCGCCTCTATCGCCGCTTTGGTGGAACAGGGCGGATAGTCAGTAAGGCAAAGGGGCGCTGCCCCTTTGATCCCCGCTCAAGGCAGAGCCTTGAGAATCCAATAATCTGGCTCTGGCAGAAAGGGGGCAAACCGCATTGTTTGA
>NCAP01000046.1 GCA_002255495.1 Rhodospirillales bacterium 20-60-12 | reverse complement strand
CCAATACAAATATAGAAAATTGTTTCCGAATAACTTAGTTGATACCAACCTAAATACAGAAAAACAGAGCTAGTAAGTATTGATGATGCAAAATTTCTATAGCGATCAAACACCGTTACATCCGTTATTTGGCTAAAAATTTTGTATAGCTTTACCCATTTATCATTTTTTTCCACGGATACAAAAAAGGCCGATACTCTCTTTCTGAAAGAAGATCTCATCTAATAATGAACCGATTGTAGGCCGCGAAGCCGTGCGACTAGTTAATTTGTAGATGGAGCTGTAGATAAATTGTTATGATTCGTCAATGATTTTATTGGCGCGGTTCGTCATGGCCGTGCAATTCGCCGCGCTGAACGCTTTGGATGGCGTTGTTGAGGATCTGCACGATCGTCTCGTCGGGCAAGGTGCGGCTCAACATGCCGAGCGCGCCGCCGAGCAATGACGAGGCAATGGCCAATGAAGAAATATTCTTGCCGACCATATGTTCGATGGCTTTGTCGACAACCGATCCGGCATGCGACAAATCGGCGGGCGGGACGTCATGATCCATGGTTTGGTTCACCTCTTTAACATGTTAGATAGCGCGCGCAGGGGGCGGAAAAAGCCCCTGGCGCGATAAAATCAAGGATGGATTTCAGCGGCCTCGCGCACCGTCTGGCCGGGGGGTGGAACCTCCTCCATTTCGGCCTGTGCCGCCCACATGCCGGCATAGACGCCGCCTGCTTCGAGCAAGGCGGCGTGGCTGCCGCGCTCGACGATGCGGCCCTCGCGCAGGACGATGATTTCATCGGCATCGACCACGGTTGATAGGCGGTGGGCGATGACCAAAGTTGTGCGGTCCCGCGCGACAGAGCGCAAGGCGGCGCTGATTTCCTGCTCGGTTGCGGTGTCGAGCGCGCTGGTCGCTTCATCGAGGATCAGGATGCGGGGGTCCTTGAGGATGGTGCGGGCAATCGCCACGCGCTGTTTTTCGCCGCCGGAGAGTTTCAGGCCGCGCTCGCCGACGCGGGTTTTATAGCCCTGCGGCAAGGCCAGAACGAATTCATGGATTTGCGCGAAACGGGCGGCCTGTTCGAGGGCGCGTTCATCAGCCAGCGGATCGCCATAGGCGACGTTGTAGCGGATCGTGTCGTTGAACAGCACGGTGTCCTGCGGGACGACGCCGATGGCGCCGCGCAAGCTGGTTTGGGTGATGTCGCGCACGTTGGTGCCATCGACCAAAATCTCGCCGCCGGTGACATCGTAAAAGCGGAACAGCAGGCGCGAGACGGTGGATTTTCCAGAGCCCGTGGGGCCGACGAGTGCGACCTTTGCCCCTGGTTCGACCTTGAAGCTGATGCCGTGCAGGATTTCGCGATCGGGCCCGTAGCCGAACACCACATTGCGAAATTCGACCGAGACCGGCGTGCCGCGCGGGGCGATGTCGCGTGCGCCGTCACGGTCTTTGACTTCCTGCGGCACCCGCAGCAGCGCGAACATCTGCTCCATATCGATCAGACCCTGTTTCAGCTCGCGATAGACGAAGCCGAGGAAGTTCAGCGGAATGTAAAGCTGCATGAGATAGGTATTGACCAGCACGAACTGGCCGACATTCATGGTGTGCGCCGCAACCCCGCGTGCGGCCATGAGCATCAGCAGGCCCAGAAACAGCGAGATGATCACCGCCTGGCCGATATTGAGCATGTTCAAGGTGACTTGCGAGCGGACGGAGGCTTTCTCGTAGCGCGCGAGGCTTTCATCGAAGCGGCGTGATTCATGGGCTTCGTTGCCGAAATATTTCACGGTTTCGAAATTCAGCAGTGAATCGATGGCTTTGGTCTGCGCCTCGTTGTCGGTCTCGTTCATGATCCGGCGGAATTTGATCCGCCAGGCGGTGAAGCTGAAGGTGAAGACCATGTAGAGCGAGACGGCGAGGAAGGTGATCAGCGCAAAGCGCCAATCGAAAATATGCCAGAGTATGCCGACCGTCAGGAGCAGTTCGAACAGGGTGGGCACCACGTTGAAGGTGGCGAGGCGCAATACGGTTTGAATGCCGTTGGTGCCGCGCAGAATGACGTTCGACAGGCCGCCGGTCTGGCGGTCGAGGTGAAAGCGCATCGAGAGGGCGTGCAAATGCTCGAATGTCTGGCGCGCAACCACCCGGGCGGCGCGCTGCTGCACGGCGGAAAACACGGCGTCGCGCAATTCGCCGAAAGCGGCCGAGGCGACGCGAACAAAGCCATAGGCGACGATGATGGCAGCCGGAATGACGATGGGCCCGGCTTTGGGCGAGAGCGCGTTCACCGCTTCGGAATAGAGGATCGGGATATAGACGGTGGCGAGCTTGGCCGCGATCAGGAAGATGGCCGCGAGAACGACGCGGACCCGCAAGCCCCATTCGCCTTTCGGCCATAAATAGGGCAGCAGCGAGCGAATGGTTTGCCAGGCCGGGGTTTCAGTTTTCACGGCGGGGGATGTAGATGGCTTCATGAGTGCCACATGGCACTGCGAGCGCTGATTGCAAAGATGCAAGGCACAGGAGTCTGCCCCGTTATGTCTGCCCCGGACGACCAATTGCTGCACTATATCAAGGCCTGCCAGACGGCCCGCCTGCCGGGCGACCGGTTGGCGTTTTTCATCGGCGCGCACCATGTCGGCTATGTCAAACCGGACCTGGCGGCGGCACTGAGCGCGCGCGAGCCGGAATTGGAGCTGACCGACCGGTTGATCCTGGCCCCGCAAGCGGTGGACCGGCTGAATGGTCATGCGGCCGCGCTGGCGCCGGGGTTCGGCCTCAGGATGCGCGGCGAATTGTTCGATATCAAGCCCAATGTGGACGCGCCGAGCCTCGGCAGGATCGACCGCGGCGCGCTGCCGGGCTTTGGGGTGATCGGCTGCGGGGTGCATCTGAACGGCTATGTGATGCGCGCGGATGGGCTGTATTTATGGGTGGCCCGCAGGGCTGCGGATAAAAAACTCGATGGCGGCAAGCTTGATCACATCGTCGCGGGCGGGGTGAATGCCGGGCTCAGCCCGCGTGAGGTGCTGGTGAAAGAGGCCGAGGAAGAGGCCGCCATGCCGGCGGCGCTGGCCGGGCGGGCTGCCCTGCGTGCGCGGATCGCTTATGCGATGGAGCGTGCGGAAGGGCTGCGGCGTGATTTCATATATTGCTATGACGTTGAATTGCCGGAGGATTTCACGCCCCGGCCGGTCGATGGCGAGGTTGAGAGTTTCACCCTGCAGCGGGCTCAGGACGTGCTGACGGCGTTGCGCCGGGGCGATGGCTTCAAATTCAATGTGAGTTTGGTGCTGATCGATTTTTTCATCCGCCATGGACTCATCATCGGCGCCGAGGCACAGATTTTACAGGACGCGTTGAACGCCGGACATCTTTGATAGGAAGCCTTCATGACATATCTCGTCGCTGCCGATTTGCCCGAAAAACCAGCTGGCCTGCGCTTTCGCGAGGCCCTCGCCAAGCCCGGCATATTGGGCATTCCGGGCACCCATAACGGCATTGCCGCGCAACAGGCCAAGCAGGCGGGGTTTCAGACCTGCTATATCTCGGGTGCTGCCATGACCGCGTCCATGGGCTTGCCTGACTTGGGCATTATTACGGTTGATGAAGTGTGTTTTTTCATTCGCCAGGTGGCCCGCGCCTCGGGCCTGCCGGTACTGGTTGACGGCGATACGGGTTATGGCGAGGCGCTGAACGTGATGCATATGGTGCGCGCGTTCGAGGATGCCGGGGCGGCGGCGGTGCATATTGAGGATCAGTTGCTGCCCAAGAAATGCGGCCATTTGAACGACAAGAAACTCGCCGACCCGCATGATATGGCCGCCAAGGTGGCGGCGGCGGCCCAGGCGCGGCGGCATTTATTCATCATGGCGCGTACCGATGCCGCGGCCTCCGAGGGGCTCGATGGCGCGGTGGCGCGGGCGAAACTTTATATGCAAGCCGGGGCGGATGCGATTTTTCCCGAGGCGCTGAATACCGCCGAGATGTTCCGCGCCTTCGCCGCCCGGATGCCCGGCGTGCCGCTGCTGGCCAATATGACCGAGTTTGGCCGCACGCCGTTTTTCACCGCCGCCGAGTTCGAGGAGATGGGCTATAAAATGGTGCTCTGGCCGGTGACCTCGATGCGCGTAGCGGCGAAAGCCCAGGCGGAGTTATTCGCCGCCATCGCCCGTGACGGCGGGGCGCATAACATGGCCGACCGCATGCAGACGCGGGCCGAGCTTTACGCCACCATCGGCTATGAGGAATTCGAGGCGCTGGATTCCAGTATCGTGAAAACCATCATCCCGATCGGCACGCCGCAGCGCGGGGCGGCGGATTGAGGCGGGATTTCCAGGCGTTGAAGGCGGCTTGGTCGTCGATATCGTCCAGCGGTTCGAGGCGCGCGGTTTTGCGCCGGATATTGGCCTGCGTGTCGGCCAGTGCGTGGCTGGTGGACCAACGCACGGATTTGAAGGCGCAGGCTGGCCTGAGCGGCGCGAAACCGACCAGATAATAGCCGCCATCGCGCGCCGGGCCGAAGACCGCGCGGGTGCGGCCGAGTGCGGCGGCGGCGGCTTTGATATGGGCGACGCCGAGATCGGGGATGTCGCAGCCGACCAGGATGACGGGGCGGTGGGCAAAGCGGTCGAACGCGCGCTGCATACGGGCGCCCAGATCGCCGTGTTTTTGACCAAAGCGTGAGACGCCGCCGAGACCGGCGATGAAGGCGTGGTCGGGTGTGACCGCAAGGCTGAGCTCAAACCGGCGGTCGCGCTTGATGGCACGGCAGAGGGCGAGCAGCGTGCTGCGGTGGAAATCGAGCGCGGCGCGCGCGCCGATGGCGCGGCCGAGGCGGGTTTTAACCTGGCCCAGGCGCGGCGCGCGGGCGAAGATAATCACCATCGGTTTCATTTATAGAGCTTGAGGATCAGGCGGGGCGGCACGCCCATGCGCCATAAAGCCAGGCAGAGCAGATTGCGCGCCGGGCGGGCCCACCAGCCATCGCGCTCATAGCGCGCGGCGGCGCTGGTGGCGGTGAAATCGGCCGGGGCGAGCCCGGCCCGGCCGATGCGGCGGATGAGGGTGACATCCTCCATCAGGGGCAATTCGTTCATGCCGCCGGCTGAGTGGAGTTGGGACGCGCTGATCAACAGACCCTGATCGCCATAGGGCAAGGCAAAGCGCCAGCAGCGCCAGGCGACAATGGCCTCGATGCGGCGGGCCCGCGCATCAGGACTGGCCAGGGCAAAGCGGCCGTAATAAGCGCGATCGTGATCGGGCGTTTGCGCCATATGGCGCTGGCAGGCGGCGAACCAGCCGGGCGAGAGCATTGTATCGGCATGCAGGAGCAGCAGCCAGGGCGTGCTGGCGGCGGCGATGCCGGCGGCAAGCTGGCTGCCGCGCCCGCGCGGGGCATTGATGAACTGGACATTGGCGGCGAGACGGCAGGCCGTTTGGGCGATGTGTAAGGTATCATCCTGGCTGCCGCCATCGACGATGATGATGCGCAATGCCGGCCCTGCTTCGATCAAAGCGGCCAGGGCGGTCCCGAGATATGATGCGGCGTTGAGGGTGGGAATGATGATTGTGAAGGGAACCGGCATTGTGTTCTTATTTTGTTCTTGACATGGACAGAATTGATCGGGGATAACGGAGGAACATATCCAGAACTATTGTTGCAGTCCCTCAGGCGGAGCGCAAGATGAACGCGATCAATATGAATGTGATCAAAGGCCGGGGCACGGCGCTTAATCCACCGGATCGGTTTGCCGCCAGTGTTCGCGAGGCCTTCGACGATGGCTGGGGCGAGCAGGAGAGTGCAGCACCACCGCCGACGGTTTTGATCCGTGATCAGTCGCGCTCGATCATGGCCTGGAATGACAGTCCGGATTTGGATTTCGACCGGTCGATCAACAGCTATCGGGGGTGCGAGCATGGCTGTATTTATTGCTTCGCGCGGCCGAGCCATTCTTATCTGGGGTTTTCGCCGGGCCTGGATTTTGAAACCAAGATCGTTTTCAAACCCGATTCAGCGGCGTTGCTGACCCGGGAATTATGCAAGCGCGGCTACAAGCCGCAGCCGATCGTGGTCGGCGCGAATACCGACCCTTATCAGCCGGTGGAACGCAGGCTGGCGCTGACGCGGTCGGTTTTGGAGGTGCTGGAGCGGTTTTCGCATCCGGTGAGCATTGTCACGAAATCGGCCGGGGTGCTGCGCGATATCGATATATTGGCGCGCATGGCGACGCGGAATTTGGTGCGGGTGTTCATTTCGATCACCACGCTGGACCCGGTTTTGGCGCGCAGCATGGAGCCGCGGGCGGCGAGTCCGGCGCGCAGGTTGGCGGCGATCGCAGCGCTCGCGGCGCAGAATATTCCGGTTGGGGTATTTGCCTCGCCGATGATCCCCGGGCTGAACGATGCCGAGTTGGAGCATATTCTCAAGGCGGCGGCGGAAGCGGGCGCGGGGTCGGCCAATGCGATATTGCTGCGCCTGCCTTATGAGCTGAAATCCCTGTTCACGGACTGGCTGGAGCAGCATGTGCCGCACCGGGCGCAGCATGTGCTCAGCCTGATCCGTCAAACCAGGCAAGGGGAATTGAACCAGAGCGGGTTTCATGACCGGTTCGTGGGCAGCGGGCCTTACGCGGATGTGCTGGCGGCCCGCTTCGCCCAGGCGCTGAAACGCACCGGGCTGACGCGTGAACCGGCAGCGCTTGATTGCAGCCAATTCGCCCTGCCCGCCGAACTGGCGCCCGCCAAATCGCGGCAGCTCTCGCTGCTTTAGAGCGTGATCGTTTTGCAACGACACGCTCTATGTGTATTTTATCGATCAATTTCATAGATTTAGCTGGAGCGAAGTGACTCCAGCTAAATCTATATTGATCTAGATCGTTTTTACGATTTACGATTCCGGCGGGGCGTTGGCGATGGGAATGGCGCGGGATTCGAGGCTGGGCTGATCGCCATAGCCGGGCAATTCCGCGGTGATGGCCTGGGCATCTGACTGGTCGTTCTGGGGCTCATCCTCGGACTGGCCTTCGCGACGGCCATTGCCGTTCTGATAACCATTATGGGATTGCTGGCCCGCCTGCTGACTGGCCTGCTGACCTTGGGCCTGATTGATGGCGCTGACGATGCGGAAATAATGTTCGGCATGCTGAAAGCAGCTTTCAGCCATTACGCGGTCACCGCTGGCAGCGGAATCGCGGCCCATTTGCTGGTATTTTTCGAATAATTGCTGAGCTGTGCCGCGCACCCGCATTTCCGGGCCGCTGCTGTCGAACACGTGGTTCCGGTTCAGCGGGATGCCGTTCTGCTGGTTGCGGAAGCCACCGCCGCCACCGCCGCCGCCGCCATTACCGCCGCCACCACCGTTACCGCGAAAGTTTCGCCCACGTGTGCGTTTGATATTCATCGTATTTAATTCATCCCGTCCAGATACCGGCCGCATGATGCGCCGGGTCAAATGACCCAGAAGCCGATTTGATAACATGTCATCCTATTATGCGGCCTATCGTTGCTCCCGGGCATCTGAACCCGGAACCGTCAATTCTGCCCCCCAATCCGTTTAATGACCTTGGGGAGTTGATCCGCTGGGGGAGTATGTAGCCTCATCGGGGGTTCATGCCAAATGTTTTTTCGCCATCCTCGGTGCGGCGCAGGATCGCGGCCCGCTCAATGCCAGCGAGATCGGCCCGGAACATGGCCGAAAATCCGTAAAAATCGGCCAAATCCGCGAGGTCCGGGGCTTGACCGGCGCCGATTTCGAGCACCGCCACAGCGCCTCGCGCCAACAAAGACGGCAGGGCTTGGAGGATGGCACGGTAGGCATCGAGCCCGTCGGGGCCGCCATCGAGCGCGCGGGCAGGCTCGAATCCGGCGACCTCGGGCATCAGATCTGCCATGTCGGCCTGGGTGATATAAGGCGGATTGCTCATGATCAGGTCGAACGGGCCGCTGAGTGCGGCCGCCCAGTCGCCGGTGATGAAGCAGGCGCGGGTGCCGAGGCCGAGACGCTGGGCGTTGCGTGCGGCGAGATGCGCGGCAGCCGGCGCGACATCGACCCCCACCCCGAAGGCGGCGGGACGCTCGCTGAGCAGGGCGAGCAGCAGGCAGCCGGTGCCGGTACCCAGATCGAGAATGCGCGACGGTGCGGGGCATTCAGCGAGGGCTGCTTGGATCAGGGTTTCACTATCCGGGCGGGGGATGAGGGTGGCGGACGAGACCTCGAATTCCAACCCCCAAAATTCGCGCCGGCCGGTGATGAAGGCCATCGGTTCGCGCGCGGCGCGGCGCTGCAGATACGCCTGATAGCCGGCTGGATCGATGTGATCGACCAGTTGCAGCCTTGTGGTGTCGATACCCAAGGCGGCGGCAAGCAAAATCCGCGCCTCGCGCCGGGCATCCGTGATGCCTGCGGCAGCCAGGCGGGCGGCGATGTCCGCCAGGGCCGCCCGCAGGCCGATCATTGATCAGCCGCCAGCCTCGCCGCCTGATCGTCGGCAATGAGGGCTTCGATGATGTCATCGAACTCGCCCATCATGACGCGATCGATTTTATGGATGGTCAGATTGATCCGGTGATCGCTGACCCGCCCTTGGGGAAAATTATAGGTGCGTATGCGCTCCGAGCGATCACCGGTGCCGACCTGGGATTTGCGGTCGGCCGCACGGGTGGCGCTGAGCGAAGCGCGCTGCTGCTCATAAATGCGCGCGCGCAGAATTTTCATCGCTTTGGCGCGGTTTTTATGTTGGCTTCGCTCTTCCTGCATGGCCACCACAATGCCGGTCGGTAAATGGGTGATGCGCACGGCCGATTCGGTTTTGTTGACATGCTGGCCGCCGGCACCCGATGCCCGATAGACATCGATCCGCAGGTCGGTCTCGTTGACCTCGATATCGACATCCTCGGCCTCGGGCAGCACCGCGACGGTGACGGTTGAGGTGTGAATCCGCCCTTGGGTTTCGGTGGCCGGTACACGCTGGACTCGGTGCACGCCTGATTCGAATTTCAACCGCGCGAACACCGAGCGGCCATTGATTTCGGCAATGCCTTCTTTCAAGCCGCCAAGCTCGGATTCGGACAATTCGAGAATTTCGAAGCGCCAGCCTTGCAACTGGGCATAGCGCTGATAGGCGGCGAATAATTCCGCGGCGAATAACCCGGCTTCGTCGCCGCCGGCCGCGGGACGTATTTCGAGAATGGCGGGCTTGTCGTCGGCGGCGTCTTTTGGCAGCAGTGCCAGACGGAGGGCGAATTCCAGTTCGGGGATTTTCTGTTTCAGCTCGAAAATTTCTGCTTCAGCCAGGGCTTTCATTTCAGGGTCTGCGAGCATTGCTTCGGCATCATCGCGCGCTTTGCGGGCTTCGTTGAGCGCGTTGATCCGTTCCTCGATCGGGACCAGTTCGGATAATTCGCGCGATGCCGCGACGAAGGCTTCGCCGCCGATGCCCGAGGCCAGACCATCGCGCAATTCTGCAGCACGGGCCAGGATCCGATCAAATTTCTGATCGATATTCATCGAAAATAATCAGCCAGACCCGCAATCGGCTGTTCAATCTGCTGGCCGTCGCGCAGATTTTTCACCTGCACCACGCCGCGTTCAAACTCCGCGTCGCCGACGATGACCGCGAAGGCGGCTTGGATGCGGTTGGCACGCTCCATCCGGCGTTTCATATTGCCGCGATATGATATCTCGGCATGCATACCGGATGCACGCAAATCGGCGAGAATCTGCAGCGCATGGTTTTGCATCACGTCATTGACGGGGATGATGGCGATGGCGTTTTCGATGGCGGGCGGCTCGGCGATCAGCATGGCCAGGCGCTCGATACCGGCCGCCCAGCCGATGGCGGGCATGGCGGGGCCGCCCATTTGTTCGAGCAGACCGTCATAGCGGCCGCCGCCCAGCACCGTGCCCTGGGCGCCCAGGGCATCGGTTGTGAATTCGAAAGCGGTGTGGCTGTAATAATCGAGCCCGCGGACAATTTGCGGATCGCGGATGAAGGGTACGCCGAAGATCGTCAGAGCGTTTTGCACGCCATCGAAAAACCGCGCGGCATCTGGTGTGAGATAGTCAAAAATGGTCGGCGCGCCGGCGACCAGACGGCGGTCATTTTCGTCCTTGGAATCGAGAATCCGCAAGGGGTTTTTGACCAGGCGCATTTGACTATCGGCGGACAGGTCGGCTTCGAAGCGGGAGAAATACGCAACCAAGGCGGCGCGGTAGGCATCGCGGCTTGCGGTATCGCCGAGTGTATTGAGTTTGAGCGTGACATGCTGAGAGATGCCGAGCGCGCGCAGAATTTGCCAGCCGCAATCGATGGCTTCAGCGTCGGCGAGCGGTTCGGCGCTGCCGATGATTTCCATGCCGATCTGGTGGAATTGCCGGTAGCGGCCCTTCTGCGGGCGTTCATAGCGGAACATCGGGCCGGCATAAAAAACTTTCTGCGGCAGCGATTGGGTCAGCCCGTTGGAGACCAGAGCGCGGCAAATGCCGGCGGTGTTCTCCGGCCGAAGCGTGATCGATTCACCGCCGCGATCGGTGAAACTATACATCTCCTTGGTCACGACATCGGAGGTTTCGCCGAGCGTGCGGGCGAAAACCGAGGTATCCTCGAAAATCGGGGTCACCCATTCGGTGCAGCCATAGCGCGCGGCAATGTCGCGGGCCATGCCGATGACGTGGAAATGCCGCCGCGAATCCTCGCCGATGATATCCCGCGTGCCGCGTACCGGCTGAAGAGTTTTCAAATCCACCATGAAACAGAAAGTCCCGACACCCGATGGGGCAAAAATGATTTGGATCGTTGCGCGGCAAGGCCGCGCGGCGTGCCCTATTCGGCGGCCAATTTCGCCTGTTGGATGGAAGCGACTTTTGCTTCGACGAGCCCGACGATATGATCGATCATGGTTTCGCCTTCGATCGTATGATCGGTCTTGCCGGCGGCATAGACCATGTGCCGGCCGCTGCCGCCGCCGGTGATGCCGAGATCGGTCATCAGGGCCTCGCCCGGGCCGTTGACCACGCAGCCGATGATCGACAGGGTCAGCGGCGTCTCGATATAGGCTAGGCGCTCTTCGAGCTGGGCGACCGTGTCGATGACGTTGAAGCCCTGGCGGGCGCAAGACGGGCAGGAGATGATCCGCACCCCGCGATGGCGCAGGCCCAGTGATTTGAGCATTTCCCAGCCGACATGCACCTCTTCTTCCGGCTCGGCGGAGAGGGAGACGCGCATCGTATCGCCAATGCCGGCCCAGAGCAGGGAGCCGAGGCCGATGGCCGATTTCACGGTGCCGGTGCGTTTGCCGCCGGCTTCGGTGATGCCGATATGCAGCGGGTGATCGCAAACCTCGGCGAGTTGCTGATAGGCGGCCACCGCCATGAAGACATCAGAGGCTTTCACGCTGATCTTGAATTCGTGGAAATCATGGTCCTGGAGGATTTTCGCGTGTTCGAGGGCTGATTCCACCAGGGCCTCGGGGTTGGGCTCGCCGTATTTTTCCAGCAAATGCCGTTCCAGAGAGCCGGCATTGACGCCGATGCGCATCGAGCAGCCATGATCGCGCGCGGCTTTGACGACTTCGCGCACGCGTTCGGGACTGCCGATATTGCCCGGATTGATGCGCAGGCAGGCGGCCCCCGCCTGGGCGGCCTCGATGGCGCGCTTATAGTGAAAATGGATGTCGGCGACGATCGGCACATTCACCTGCCGGATGATATCGGCCAGGGCCGCGGTGCTTTCCTCGTCGGGGCAGGACACCCGGACGATGTCCACACCGGCTTTCTCGGCGCGCAAAATCTGCGCCACAGTGCCCGCGACATCATGGGTGAGGGTGTTGGTCATGGTTTGCACGGAAATCGGCGCATCGCCGCCGACTTTGACGGCGCCGACGCTGATTTGCCGGGATTTGCGGCGAATAATCTGCTGATATTCACGATAATTCATAATTGACGCCCATTTTCACTGATCGGGGGTTATTTGGGGGCTGCAGGCGCTGATGTCGAGGCGGCGGCGCCAGGAGCCTGGGCCGGAACCTGGGCCGGAACCTGGGCTGGAGCCTGGACTGCGCCTGGGGCGGGTTGGGTGAGTTGGAAATGGCGCAGAACGGCGCCGGTGGGCCCTAAAGCGGCGCCGATTTTACCGTCATTGGCCAAAGCGGTGCCGCCGGCATTGCCGGTGGTCAAAGTGAGGCCCGGCTCGGCCGGGACGGGCCAGGATTGGCCGGCGGGCAGCACGCGGCTGAATAAAATGGCGCCGGTCGCATCGCGCACCTGGACCCAGCTATCAGCGGTGGCGACGATGGCCTGGCCTTGCGGCGGCAAGGTCATTGGCGGCGCGCCGGGGGAAGCGGGCTCGGCGGCAGCGCTTGTTTGCGTGGCCGGCGGCGCAGCGTTGCTTGCGGCGACGTTGGGTTGCGTGCCGGCTGGCGGCTGAGCGGGCGGCACAATGGCGGGCGCGGCTGAGGTGGTCGCGGTGGGTGCCGGGGTTGGTGATTGGGCCGGGGTCTCGGCGGCTGTCTGGGTGGCGGGCTGGGTGGCGGGCTGAGTGGCAGGCGTTGGGGCTTGCGGTTTGGCGACCGGCTTGGGCAACGCCAGGGGGGCGAGTTTTTGCGGCACCGGCTGGATCGTCTGGGCCAGTTTCAGGGTTTGTTCGGAATGCCGATACCACAGGAAATAGCCGCCGATGAGCAGTATTGCGCTGAGCAGCAAAATCGCCCCGGTCGGTACCGCGCGGTCAGGCACGGCGGCGGGGAAAACCAATTCGGGCTTGCGTTCGCCGGGCATGCCTTCGGCGCGGAACCGGCGGAGAATTTCATCCGGATCGAGCCCCAATGTCTCGGCGTAAGCACGGATGAAGCCGGTGACGTAAGCAGGGCCGGGCAAGGCCGCCAGATCGCCGGCCTCGATGGCGTGCATGAAGGGCAGCCTGATCCGCAGGCGTGCCGCGACGTCGGGCAAAGACCAGCCCAGGCGTTCACGCACCTCACGGAGCTCGGCACCGACTCGCGCCGTGCCTGTTTTGCTTGAGTCTAAATCCACAACCACCATCTGTTTTTAACCGCAGATGTTCTTATACAATTATGGTTGGAAATGCCAAAATCCCGCGCCCCTGCCCGGCTCAACCGGCGGCGCGGAGGAATTCATCGACTACCGCCATGCAGGATTCGGTTTCCTCGACATGGGGCATATGGCTCGATTGCGGGAATTCGACCCATCTCGCGCCTTTGATATGTTCGATGAAGGGGCGGATGACGATGGGGGTTGCTTCATCGAACCGGCCGGATAGGACCAAAGTCGGGACGATGATCCGGTTCAATTGCGCGGTAATGTCCCAATTTTTTAGCGAGCCGATGACATGGAACTCGCTCGGCCCGTTCATCGCGTGATAAACTTGCGGGTTGGCGGCCAGTTTGGTGAAACTGCGCACCACTTCCTCGGGCTGGGGCTTCACCCGGCAGAGATGGCGCTCATAAAACACATCGACCGCGGCGAGATAATCCGGGTGATCGGTCGTGCCGGCGGCTTCATGCGCGGTCAGGGCCTGCTGCACGGAAGCGGGCAATTCCGCGCGCAGGCGGTTGGCTTCGGCGACCCAGGTGATCATCGAGGCTGGTGAATCGGCAATCACCAGGGCGCGTAACCCGGCGGGTTGGCGGATGGCGTGTTCGGCCCCGAGCATGCCGCCCCAGGACTGGCCCAAAAGGTCGTAACGCCCGGCGATGCCCAGATGATCGAGCAGATGATCCAGTTCCGCGAGAAATAAATCGACCGTCCAGAACGACGGATCCTGCGCCGGCAGGTGGCTGGAATTGCCGCAGCCGAGCTGATCGTAATGGATGACCGCGCGATCCGGCCCGGCGAGCAGGCGAAAGCGATCGACATAATCATGCGTCGCACCGGGCCCGCCATGCAGGATGAGCAAAGGCGGCTGCCCGCCATCCAGCGGGCCGACCACGCGATACCAGGTGCGGTGGCCGGCAAAAGGGGCGAAGCCTTCACGCTCGATCATAGGTTGCTCCGTGCTCATGAAAATGGGTCAGACCGGTAGATTATGCTCGCGCGCCCAGGCGGTCAGCGGTTCGCGCAGTGAACCGCCCGCCGCCCCTGCCCTGCGCATTTCGCGCAAGACCGGGCGCAGCACGTTCAGATCCGCCTCGGCCAGCAAGGCTTTGACGCGCAGGATCGAGTTGCCCGACATCGATAGAGCGGTGACGCCGAGGGACGCCAGAACCAGGGCATCGAGCGGCTTGCCGGCGGCCTCGCCGCAGACCGAGAAGCCGACTTCCTCCTCCAGGCAGGCGCGGGCGATGCCCTCGATCAATTCCAGCACCGGCGCGCTGAGCAGGTCGTAGCGGTCGGCCAAAGCGGGGGTGCCTCGGTCGGCGGCGAAGAGAAACTGCATCAGGTCATTGGTGCCGAGCGAGACGAAATCAGCCTCGGCGAGCAGGCCGGGCAATTGGAAGAGCAGCGAGGGCACTTCGATCATGGCGCCGACATGCAGGCTTTCGGGCGCCGGGCGCACGCGGGCGGCCTCGGCGTCGAGCAGATCGCGGGCGGCGCGGAATTCGGCCACGGTTGCGACCATCGGGAACATGACGCAGAGCTTGCGGCCCTGGGCGCCGAGCAGCAAAGCGCGCAATTGGCGGCGCAAAATCGCCGGCCGGTCGAGCCCGACGCGCAGCGAGCGCCAGCCCATGGCGGGGTTTTCCACCGCCGATTCGGCTTCGCCGGGGAGTAATTTATCGGCCCCCAGATCCAATGTGCGGAATTGCACGCGGCGGCCTGCCGCACGGTCCAGCACGCGGCTATATTCAGCGGCCTGGCCCGCAACATCGGGGATGCCGCCGGCGGCGAGGGCGGCGATTTCGGTGCGGTAGAGGCCGATGCCTTCGGCCCCGGTGGCATCGAGTTGATCGAGTTCGAGGGCCAGACCGACATTGAGCATCAGGGTGACTGCCGTGCCGTCGCGCGTGACCGACGGCCGGTCGCGATAGGCCGCCAGAGAGGCCTGGCGCTCGCTGCGGGCGGTCAGAGCGCGGTCATAAACGTCGAGCACGTCCTGGCTGGGGCGCAGGATCAGGGTCGCGCCTTCGGCGTCGAGCAGGGCTTCGTCGCCCTCTTCGGCGGCATCCAGCGCGCCGCGTTCGACGGCCAGGGCCGCAACCCCCAAGGCGCGGGCCAGGATGGCCGCGTGGCCGGTGGCACTGGCTTCCTCGATCGCAATGCCGGCGATGCCGCGGGCGTGCCAATCGAGCAGATCGGCCGGGCCGAGGCGGCGGACCAGGAGCAAAAGCCCATCGGCGCGCGCCGGCTTGGGTGTGCCGGCCCCCAGGGCGGCGAGCAGGCGACCGACCATATCCTCGATATCGGCCAGTCTTTCGCGCAGATAGGCATCGGGGATGCGGCGCATCCGGGCGCGCAATTCCCGGCCCACCTGATCGACCGCCGCCACGGCGGTCAGCCCATCATTGATCGCTTCGCGCACGCGGCCGAGCCAGCCGGTGCCCTGGCTGACCAGCCGGTAGGCATCGAGCACTTCGCGCGGGGCCTGGCCGCCGGGCAGGCCGGCGGCGATCAATTGATCGAGCTCGCGGTCGGCTTTGGAAATGGCCTTATCGAGCTTGCTCAGCTCGATTTTGCTGTCCTCGGCCAAAAGCTGAGACGGGGCGGCATTCAGGCCAAAGGGCAGGATACGGCCACGGGCGATGCCCGGTGCGAGCACCCGGCCGGTGAATTGCCGCGGCAGGGAATCGCCCAGGCTTTCCGGGGCGACATCCTCGGCGCCGTGGCGTTCCATGATTTCGGCGAGCAGCATGGCGACGATGCCGACCGACTCCGTCTCCAACCGGCCATAGAGCCGGGGTTCGCGGTCCTGGACGGTCAACACGCCCAAAATGCGGCCGGCGCGGCGGACCGGCACGGCGAGCATGGAGGCAAATTGTTCCTCGCCGGTTTCCGCGCGATAGGCGAAGCCGGGGTGATTTTGCGCGTCCGGCAGATTGAGCGCCTCGCCGCTGGCGGCCGCCATGCCGACAATGCCTTCGCCGACCCGCAGGCGCGTGCGGCCGACCGATTCCGGCTTCAGGCCGAAGGTGGCGGCGAGTTCGAGGGTTTCGCCGGGGCGCACAACGTAAATTGAGCAGACTTGCGAGCCCATCTCGCCGGCGACCAGGGCGGCGATTTCCGGCAGGCCGCCGGCATCGCTGGCCAGCAGGTCGCGCAGCCGGGCGAAGAGCTGCCGGGACGCAGCGAAGGGCTTTTTACGCCGACGCGAGGCGGCGGGCTTTTTCGGAGAGGTCACGCGCCTGAATGGCAGATATTGCCTGGCCAACCAACTCCTCGATGATGTCGGCCACTTTTTGTTCGCCGCTCACCATGCCGACCGATTGTCCGGCCATGACGGACCCGTTCTCGACATCGCCATCGACCACCGCCCGGCGCAGCGCGCCGGCCCAGAAATGCTCGATTTCCAATTGCGCTGCGGTTTTGTCCAATTCGCCGGATTTGAAGCGGGCGATGGTTTCAGCCTGATGGGCGAGGAATTTCCGGGTGCCTTCGTTCGCCAGCCCCCGCACGGGGATCACTGGGAAGAGCGGGTCGAGCTGGACCGAGGGCACGGCATCGCGGGCATTGGCGCGAATGAAGGCGTTTTTGAAATTTGGATGGGCGATGCTCTCGACGGCGGCGGCGAACCGGCTGCCCAGTTGCGCGCCGGCGGCACCCATTTCCAGATAGGCCAGGATCGCCTCGCCGCGGCCCAGCCCGCCGGCGACGAACACCGGCACGTCGTGGATATGCGGCAGGATTTCCTGGGCAAGGACGGTGAGCGAGACCGGGCCGATATGGCCGCCGGCCTCGGAGCCTTCGATCACCAGAGCGTCGGCTCCCGAGCGGATCAGGCGCTTGGCGAGCACCAAAGCGGGGGCGAAACAGACCAGTTTGGCGTTGTCCTTGATGGCGCGCACGGCCGGGCCCGGCGGCACGCCGCCGGCGAGGACGATATGGCCGATTTTGGCATCGAGGCAGACCCGGATGAGGTCATCGAGTTGCGGATGCATGGTGATCAGATTGACGCCGAAGGGCTTGTCGGTGAGGTTTTTGGTGCCGGCGATTTCGGCTTCCAGCAAAGCCGGGTTCATCGAGCCGCAGGCGATCACGCCGAAGCCGCCGGCGTTGGAGATGGCGGCGACCAGATGCCGCTCGCTGACCCAGCTCATCGCGCCGCTGATGATGGCGGTGCGGGTGCCGAGGAAGTCGCGGCCGCGCGCCCAGAGCGCATCGAGCCGGGCGGCAGCTTCGCTGCTGTTCACCTGTTCAAGCATCGAGGCCGTACGCCGTGTGCAGAGCGCGCACCGCCAATTCGGTATATTCGGCGGCGATCAGCACGCTGACCTTAATTTCGCTGGTGGAAATCACTTGAATATTGATCCCTCGTTCGGCCAGAGCCTGAAACATGGTGCCCGCGACCCCGGCGTGGCTGCGCATGCCGACACCGACCACGGAGATTTTGGCGACATCCTTGTCGGTCGCGATCTCGGCGTAGCCGATGATTTTGCCGGCGTTATCGAGCACGCTCAGGGCGCGGGGCAGTTCGCTTTTGCCGCAGGTGAAGGTCATGTCCGTAGTGCCGTCGGCGGAGACGTTCTGCACGATCATGTCCACATTGACGCCGGCTTTGGCGAGCGGGCCGAAAATGGCCGCCGCGATGCCCGGCTTGTCCGGCACGCGCCGGACGGTGACTTTGGCGTCATCGCGCGTATAGGCGATGCCGGCGACGATTTCCTGTTCCACAATCTCATCCTCATCGACAACCAAGGTTCCCGGCGCATCCGAGAAGCTGGACAATACTTGTACGCGCACCCGCTCTTTCATAGCCAGTTCGACGCTGCGCGTCTGTAATACTTTTGCCCCGACCGAGGCGAGTTCGAGCATTTCCTCATACGTGATGCGCGGCAATTTGCGGGCGCGCGGGACGATGCGGGGGTCGGTCGTGTAGACGCCATCGACATCGGTATAGATATCGCACCGGTCCGCCTGCAGCGAGGCGGCGAGAGCGACGGCGGAGGTATCGGACCCGCCGCGGCCCAGAGTGGTGATCCGGTTATCGGGTGCCAGGCCCTGAAAGCCGGCCATGACGGGGATTTGGCCGATTTTCATCCGGCGGAGCAACTCGGCGCCTTCGATGGCGGCAATGCGCGCCGTGCCATGCTGGCCATCGGTGCGGACGGGGATTTGCCAGCCCTGCCAGGAGCGGGCATCGACGCCGATGGTTTGCAGGGCGATGGCCAGCAGGCCGGCCGTGACCTGTTCGCCGGTGGCCACCACGGCATCATATTCGCGGGCATCGTAAAGCGGGGAGAGTTCCTGGCACCAGCCGACCAGGCGGTTGGTGACGCCGGCCATGGCCGAGACGACGACAGCGACTTCGTGGCCGGCATCGACCTCGCGTTTAACGCGGATCGCGACATTTCTGATGCGATCGAGATCGGCGACTGACGTGCCGCCGAATTTCATGACGATGCGGGCCATTATCGTTCCGTGTGAGTGTCTGCGCTGCCCCGCGAAGAGGCACGGGAAGCCGCGTGACATAACCGCCGGGCGGGGTTTGGGCAATGCGCCGGGCGCAAGGCAGCTTGCGATGCGGCATGGCGCTTGCCAAAGTAGAAGATAAAGGGGTTGCTCGATGCCATATTCACTCACGCCGACCATGACCCAGCCCGCCAGTGTTTCAGCCCGGGAGATCGAGAAATTCGACTCGCTGGCGGCGCAATGGTGGGACCCGAAAGGACCGATGCGGCCGCTGCACGCGATGAACCCGGCGCGCAGCCGGTGGATTCTGGAGCGGATTGGCCGCCGGTTTGGCACGGCTCATGGCGTGCGGCTGCTGGATATCGGCTGCGGGGCGGGTTTGCTGAGCGAGAGCCTCGCGCGGGCGGGGTGCGATGTGCTGGGCATCGATGCCGCCCCGGGGCCGATTGCAGCGGCCACGGCGCACGCGGCGGCTCAGGGGCTGAACCTCACCTACCGGGCGGATAGTGCCGAGACGCTGCTCGCCCAGGGGCAAAGATTCGCGGTGATTACGGCGCTTGAAGTGATCGAGCATGTGACTGACCCGGCGGCGTTCATCGCGATGCTTGCCGGGCTGCTGGAGCCGGGGGGATTGCTGTTCATCTCGACGCTTAACCGGACCAGACGGTCGTACCTCGTTGCCAAGCTCGGGGCGGAATATCTGCTGCGCCTGTTGCCGGTTGGGACACATGATTGGCAGGCTTTCATCACGCCGGCGGAATTGGCGGGCCATTGCCGGGCGGCCGGGCTGCATGTGGATGATCTGGCGGGCCTGACGCCGGCACCTTTGGCCGGCGGGTTTCGCGCCAGCCGGGATTTATCGGTGAATTATATCGCACTCGCCTGCGCGCCGCAGGCTGCGCGATGAGCGAGGAGATTCCACGCCATCAGGCTGACCGCTCGATTTTGCAGCAGATCATCGGCGGGTTGAGCGAGGGGATTATGCTGATCAATCCCGATGGGCAGATTGGCTGGGTGAATGACACGCTGCTGGCGATGTTCGGGGCTGAGACGATCGAGGCGCTGGGCGGCACGGCGGATGGGTTTCGAGAAAAGTTCATTTTGCGTTATCGCAACAATCATCGGCTGGACCCTGCTGAATACCCGATCGACCGGGTGATGAATGGCGATGAATTCACTGAAATGGTGTTTGAAATTGCCGAGGCGGGGAGCGAGCAGTTCAACCGGGTTAATCGGGCGCGGGGAATGGTGGTGACCAATGCGACCGGCGAGCGCGATTGCCTGGCGGTTATTTTTCATGACGAGACGGCGCGCTATGCCGCCGAGCAGCGCTTTGAGCGCACCTTCAACGCCAATCCGGCGCCGGCGGTGATCGCAAGGCTTGATGATTTGCGCTATGTGAAAGTCAATCAGGGCTTTCTCGATATGACCGGCTATGAGAAGGAGCAGGTGCTCGGGCGGAGCGTGTATGAGGTTGATGTTTTGGAGGCGGCCGAGAACCGCGCGCTTGCCATTGAAAGGCTGGGCGAAGGGCGGACGATTCCGCAAATGGAGGCGCGGCTGAGCCTGCCCGGTGGCGGCGGCAAGAGCGTGGTGCTCGCGGGCCAGCCGATCGATATTGCCGAAGACCCTTGCATGTTGTTCACCTTTATGGATTTGGAGCCGCGCAAGCAAGCCGAGGCGAGCTTGCGGCAAAGCGAGGCGCGTTTCGCGGCATCGTTCCGGCTGACGCCCGTGCCGACGATGCTCTGCGCGCTGGATGATTTTACCATCATTGACATCAATGAAGCATTTGCCACGACTTTTGGCGAGGAGCGAGCGGATTTCATCGGCCAGGCGGTGGCGCAAACGAAATTATGGAATGATGCGGCGGTAAGGCGGAATTTTGAAACCGCGATCAATAAAGCGGGCAGCGTGCGCAATATGGATGCGGCACTGACCAGCAAAACCGGCGATGTCATTGATTGCCTGATTTCGGCAGAGCGCATTACCATCGGCGAGGCGGACCGGGTGCTGTGGGTGGCGCAGGATATTACCGAGCGGAAACGATCGGAGGAGGATCTGGTGACCGCCATTGAGACGGTGATGCAGGATACGTCCTGGTTTTCGCGCACCGTGATCGAAAAACTGGCGACCTTGCGGCGGCCGGGCAATATTAAAAAATCGGGGCCGACGAGTGCCGATTTGACCTTGCGCGAACGCCAGACGCTGGAGCTGATCGCAGCGGGTTTGCGTGACGCCGCGATTGCCAAGAAGCTCGGTGTGTCGCCGAATACGATCCGCAATTATGTCGCCTCGGTTTACGCCAAGATCGACGCGCATTCGCGCGGCGAAGCCATTGTGTGGGCACGTGAACGCGGGCTGGTGGCGAAGGGTTAGGTCACCGACTCATAAATCGCATCCAAATCCTTGCTGACGCGAGTTTCACCAGAGCCATATAGTTGGCGTCGTGCTTCTCGAAGCGGGTGGCGATTG
>NCAP01000045.1 GCA_002255495.1 Rhodospirillales bacterium 20-60-12 | reverse complement strand
CGACGCCGAGGACGGCAGCACCTTCCTCGACCGGGGCCGAGACGACCGCCACCAGTTTCGCTTCATCGTCTCCGCCGAGGAAGGCGTAGAGCTGGCCGACTTGCGGGAGACCACCCGCGACCTGATGAAGACGATGGAGGCCGACCTCGGCACCAGGCTCGACTGGATCGCGGTCGATCACCACAACACCGGCCACCCGCACACCCACATCCTGCTGCGCGGCGTTACCGACGACGGGAAGATACTCAACATCGCCGGCGACTACATCGCCCACGGCATCCGCGAACGGGCGAGCGAGATCGTCACGCTGGAGCTGGGCCGGCAGACCGAGCAGGAGGTCAGCCGCCAGCTTGAGCGCGAGGTGGACGCCGAGCGCTTCACCCGCCTGGACCGCATGCTGATCGCCAAACAGGAGGCGAGCCACGCCTTCGCCGATCTGCGCCCCGACCAAGACATGTTGGAGACGGCGCGCCGGAACCGGGCGCTGCTGATCGCCCGCGCCCGCCGGCTGGAGAGCATGGGGCTGGCGACCGAGGTGGAGGTTGGCCGCTGGTCCATCTCCGCACAGGCCGAGTCGACGTTGCGCGAACTGGGCGAGCGCGGCGACATCATCAAGACCATGCACCGAGCATTGGCCGACCACGGCCTCGCCGACGAACGCGCCCCCGCGCAATATGTGGCGCACGGCAAGCAGATCACCGAACCAATCGTGGGCCGCGTGCTCGCCAAGGGCTTGGCCGGCGACGAGATGGGCGACCGGCTGCACCTCGTCATCGATGGCGTGGACGGGCGCACCCACTATGTCGAGATGGCGGAGGCCGGCCGCATCGACGACATCAGACGCGGCCACATCGTCGCGCTCGATCCGGCGCCGACCAAGGCCGAGCCCCGGCCGGGGGATGTCAACATCCAAATCATGGCGGAAGCCAATGGCGGCATCTACCGGCCAAGCCAACATCTGGAAGCGACGCGGGACATCATCGAACAGCGCCACGGCGACCCTGATGCCTTCATCCGCTCCCATGTGCGCCGGCTGGAAGCCTTGCGCCGCGCCGGGCATGTCGAGCGCATCGACGCCGACCATTGGAAAATCCCCGGCGACATCGCAGAGCGAGGCATCGCCTATGACGCCCCCGGCCGGCCCAAGGATTTCGGCATCCGCACATTTTCCACGCTCGACCTCGACAGGCAGGTTGGCAGCGACGGCGCGACCTGGCTCGACAGGGAGTTGGTTGCGAAAGACCATCTGCCCCTTGCCGGGACCGGCTTCGGCCAGGAGGTGAACGCCGCGCTCGACCGGCGCGCGGCGCGTCTCGTCGAAATGGGCCATGCCAGCGTGAAGGACGGGTTCATTTCCATTCCCCGGCGCACGGTCGCCGCGCTGGAGCGCCAGGAGATCGATCGGGTCGGCAAAGAGACGGCCGCCGAGCGTGGGTTGACCTACAGCCCATCTGGACCCGGCGAGTATGTCTCCGGCCGGCTGGCGGGCGTCGCCAATCTCGCCAGCGGGCGCTTCGCCATGATCGAGGACGGACTGGGCTTCCAGCTTGTCCCGTGGCAACCCGTCCTTGAGAAGCGCCTCAACCAATACATCAGCGGCGTCCGCCGTGATGACGGCGGTATAGAGTGGGAATTTAGCCGGAAGCGACAGATCGGGCTGGGGCTATGAGAACGACCCAACGGCCTTGTCTGCATGTTTTGATTGGGCCGGACCTGGGCCAGCCCGTCAAGGCTGGCGCTTCGCGCCACCGCTGCGCGGCTTACGGCCTTGACCGGCTGTCCCCGGCCCGGCAGCGGCTCCCCATGCAGGTAAGGATGATTGGGAGTGCGAAGCACTCCAATGCCGACGAAGAAACGGCCAAAGGAGGATATGGGACGCCTTGAACAATACGGCATTTTGCCGTATATATTGGACGTCAAAGGAGGCCCCTCATGCCCAAGCCCCAAGTTGAAGCCGAGACCGCCCGATTGGAAGCGCGCGTCCCGGTCCAGGTCTACGACCAGATGCAGCGCGCCGCCCGTCTGCGCGGCATGACCCTGACCGGATATCTCATCTCCACGGCCGGCGAGGACGCCCGCCGCGTCGTCGAGGACGCCGACATCATGCGGCTGGCGCGTGAGGACCAAATCCGCTTCGCCGAGGCGCTGATCAATCCGCCCCAGCCGAACGCGCGACTGGCTCGCGCGGCGAAGCGCCATGCCGAGCTGATCGAGCGCCGCTGAGCGCCCGCTTCGCCATCGAGCCGCTGGCGAAGGCGCACAAGCGGGATGACTTCACCTGCGGCAACGACCGTATCGACAGCTATTTCCGCGAGACCGTCTCGCAGGACGTGAAGCGTAAATACGCCACCTGTTTCGTCGCCAGGGAGATCGCGACGGATCGGGTGGCGGGCTTCTACACGCTGTCGTCCAGCAACGTGCCGTTGACCGAGGTGCCCAACCCGCTGGCAACGAGGCTGCCGCGCTACCCGACGGTCCCGGCGGTGCTGATCGGCTGGCTTGGCCGCCACAGCGACTATGCCGGACAGGGGCTTGGCGAAGCCTTGCTGTTTGACGCCATCAAGACCGTCGCCACGGCCCCGATCGGCGCCCACGCCATCTTCGCCGACGCGATCGACGACCAAGCGGCAGCCTTCTATGTGGCCTTCGGCTTCGCGCCTTTGGTCCGGCAGCCACGCACCCTCTATCTGCCGGTGGCGACGGCGCTGAGATTGTTACCGCCATGACGACCGCGTCCGCCCCTACGCTGTTTCAGCCCCGCGCCGCCGCGCGCAAGTCTTTTTGCGCCAAGGTACGCGGGTGCTTCCAGCGTAAGAAAACGCTATTCTTTCACGCGCCAGGTTCGGCGATTCTGGCGCAATGGCCAGACTTCGCAAAGAACGCCCACCGACCGCATCGGAGCAACTTGAAGCGTTGCTCGGCCAACCCTGGCCGTTTGCGGGCCGGCCACCGAAGCACGACCTTTCGACCTGGGTCGTCACCGACGATTGGCCCGAGCATATCCCAGTCACCGAGGCCGAGGTGGACGTGTTCGAGGCATGGTTCGGCGATCTCTTCGATGAGCTGTTCGGTCCGTACCGATGATGTGACAGGGAGACATACGCCATGACTGTGCCGCTACGGGCCGCCCTTTACTTGCGCGTCTCGACGGCGCGGCAGGCCGAGCATGATGTCTCCATCCCCGATCAGAAGCGCCAGGGTGAAGCCTATTGCGCTTCACGCGGCTACCAGCTCGTCGAGACCTATGTGGAGCCGGGCGCGTCGGCGACCAATGACCGTCGCCCCGAGTTCCAGCGGATGATCGAGGCGGGCACGTCGAAGCCTGTGCCGTTCGACGTGGTGATCGTCCATTCGTTCAGCCGATTCTTCCGCGATCACTTCGAGCTGGAATTCTACGTCCGGAAGCTCGCGAAGAATGGGGTTAAGCTCGTCTCCATCACCCAGGAGATGGGCGACGATCCGATGCACGTCATGATGCGGCAGATCATGGCGCTGTTCGACGAGTATCAATCCAAGGAGAACGCCAAGCACGTCATCCGCGCCTTGAAGGAAAACGCCCGGCAGGGTTTTTGGAACGGTTCGCTGCCGCCCATCGGCTACCGTGTCGTCGCGGCCGAGCAACGCGGCGCCAAGGTCAAGAAGAAGCTGGAGATCGACCCGCTCCACGCCGAAACGGTGCGCCTGATCTACCGGCTTACGCTACACGGCGACGGCGTCAAGGGCCAGATGGGCGTCAAGAACATCGTCAGCCACCTGAACCGCAACCGCATCTTCACGCGCGACGGCGGCCGTTGGGGCATCGGCCAAGTCCACCGCATCCTGACCCGCCGCACCTATATGGGCGAGCATGAGTTCAACAAGCGGGCCAAGTCCAAAGAGCTGAAACCCGTCAGCGAAATCGTGGTCGTGCCCGTCCCGCCGCTTATCGACCGCGCGACCTTCGACGCGGTGCAGGCGCTACTCAAGGCCCGCCATCCCACGGTGACGCCATCCGCCGTCATCAGCGGCCCGACGATGCTCACCGGCCTGATCCACTGTGCCAAGTGCGGCGGCGCCATGACCATCCGCACCGGCAAAGGCGGACGCTATCGTTATTACGCCTGTTCGATGAAAGCCCGGCAAGGGCCGACAGCCTGTGAAGGTATAGCGGTGCCGATGGACAAGCTTGACGATCTTGTCGCCCGTCATCTGGAAGACCGTCTGCTCCAGCCCGAACGGCTGGAAACGATCCTCGCTACAGTCCTCGACCGGCGGCAGGAGAGGTCTGAGCGCCAGCATGAGCACATTGGCGAACTGAACCGGCGTGCGGCGGAATCCGAAGCGCGCCTCAAGCGCCTCTACGACGCCATCGAGGCGGGTGTCGCCGACTTGAACGATCCGGCGCTCAAGGACCGCATCGACGGCCTCAAGGCCATCCGCGATCAGGCGAAGGCCGATGCCGAGCGCGCCCAAGCCATGCTTCAGAACTCAGGGAGCCAGGCGGTCACGCCGCAGATGCTCAGCAAGTTTGCCCATGCTGCGCGCCAGCGCATCCGGCTGGAAGGGGGCGGTTACCGCCGTGAACACTTGCGCGCGCTGGCCCAGCGCGTTGAGGTCGCCGAGGGCGAGGTCCGCATCATGGGATCGAAGTCCTGGCTGCTCCAGACGCTCGTGGCGAATGGCGGCGCAAACGCGGTGCCCACTCAGGGACTGAAGTGGCGGAGAGGGTGGGATTCGAACCCACGGTACGCTTGAACGTACAACGGTTTTCGAGACCGCCCCGATCGGCCACTCTGGCACCTCTCCGATCGACGCCTCTATAAGCAAGAGTGGCGAGCACGGCAACTGTGAAACCCACCGATCAGGGCTTCACAGCGCCGCCCCCCCCTGCTAACTCACCCCTTGATGGGTGCATAGCTCAGTTGGTAGAGCAGCTGACTCTTAATCAGCGGGCCCAAGGTTCGAGTCCTTGTGCACCCACCATTCTTCCCGCATCTCAGGCGTGGCCGGCAGTGCCGCGGATCAAATCGGCCGCGCGCTCGGCAATCATGATCGTCGGCGCATTGGTATTGCCCCGCACAACCGATGGCATGACCGACGCATCGACTACCCGCACCCCCTCAACCCCGTGCACCTTGAGATCGGCCCCGACCACCGGGCCCATCGCGCAAGTGCTGGTCGGGTGGTAAACGGTCTGGCAGTTTTGCAGCACAAAATCCCAGATATCCGCCTCGGAACTCGATTTCGGCACCAGATGCGGGCCGCGCTGGTGCGCCCGCAACGCCGGCTGGTCGGCAATCGCGAGGCCAATCCGCATCCCTTCGATCATGCTGGCACGGTCCTCGGGGGTGGCGAAATAATTATGCGTGATGCGCGGCTTGCTGGCGGGGTTGGCCGAGCGCAGCGCCAATTTGCCCCGGCTCGTCGGTTTCAATACACATGGGCCAAACCCGAACGCGTGGTCGGTCGGCACACCCAGCCCCTCCTCATAGAACATCACAGGGGCCGCGTGGAATTGCACATCCGGCGCATCCAGCCCGTCGCGCGTGCGGAAAAAGCCGCCCGCCTCGCCAATATTCGAGGTCAGCGGCCCCCTTCCCTCGCTTTGCAACAGCCCAACATTTTCCGGGGTCAGCGCCGTCATCAACGTTTCAGTATCGGTAAACCAGGTCATCAGCGTCATCGGATGGTCCTGCAGCCCCACACCCACGGGTAGATCAACCAGCACGGGGATCTGGAAGCCGGCCAGATCAGCCGCCGGCCCAATGCCCGAAAGCATCAGAATTTGCGGCGAATTATACGCCCCCGCCGAGACGATCACTTCCGTATCGGCATGGATCTGCTCAAGCTGGCCATTGCGCATAATCTCAACGCCGCTTGCGCGTTTGCCGTCAAAGAGAATGCGCGTGGTCAGCGCATCGGTAATTACGGTCAAGTTCGGCCGTGCCATGGCTGGGTGCAGATAAGCCACCGCCGCCGAGCAGCGCATGCCGTTGCGCTGGGTGTTCTGATACAGGCCCACACCGTCCTGCTTGTCGCCGTTGAAATCAGGGTTGGCCTCGTACCCGGCCTGCACACCGGCTTGCACAAAAGCATCCATCAGCGGATTGCGCGACCGCCCCTCACAGACTGAAAGCGGACCCAGCGCGCCATGGAACTGGTCCTCGCCACGCTCATTGGTCTCGGATTTGCGAAAATAAGGCAGCACATCGTTATAGCTCCAGCCTTTAGCACCGCCCGCCGCCCAGCCATCGTAATCGGCCCGGTTGCCGCGAATATAAACCATGGCATTCATCGAGCTGGACCCGCCGAGCATTTTGCCGCGCGGCAGATAAGCCCGCTTGCCCGCCAGTCCCGGCTCGGGCTCACTCACGAAATCCCAATCATATTGGCTCTTGAAAAGCTGAGGGAACGCAGCCGGAATGTGAATTTCCTGAGCGCTGTCGGCCCCGCCTGCTTCGATCAAGGTGACGCTGGCATCCGGGTTCTCGCTCAGCCGCGCGGCCAGAACGCAACCCGCAGAGCCGGCGCCGATAATGATGTAATGGCTCATCTTTGATGGTTTCCTTCCCAATGTTCGCAGTTTCTTGAGATCACTGTCGAATAGATGGAGGTTAACGCCGGATCGACGAAGGGCAAGCACTGAAAAGCAACCTGACACCCTCACAATCTCGTGACTATCATATGAAATTCGTCCAATTGATATTTTTGAAAGTCCCGCTGCCACTATTCCTCCACCCGATCATCAAGCCCCTAGACGCCGCCTCAGTTAGGGTCCACGAACTAGGCTTTACGGCGTTGTATCGGCAGAGTTGCCGCGGGTGATCCATGACAATTTCGCTGAGCAGGCCATGCCCACAACCAGCTGTGACCTCGATCCGCCAGCTCTTGCGGATCGAGACCCATGAAACCCATCAAAAGCTGCATCATCATGATGGCTTCGCGCGCCTCGCGGCCGGCACCATCAGCCGCGCCAATTATCAAAAACTCCTTGCCCGCTTGTTGGGATTTCATCGCCCGTTTGAACAGGCACTATCCAGCCCACCTGGCCGCAGCATCCTGCTCCACGAAGATCTGCTTGCGCTCGATGTCGATGCCAAACGCATCGCCGCCCTGCCCGACTGTCCCGCTATTCCCCTTCTGACAACAAATGCACGCCGCCTCGGGGCCCGCTATGTGATCGAGGGTTCGGTGCTCGGCGGGCGCCAATTGGCACGCCGCCTTGATCACTTGCTCGGTGCAGGACAGGAACAGGGGCGACAATTTTTGGCATCGACTGAGCTGCCATCCGGCAATTCCTGGCAAATCTATTTGAACGATCTCACCAGCGCCCCAACCGATCGGACAACTCAAATCGAAATCACCGCTGCCGCATGCGAGATATTCACCATCTTTGAACAGTGGCTCGCCGGCTGGCGGGCGTCCGCTCATGATTGAGTCCGCAACAACGCCGCCCACGATCGACCTGACCAACTGCGATCGCGAGCCAATCCACATTCCCGGCAGCATTCTGCCGCACGGTGCGATGCTTGTTCTCGATTGCAGCACCCTCAGGATCACACAAATTGCCGGCGCCACCGAAACGCTGCTCGGCATCACGCAGGCCGAGCTTCTGGGGCAAACCGCCGATCATATTTTCAACCCCGAGCAGGTCGATCGGCTGCGCAAACTTGCTGCCATGCCCAATCTGGTCAAACCGCTGCATCTGCTGGATCCGGCCTTGCGGGTGCAGGCTTCTATGCCGCTCGATGCCAGCGCGCATCAAAGCGATGGGGTGCTGATCGTCGAATTCGAAGCGGCCGACCTGACGGACCGCTTCGCCTCTGATCCGTTGGCCGCCGTCTTAGACATGGTCAGCGGCTTTGGCAGCGCGTCGACATTACAAGCCTTTTGCCTGCTCGCCACGGAACAGATACGCGCGGTCGCGACCTATGATCGGGTGATGATCTATCGCTTTCTCAATGACGGCTCAGGCTGGGTGATCGCAGAGAGCCGCAGGCCCGATTTGGTGCCGTTTCTGGATTTGCATTATCCCGCCGCCGATATTCCCAAGCAGGCGCGCGCACTCTATTTGAAAAGCTGGCTCCGGCTGATCACCCAGGTCAATTACGAACCAGCCTTATTGCAACCCGCTTGTAATCCACTCACCGGCCGGCCGCTCGATATGAGCTATGCCATTTTGCGTGACGTCTCGCCGATCCATCGCGAATATCTGAGAAATATGGGCATCGATGCCTCGATGTCGATTTCGATCATTCATGACGGCGCCTTATGGGGACTGATTGCCTGCCATCATTACAGCCCGCACAACCTGCCCCGGCATTTGCGCGCCGTGTGCGAATTATTCGGCTCGATGTTCTCCTTGCAACTCGCCGCACGCAAGAAAGACGAGCAATTCGCCACACGCCTGGCCAGCCGCAAAATATTGCAGGAACTGATGCTCAATTTGTCGGGCATCGATGATTATGCCGCCGGGTTAACCCAGCAATCGCCCAATCTGCTTGATTATATTCATGGCGGCGACCCGTCCCAATTGGGCTCCAGCCGCGCCGGTGTTGCAGTATATGTCAGCGGTAAACTGACTTCGCTGGGCAACACGCCCACGCATGAGCAAATCATCCAACTGACCGCTTGGCTGGCTGTGCACACACCCGCCAGCGACGGTATTTTTCAGACTGATAGGCTGGGTGAAATCTGGCCACCGGCGCAAGAATTCAGTGAAATAGCCTCCGGTATATTGGCGATCTCAGTCTCCCATGACCCAAGCGATTTCATTCTCTGGTTCCGGCCAGAACTGGTCGAGACATCAAGCTGGGCGGGCGATCCTACGAAACCCGTCATATCCGGGCCGGACGGTGACCGTCTTTCGCCGCGCACATCATTTGCCGCCTGGAAACAGACTGTGCGGGGCCGCGCTTTGCCATGGACGCAAGCCGATTACGACGCCGCGTTCGATTTGCGCGTATCCCTGCTCCAAGTGGTGTTGCGGCGGATCGATGCGGCTAACCATGAGCGGATGAAAGCCTATGAGCGCGACCAACTCCTGATGGCCGAGCTTGATCATCGGGTCAAAAACACCCTGGCCAATATTCAAGCCTTGGTCAGCCAGACCAGCCGCAGTGCCGATTCTCTCAGCTCCTTCGTCAAAGGCCTGGACGGCCGGATTCATTCCATGGCGAAAGCCCATAGCCTACTGACCCAAAGCCGCTGGGAAGGCGCTTCGATCACGGGGTTGTTGAACGAGGAGCTCAATCCTTACGGGATGAGCGGTTCGGTCGTCTCGCTCGATGGCCCCAATGTGATGCTGACCCCCAAATCAGCGCTTGCCCTTTCTTTGGCCATTCATGAACTGGTGACCAATGCGGCAAAATATGGCGCTCTTTGCAATCATGGCGGACGCGTCGCCGTCAAATGGCATTTAGCGGCCGAACGCGGCATCGTGTTGTCATGGAGCGAGACCGAAGGTCCGATCGTCCAGCCACCGATACGCCGCGGCTTTGGATCGCGCCTGATCGAGCAGGCCCTGGCCATGGAAACCGGTGGCTACGCCATGATCCGCTACGAACCGAGCGGCGTGCTGTGCGATATTGTTCTGCCACCATCCTCCATTGTAGCAATCGTAGATTCTGAGGATAAAATGCAGCCACAGCCAGAACAACCTAGCCTTACCGTCGAGTCTTTCGCGCATCGCAAACGTATTCTGTTGGTTGAAGACTCATCTTTGATCATCATGGCGCTGGAACAGATGATTGAAGATATGGGCTGGGATATTGTCGGCCCGGCAACCCGTTTGGCCGAAGGGGTGGCTCTGGCCAATACAGAATCCATCGATATCGCGATGCTCGATGTCAATTTGAATGGTGATATGTCGTGGGCCATCGCTACCATTCTGAAACAGCGCGGCATCCCTTTCATGTTTACCACCGGCTACAATAATAATGTCGTTCTGCCAGCCCATCTCGCCGGCTCGTTAGTGATCAACAAGCCGTTCAGCCTGGACGAAATATCGCAAAAACTGACATTGATGGTGGGCGTTGGATCAACCCGTTAGATCAAAAGAGGTTTAGATGGAGTCACTTGACTCCAGCTGAACCAATGAAATTGATCGGAAAATATGGCTAGAGCGGGTACGCGATAACGCATCACGCCCTAATCTAGAGCAACATCCGATCAAGTCGAATCCTAGATTCAACCTGATCGGATAAAGTTGCTCGCCAAAATATAAGCCAGAGCGTTTCCGATTGACCGGAAAACGCTCTAACCAGGTGCCGCGAGGAGCACCAGATCATCGCGATGGATCATCTCATCCCTGCCCCGCCAACCGAGTAATGTTTCAATATCTTCGGATTTATGCCCCGCAATAATCCGCGATTCGTCGGCCGAATAAGCACTCAACCCACGGCCGATGCGCAGTCCGGCCTGATCACAGATATCGACCGCATCGCCTCGCTCAAACATCCCTGCCACCGCATGCACACCGGCCGGCAGCAGCGAGGAGCCCTTCCATAAAGCCTTGGCAGCACCTTCATCGATCGTGAGTGTGCCAAGGGCGGCAAGCGATCCGGCGATCCAATTTTTTCGCGCGCTGCGGCCGCCGGCAGCGGGCAGAAACCAGCTGCAACGCGCCCCCTCGATCATCGCCGATAAAGGCCGCGCGACATTGCCAAGCGCAATTGCCATCGCACATCCCGCTTCGGTCGCAATCCGTGCCGCGATCAATTTAGTACGCATACCGCCGGATGAAAATCCGGGCGGTGGCTCACCGCCCATCGCATCAATCTCAGCACTCAGAGTCGCAATCACCGGCAAATGGGCCGCGGTTGGGTCGCGCTTGGGGTCTGCGGTATAAAGCCCGTCAATGTCCGAGAGCAGCACCAACTGATCCGCTTCGACCATGGCGGCGACGCGCGCGGCCAGACGGTCATTATCGCCAAAGCGGATTTCACCGGTCGCAACCGCATCATTCTCATTGATCACGGGAATACAGCCCATCGCCAGCAACGTGCGCAAAGTCGCCCGCGCGTTCAAATAACGTCGGCGATCCTCGGTATCTTCCAGCGTCAGAAGCAATTGGGCGGCGGTCAACCCATGAGCCGACAATGCCTCGCTCCAGGCCTGGGCGAGGCGGATTTGCCCGACCGATGCAGCCGCCTGCTTTTCCTCCAGCCGCAACTTCGCCTGGGTCAGATTGAGACTGCGCCGCGCCAGCGCAATCGCCCCGGACGAGACGACGATAACCTGCACCCCTTGCGCCCGCAGCAGCGCGATATCCGCGCAAACCCCGGCCAGCCACTCATGGCGGGGGGCAGCGCTCAGCGGATCGACAATCAGGGCGCTGCCAATCTTGACGACGAGGAGCCTTGCGGTCGCGGGCGAGAAACTCATCGGCGTTCTTCGGTAATCCGATTCATCAGCGCCCGCAGCACCTCATCAATCCCCTGCCGTGTGACACCGGAGGCCACCATGACCGGCGCGCCCGAGGCCTTGGCCAATGCCGCTCGACGGGAGGAAATTTCCCGCGGCGTCATCGAATCGGCCTTGTTGAGCAAAATGATTTCAGGTTTTTCAGCAAGCCCGCCGCCATAGGAGGATAATTCCTCGCGCACCGTGCGCCAGGCGCGGACCACATTGCCCGCCGCACCGTCGACCAAATGCAGCAGCACCGCGCAGCGCTCGACATGACCCAGAAAACGATCCCCGAGTCCCGCCCCCTCATGGGCCCCTTCGATCAGGCCGGGAATGTCCGCGAGCACCATTTCTTCCGAATGGGATAGCCGCACCACACCCAATTGCGGATGCAAAGTGGTGAAGGGATGATCGGCAATTTTTGGTCGCGCAGCGGACGCCACCGATAAAAATGTCGATTTTCCCGCGTTCGGCAACCCGATCAACCCGGCATCGGCAATGAGTTTCAGCCGCAGCCAAATCCAGCGCTCTTCACCCGGCCAGCCTTTATCCGCCCGGCGGGGCGCCCGATTTGTCGAGGTCTTGAAATGCGCATTGCCATGCCCGCCATCACCCCCAACGCACAACACAATTTTCTGGCCCGGCCGATCCAGATCAGCAAGCAAGGTTTCCTTGTCATCTGCCAGAATTTGCGTGCCGATCGGCACTTTAATGGTCAATGTCTCAGCCGCCGCCCCGGTGCGATCAGCACCTGAACCGTTGCCGCCTTTGCGGCCGCGAAAATGCTGGGTGTAGCGAAAATCGATCAGCGTGTTCAGGTTTTCGACCGCCTCAAACACGATATCCGCCCCACGACCGCCATTCCCGCCGTCCGGCCCACCATATTCGACATATTTTTCGCGCCGAAACGCAATGACACCATCGCCGCCATCGCCGGAGCGCACATAGATTTTCGCTTGGTCGAGGAACTTCATAACTTGTTTAACCAAAAAATAAGGCCAGGAAGCAATGCTCCCTGGACCCGGACTAGTGCAGCCATAACGTCCAAAACCGAAGTTTTGGCGGAGATCAAAGGGGCATGGCCCCTTTGCGATTACTCCGCAGCGAGCTTGAGCGGCTCGACAGACACATGAACCCGGTCGTCGCTTTTGCGCTCAAACGTCACGTGACCGTCGGTCAACGCAAAAATCGTATGATCGCGCCCGAGGCCGACATTGGCGCCCGGCTTCACTTTCGTGCCGCGCTGGCGAATGATGATGTTGCCGGCAACCACTTCCTGGCCACCGGATTTCTTGACGCCGAGGCGGCGGCCTGCGGTGTCGCGGCCGTTGCGTGATGAACCGCCAGCTTTTTTATGTGCCATGGGAGCGTTCCTTGATCAGGCTGCGATGATGTCGGCAATGCGCAGCACGGTAACATGCTGGCGATGGCCGTTCTTGCGGCGGCTATTCTGCCGACGGCGCTTCTTGAAAATAATGACCTTGTCCAAACGATCCTGGGCAATCACGGTCGCGGTGACGGAGGCGCCGGCAATCACCGGCGCACCAAGTGTCAGCGCGCCTTCACCACCCATGGCGAGAACGTCGGTAAAGGTGACAATGCTGCCCGGCTCTGCCTCAAGCTTCTCGACCTTGAGCACGGTATTAGGCATCACCCGATATTGTTTCCCGCCGGTGCGGATCACTGCGAACATCAAACTGGTCCCATTCGTCCAAAACTATAAGCGCGAACTGGTTGCCCAGCCGCGGGAAGTCCGGGGTTATAGTCCGCCTTCCGCACTTGTCAATTTATCGCTCGCCAAATGCGATATTAACCAGGTGTCATTATCCGGCTTGCGGCACGCCCTTATTCAAGCCATTAGTCATTGATGCGCCCGGTGCAGGGCTGGCTCCCGCCGAGCGCAAACAGGATGAGGCGACGCCCGAACAAAGTTTTGGGTGACAACAAGAACGGGGGGTAGCCGTGGCGTATGCGCTGCAACAATTGATCAACGGGATCACGCTCGGCATGATCTACGGGCTGATCGCGGTCGGCTACACAATGGTCTACGGCATTATCGGCATGATCAATTTTGCCCATGGCGATGTGTTCATGGTCGGCGCCTATGTCGGCATTATCGTGCTGACAGCGTTTTCCGGCATGGGGCTGACCGCCGTGCCGCTCGGCCTGCTGGTCGCCCTGATCCTGGCCGCCGGACTTTGCGCTATCTATGGCTATACCATCGAACGCGTCGCCTACCGCCCCTTGCGCGGCTCCTTCCGCCTCGCCCCGCTGATCAGCGCCATCGGCATGTCGATTTTATTGGAAAACTTCGTCCAAACCTCGCAGGGCGCCAAGGAACGGGCTATCCCCTCGCTCATCCCCGGCGGCATCACTTTGATGAACGAGAACGGCTTTGTCGTTCAGCTCGCCTGGATGCAGATCGCAATCGTCATCACCACCCTCGTCGTGCTCGGCATTTTTACCTATCTGGTGACCAAAACCCCACTCGGCCGGGCGATGCGCGCGGTCGAGCAGGATGCCAAAATGGCCGCCTTGCTCGGCATCGACACCAATCGCACGATCAGCATGACCTTCGTGATCGGCGCCGCCCTCGCCGCCGTCGCGGGCATCATGTTCCTGCTTTATTACGGCGTGATCGATTTCTATATCGGCTTTGATGCCGGCATCAAAGCCTTCACCGCCGCGGTTCTGGGCGGCATCGGCAGCCTGCCCGGTGCGGTCCTGGGCGGCTTATTGATCGGGCTGATCGAGGCGTTCTGGTCGGGCTATGCGACCGTCGCCTACAAGGATGTCGCGGTCTATTCGATTCTCGCCATCGTCCTGATGTTCATGCCGACCGGCCTGCTCGGCCGCAACGATGTCGAGAAGGTGTAGAACAGATGGCCGCTCGGTTGAACGCCAATATCAAGGATGCCGGCTCAGCCGGGCTCCTGGCTTTTGCGATTTTTGCACCCTTCCTGGGCTTGCGCCTGCATGGCACGACAAACGGGCTGATCCTTGGCTACCGGCCTGAATTACTGGCCATCGCCGTGGCGCTGACGATTGCCGCCCGGTTTCTGGTGCTGACTTACCAAGCAAGGCGGGTGCATGCGGGCCGGGCCGCCTGGCGAGCCGATAAAATCGCCCGCTCAGGCAAATTCGTCGCCCCCATTCTGCTGATCTGCGCCGCCCTGATGCCGCTGATCCCCGGGATTGCCAATTTCTATATCGATCTCGGTGTGCTCGTCATGACCTATGTCATGCTCGGCTGGGGCCTGAATATCGTGGTCGGCCTCGCCGGCCTGCTCGACCTGGGTTACGTCGCTTTTTACGCGGTCGGCGCTTATGCCTTCGCGCTGATGGCACAGGATTTCCATCTGGGCTTCTGGGAATGTCTACCTCTGGCCGGCATTGCGGCGGCTGTATGGGGCATGATCCTGGGCTTTCCGGTCTTGCGGTTGCGCGGCGATTATCTGGCCATCGTCACCTTGGCATTCGGTGAAATCATCAGGCTGGTCATCACCAACTGGGTCTCGCTGACCGGCGGCCCGAACGGCATCTACGACATCCCCCACCCCAGTTTTTTCGGACTAACCTTCAATCTCGAAGGCGGTCCGGGCACATTCTCGGGCTTCTTTGGTCTCGATCCCGACCCGAAACAGCAAACGACCTATCTCTATTACATCATCTTCGCGCTCGCTCTGCTGACCAATTGGGTAACACTCAGGCTGCGCAAACTCCCCTTGGGCCGCGCCTGGGAGGCCTTGCGCGAGGATGAAATCGCCTGTCGGTCGCTGGGGATCAATTTGCGCAACACCAAGCTTTCGGCCTTTGCCATCGGTGCGATGTTCGCCGGATTCGCCGGTTGCTTCTTCGCCACACGGCAAGCTTTCATCAGCCCGGACAGTTTCACCTTCATCGAATCCGCGACCGTGCTGGCCATCGTCGTCCTGGGCGGGGTTGGCAGCCAATTGGGTGTCGCTCTGGCCGCCTTGGTGATGATCGGCGTGCCCGCCTTGCTGCAGGATTTGTCGATTTATCGCATGCTGTTTTTCGGCATAGCTCTGGTGGTCATGATGGTCATCCGCCCGCGCGGGTTCGTCTCTACCCGCACCCCTTCCATAGCGCTCGGCAAACGCCGGGCCATCAGCGGCGAAATGGTGTCCGAAGGTCATGGTTGATTCCAACGTCATTCTCAACGTCAACAGCCTGACCATGCGGTTCGGCGGGCTGACGGCCGTGAACGCTTTGTCGTTCGAGGCCAAGCGCGGCAATATCACCGCCGTCATCGGCCCGAACGGTGCCGGCAAAACCACGGTGTTCAACTGCATCACCGGTTTCTACAAACCCACCTCGGGCAGCATCACGATCGAGCACGAGGACGGCAAGCATTTCGCATTGCAGTCCCTACCCGGCCACTCGATCGCCCGGCGCGCGCGCGTCGCACGGACGTTCCAGAATATCAGGCTGTTCGGCGGCATGACCGTGCTGGAAAATTTATTGGTCGCCCAGCACAACAAAATGCAGGCCGCCACCGGCTTTACATTGCTCGCCGTGCTCGGGCTGGGGCGCTACCGCAAGGTCGAGGCGCAAGCATTGGAGTTGGCAAAACATTGGCTTGATGCAACCGGCCTGATGGACCGCGCCGATGACCCCGCCGCCGCCCTGCCCTACGGCGCGCAACGCCGGTTGGAAATTGCCCGGGCGATGTGTACCGACCCGATTTTGCTGTGCCTGGACGAGCCTGCCGCCGGGCTGAACCCGCGCGAGAGCGATGAGTTGAACGCGCTGTTGTTGAAAATTCGCGCCGAGGGCTGCTCGCTGCTGCTCATCGAGCATGACATGGGCGTTGTGATGAAAATATCGGACCATATCGTCGTCCTCGATCACGGCAAGAAAATCGCCGATGGCATACCCGCCGATATTCGCGCCGATCCTGCGGTGATCGGCGCCTATCTCGGCGAAGGCGATGAGGATGAAGAAGAACCAGCGGTGGCGGCCCAATGAGCAAGGTTTTATCGCTCTCCGGCGTTTCCGCGTTTTATGGTCAGATCCAGGCCCTCAAATCCGTTGATATCGACGTCAATGAGGGTGAAATTGTCACGCTGATCGGCGCCAACGGCGCCGGCAAATCGACATTGATGATGACCATTTGCGGCAATCCCCGTGCGCGGACCGGAAGCATCATTTACCGCGGCGAGGACATCACCAACCTGCCGATGCATGAGATCGCCCGCCGGCAGATCGCCCAGTCACCCGAAGGCCGACGGATTTTCCCGCGCATGAGCGTCGAGGAAAATCTGATGATGGGCAGCCAGGTGGTGAAATTCGCCGATTATGATCAGCAGCTCGGCCTGATGCTGGAATTATTTCCCCGCCTGAAGGAGCGCTTTGGCCAGCGTGCCGGCACCATGTCCGGGGGCGAGCAGCAAATGCTGGCCATTGCCCGAGCCTTGATGTCCAAACCGAAATTGCTGATGCTCGATGAGCCAAGCCTTGGATTGGCCCCGCTCATCGTCAAGCAGATTTTCTCTGCCATCCGCAAACTCAATCAGGAAATGGGCCTGACGGTCCTATTGGTCGAGCAGAACGCCTTTCAAGCGCTGCGTCTGGCGCACCGTGGTTATGTTCTGGTCAATGGCGCAATCACCATGCAAGGCCCCGGGGCCGAATTGCTCGCCCGGCCTGAGATCCGTGCCGCCTATCTTGAAGGCGGCCATTGAGCACGTGAGAATAGGACCGGGATTTTCTGCATCTTCGGTCGATAAAAGAGATTTCTATGGACGGACAATGAATCCTTGCCGTTAACTCATTGTCATGGTTCTGTCGCGCGGCGACTTATGTCGTCCGGCCTTCGTCTTGGCTTTCACGTTAAATAGGGGAGACTTGCTTTGCGAATTAAATCATTCAGCGCAGCCATGGTGCTCGCGGCCGGCTTCGGCCTCGCCGCCCATCCGGCTCTGGCTCAGGTCAAGGTCGGCGTCGCCGGCCCGATGACAGGCTCAAATGCGGCCTTCGGGACCCAGTTGAAAGACGGTGCCGATCAAGCGGTTGCCGATATCAATGCCAAAGGCGGCGTGCTCGGCAAGAAAATCGACGAAATCGTTGTCGATGACGCGTGCGATCCGAAACAGGCGGTGACGGTTGCCAACCAATTGGTCGCCGATGGCGTGGTGATGGTCGATGGGCATTTCTGCTCGGCCTCCACCATTCCGGCGAGCAAGGTCTATACCGAGAACGCCATTCTCGAAATCTCGCCTGCTTCGACCAACCCGCAATATACCGATGGCGGATCATGGAACACGTTCCGCACCTGCGGCCGTGATGATGAGCAGGGTAAAGTGGCGGCCGAATATATCGCTCATCACTTCAAGTCCGACAAAATCGCCGTCATCGACGATAACTCGACCTACGGCAAAGGCATTGCCGATCAGGTGCGTATGAACCTGAAGAAACTCGGCGTGCCGGTCACTTACTCGACCTCCTACACCGCCGGCGAAAAAGATTATTCGGCGCTGATCAGCCGCCTGAAACAGGATAATATCGGTCTGGTCTATATCGGTGGCTATTATAGCGATGCCGGCCTGATGATGCGCGAAGGCGCGGCCCAGGGCTATCATCCGCAATATTTCGGTGAAGACGCGATGGTGACATCGCAGCTCTGGCAGATTGCCGGCCCGGCCGCCGAAGGCATGCTGATGACCTTCCCGCCGCCAGCCGAAGATAGCCCGGCAGCCGCCGCGGTGGTCAAGGCTTTGACCGCCGCCAAGGAAGACCCGACCGGCTACACGCTCTATTCGTATGCGACGATCCAGGTTTGGGCCGAAGCCGCGAAGAAAGCCCACAGCGTGAAGCCGTTGCTGGTCGCCAAGGAACTGAAGAGCGGTGGCCCATGGAATACCGTTCTCGGCAAGGTGAGCTTCAACAAAATCGGCGACATCGTTCCGGCCGCTTACGCGATCTGGAAATGGCATGACGGCAATTACAAAGTCTTCGCGACGAAGTAATCGATCGCTTTGACGAAACAGCCCCAGACAGCAATGTCTGGGGTTTTTTTTATGGCTGCATGTCCGGCCGACAGACCGCGCAAACCAGACACATCAAACAATAGAGCGTGATCGTTTTACAACGACACGCTCTATGGTCATTTTATCGATCAATTTCATTGGTTTAGCTGGAGTGGAGTGACTCCATCTAAACCAATATTGATCTAACGAGGAGAGATGGCTGGGGTGGGAGGATTCGAACCTCCGCGTGGCGGAATCAAAATCCGCTGCCTTACCGCTTGGCTACACCCCATGCGCAGGATGCTCATATGTCGCATGTGGCCCTGCCGTAAACCCCCCATCTGCACCGGATCATGAAAACCAACCATGCAGAAACCAGCGCGGTGCTGCGGCAAAGCCGTGCAGGCCGGTGCGAAACACCCAAAAGCGTTGGCCCGCCTCGGTTTCAAGCTGATAATAATCGCGCAGATATTCAGCCTCCGGCCGTTCTGCGCTGGGCTCATGGCGCCACCATTCGCGGGCAATGCGCTCGGGTCCGGTCGCCGCCCGCACCCGGTGCACGGCACCGCGCCAACGGAATAAAACTGGCGGGTGGTCCGGCACCGGCGCCACCACTTCGATCCTTTGCGGGGCAGACAACAAGCGAATCGGCCGCGGCTTTTCGCACACCGGCCAAACCGGTTGATCGAGCGGGCCTTGTTTCATCACCGCACGCTCAGGCACGTGGCTGGGCGCCGGCGCGATACGCCAGATTTTACCAACCCCCAGACGATTGCTCAGATTATCGATCAAGGCGGCCGTCCTGTTGCTGTCATCGGCGCCATCCAGACCGCTTTGCCGCTCTCTCAGAGGTGCGACTTCGAGGGCAGCCAGACAAATTCTCTCAATGCCGAACCCTGGATCGATCGTTTCGATTTTACCGGCCATCAGCCGGGCGAGGCGGATTTCATCACGCATGGCGGCGGCAAAACCGATATCGAATGTCACCATCTGCGCATCGGCCCGGAAGAATTGTGCTTGCAGCAGGCGCAGCCCGAGGCCCGCCTCCCCCAGCCTGGTGCATAAAATATGCGCCAGCACGCCCAAAGCGTGCAGCAAGGCTTCGGCATGGAGCAAAGGTTCAGGATAATGCCGGCTCTCCCGCCAGTCGGGCGGCGCGCTCAGAAAGCGCAGTATTTCTGTCAGCCGGCCCATGGCTTGATCGAGCAGCCGGACCGGCGCGGTGCCGAAGCGCGCGGTCAGTTCGCCGCGATCGAGCCGCATGAACTGGCCAACGCGGCGCACCCCCAGACGCCGCAATGCGGCTTCAACGCGCTCGTTCAGCCCCAATGACGCGAGAGGCAAAGCCGCCAGGGCAGCGACCTCATCAACCGGCTCACTGACCCCGAAACGGGCAAAGGCGCGTGCCCGGGCCGCATTGCCGGCCAGCGCCAGTTGCGCCCCCGGCAACCGCGCCGCCAGCCCCGCCAGCAATGCCTGCCTTGTGCCATGCAAATGCAGTGCCCCGGTCATATCGAGCAAAATCATGTCAGGCGGCTCTACGGCAACCAGCGGCGAATAAGCCTGACACCATAAACCGAGCCTCGTGAGAGCCTGGGCATCCTCAGCCGGGGTGGCGGGAAAGCTCAACAGCCCAGGCAGGATGGCCCGCGCCTGGGACAGGCTTTGCCCGACCTTGAGTCCAGCTTGTGCCGCGCGGCTACTCAGCGTCTCAAGCCGCCGCTGACCGGCATGGGAGGTAACGGTTGCAAAGGCCTGATCAGGCGATGCCAAACCGTCTTTGATCAGCCGGCGGATCGGCCAGCCCGGCAAAGCGATGGCCAGCCAGAGCGTCTGTTCCATGATATGCGCCTTCAAGACAGAAATTTTTGCCGCCCGCCTGACCGCGGGCATAAAGTATTTCAGCCCGCCAGCACGGCCGGCCCGGACTGCGCCCGGGCAGCATCAGGCTCGGCGTGGCCTCGATGCGCCAGCGCGAACTGACCGCGAATGAATCACTCTCGCTGCTCAGCTTTTTGGCGCCGTGAGGGCGGCGGCGCAGCACCAGGCCCATCGCGCGCCCGACCCGTGCGGCAAGCGCCAGCCGCCGCCCCGCCACACGGCCGAAAGCCGCACTTTCCACCAGACCGGAAAGACCCGCACGCAAGGCTGCTTCGAGGCAGGCCAGAGCGACAGAATCATCGCTTGCCTGAACCATCAGCAGGCGCGCAGGATCAAGCCCCAGCATGGCCAGACCCGGCCCATATAAATCAGCCTGGCCACTAACCCAGATAAGCGGCAGATCCGCCCTCTGCACTGCCAGCCAACGGGCCAGCACCGTAACGGCAAAGCAGGTGGCTGAAGCTGCTTCCTGCTCATCTTCATCGGCAGGCTGAATTTCGTGAATCTGCCCGCCTTGAAACAAGGCGAGATGATCCGCGCAGGATGGCGTGGCAAGCGGATTGGTGGCGGAGGAGAACATGAAATATACCGGGAACGACATAATTTGTTCTTTATTTGTTCTCATTTTTACCCATCTGAGTCAAGCTGATTGAGAACGACATGATAACGATTCGTATTTTATCTAATTTATCTTATTTATAATACAACCTAAGCAAGAATTTCACTATTTTATTGACGAATGCTTGCATTGGTTGTATTCTTTACTCAGACGCAACGGAGGCGATGATGAATTATCTTGTATCTTTTTTAAAGTCTCGCTTGGCCATTGTCGATGAAACGACGAATAGTGACGAAATTCTGGATTTGATCCGTTTTTACGAATATGACGCGGTCATTCTGTCTTTAACCGAGGACCGGATGGCCGACATCGAAATTTTGCGAAAATTGCGCGCCGCCCGGTTTCACGCCCCGATCATGGCCCTTGCCCGCAGCCTCAACGAAGCCACTCGCCTGCGGGTTCTGCAGGCCGGCGCGGATGATCTGGTCGTCGGTGCCCTGTCGCACGAAGAGATATTCATGAAATTGCAAAACCTGATTCGCCGCAGCCGCGGCTTTCATGAATCGAGCATCCGTGTCGGTGCCGTGGAAATCAACATGAACGCCAAAAAAATCTTCGTCGGCGACAATCACGTGACGATGACCAAAAAGGAATACCAGATCATCGAAATACTCGCGCTGCGCAAAGGCGCTGTGCTGAGCAAGGAAACCATACTGGACCATCTCTATGGCGGGCTCGATGAACCAAATCCTAAAATCATTGACGTTTTTATCTGCAAAATCCGCAAGAAACTTGCCGCTTACGGGGTCGATGATTTCATCGAAACCAATTGGGGCCGCGGCTATATGATCCTCGAAAAGCGCGGCATACCGGCCGCGCAACTCACCCCACTGACCCCATCCACACTCACCTGGCCGGACAAGCAGAGGCTGCAAAAAGCCATCGCCTGATCCGCCTGCGCTTGCGTCATCACGATACGGGATGAATACTCCTGCCGTATATCGGCCGGAGGAAAACATGAAATTGCTGCGCCATGGAATAGAGGGGGCAGAACGCCCGGGCCTGATCGACAAGGAGGGGCAACTCCGTGATCTATCAGGCCATATTGCCGATATCGGCGGTGCCCACCTCGCCCCCGACGAGATCAGCCGGCTCGCCCGCCTCGATATTCAAACTCTGCCTGTTCTGCCTGCCTCAACCCGCATCGGCCCGGCCATTTCACGGCCCGTGAATTTTGTCTGCATCGGCTTGAATTATGCCGACCACGCCGCCGAAACCGGCTCACCGCTTCCCGCCGAACCGATCATTTTTCTCAAATCCCTCAGCGCCTATTCCGGCCCATACGCCGATATCATCATCCCGCGCGGCGCGGTCAAAACCGATTGGGAAGTCGAGCTTGGCGTGGTCATCGGCACACGCTGCCGCTATGTCAGCGAGGCCGACGCCTTGTCGCATGTCGCAGGCTATACGGTCGTGAACGATATCAGCGAGCGTGATTATCAAATGAAGCGCGGCGGCACCTGGGATAAGGGCAAAGGCTGCGACAGTTTCGGCCCGATCGGCCCGTATCTGGTCACCAAGGATGAAGTCGCCGACCCGCAGGATCTGGATTTATGGTGCGACGTGGATGGCACGAGACGGCAGAACGGCAATACGAAAACAATGATTTTCGGAATCCGCAAACTGGTCGCCTATGTCAGCGAATTCATTACCCTGCACCCCGGCGATATCATCGCCACCGGCACGCCGCCGGGCGTCGGGCTGGGCCATAAGCCAGAACCCATATTTCTCTCGCCGGGTCAGCTGGTTGAAGCCGGCATAGAAGGGCTTGGCGTGCAACGCCAACGCACTTGTGCCAGCTAGATCACCATCCTTGGGCTGGAGCGCGTGCTCCACCTAACCTGTGATCATGCTCGATAAACACCGATCGATCATCGGCCTCTTTTCTTATGGCCTAACCATCATGGTTCAGGTTTGAGGACCCCGCAAATGCCTCGGCTCACCTCGCAGATCACGCCCAAATCACCGGAATTCCAGGTCAACGACAAAGCCATGCGCCGGCTGGTCGATGAGCTGAACGGTATTCTTGACAAAATCAGCCTGGGCGGCGGCGAAATCGCCCGCAACCGCCACACCAAGCGCGGCAAATTATTGCCCCATGACCGGGTGCGCAGTTTGCTCGATCCGGGTTCGCCGTTTCTGGAATGTTCCGCCCTGGCCGCCTTGGGCGTGTATGGCGAGGAAATCCCTGCCGCCGGCATCATCACCGGCATCGGCCGGGTATCGGGGCGGGAATGTATGATCGTCGCCAATGATGCCACGGTCAAAGGCGGCACCTATTTTCCGCTCACCGTCAAAAAACATCTGCGCGCACAGGAAATCGCCGCTGCCAACCATCTGCCCTGCATCTATCTGGTTGATAGCGGCGGTGCCAACCTGCCCAACCAGGATGATGTCTTTCCTGACC
>NCAP01000044.1 GCA_002255495.1 Rhodospirillales bacterium 20-60-12 | reverse complement strand
GATCTCCTCAGGGTTGCCGACATGGCGGATGAAGCAGGCGCGGACATGGCTTGAAGCCGCTTTCATGGTGGCGTGCAATTGCGCGAGGTCAAGCGTGCCTGTCGCCCGCAGCAATGCATCGAGGCTCGCCTCGGGCGGCGCCGCGGCATCATCAGCCAAGCCGGTGATACGGGCAATTCCCTGAATGCTGCGCCATAAATGATCGGCATGGATCAACCCTTTCGCTTCTTCCTTGGAGAGCAAACCCGCCTCAGCCAGCGCCGCCAGCGCATCGCGCGTGGTCGGGCGAAACAACTCCGGATGGGCCGTGCCATGAATGATCAGCAGGATCGCGGCAATAAAGCTCGTCTCCATCGAGCCGCCGGGCAAATGCTTCACATCGAAGGGCCCGCGCGGCGGCGCATCGCGCGCCAGCCGGGCACGCATTAAATTGGCATTAGACAATTGCCGCGCGGCATCGCCACCGCGCATCAACGCGCCGAGCAAAGCCGATTCCAGTTCCGGTGCAAACCCGCGGGTGGCCGCCATAACCCGCCCGCGGGTCAGCGCCATCCGCTCCCAGGTCCATGAATCATGGGCGTGATAATGCCGAAACGATGCCAGAGACACCGCAACCGGCCCCTTATTGCCCGACGGCCGCAACCGCATATCGACGGCATAAATCGGCCCTTCGACACCCGGCGCCGTCAACGCCGCAACCAGCGCGTTGGCGAGGCGGAGAAAATATTGCGCCGGCGCTATTTTGCCGCCTGCGGTCTCGGCGTGGTCGTAGAGCAACATCAAATCGAGGTCCGAACCGGCGAGCATTTCCCCCGCCCCGGCGCGACCCAGCGCCAGCACACCGAACCGGCCGGATTTGATCAACCCATAGCGCGCTTTATGTTCGGCCAGCACACGCGGCAGCAACGCCTGCAGCGCCGCCTGCGCCAGGGCGCTGCGCAACCGGCCGGTATGATCGGCATCAAGTCGGTTCTCCAAGGTTGCGACCGAGAGCGAGAATTCCTCACGCCTGACGAACCCACGAACGACCGCCAAAACATCCTGCATATCAGCCGCCTCGGCAAGCAGATTGCGCAAAGCCGGGCCTGGCGCATGAAAATGCGGCTGCGGCGCTAAAATCGCCTCCAAAGCAGCAGGGTTACGGGCCAAATATTCGGCCAAAGGCGGGGCCGCACCCATCACCGCCGCCAGACGGCTGAGCAAAGCCGGATTGCGCTGAAACAAGGATAAAAGCTGCACGCCCGCGCGCTGGCGGGCCAGCAAATTATCGAAATGGCCAAAGGCACGGTCCGGGTCCGGCTGATGCGCCAGTGCGCCGAGCAGACCCGGCAGCACCGCATTCAACAACTCGCGCGCGCGCGGCGAACGCAAAGCCGGAATATCGCCCGATTTCCAGGCCCGCAACCGGGTCGTCAAATGCCCGATATCGCGAAATCCGAGCAGGCTGAGCCGGTTTGCGAAAGCCTCCGGCGGGCGGCCTTCCACACCCGGGTCGAACAACCCGATATCGGGTGCGCCGGCATCGAAAAACAGCAAAAAATGCTGATGCACCAGCGCGGTCAGCGCGGCCAGTTCGCCGGCCAACGACGCGGCACTCATGCTGCCCATAAACACCGCGAATGCGCCAAAGCGCTCCCGGCTGGCGGGCAATTGGTGGGTCTGCCGGTCATGCACCATTTGCAGGCGATGCTCGATCTGCCGCAGCCGCCGGTAACAGGCGGCAAGCTCCTGTGCGGCTTCTTCCGGCAAATGCTGAGCGCGCGCCAAAGCCGGCAAGGAGGATAGAGTGGCGGGAATGCGCAATGTCGTATCATGCCCGCCCCAGACCAGGCCCAGCGTCTGCACGATAAACTCAATTTCCCGAATCCCGCCTTTGCCGAGTTTCACATCGAAATCGAGCCATTTGCCGACCGGGTCGCTGCCCGAACCGTTTTGCCCCCGCTCCTGGTCAATGCGGCGCTTCATGTCGTGAATTTCACTTATCGCGGCGAAATCCAGATGCCGGCGCCAAATAAAAGGACGGATGGCGCTGAGAAAAGCCTGCCCGAGCGCAACATCACCAGCCACTGGCCGCGCTTTGGAAAAAGCCGCCCGTTCCCAGGTCCGGCCCTGGCTTTCGTAATAGGCCAGCGCCGCCGGCAGGGCGACGACGGGCGGTGTAGCACCCGCGTCCGGCCGGAGGCGCAAATCGACGCGAAATACATAGCCATCCGCATCGCGCTGGGCGAGCAAGGCCACAATATCATGAGCCAAGCGTTGCATGACGGCTTGCGCCGGATTCGAATAGACGGGACAACCAGGATCATAAAGCAGGACGAGGTCGATATCGCTGGAATAGTTCAGTTCACGGGCGCCCAGTTTACCCAGAGCGAGAACCGTAAAGCCGCTTTGCCGCCCTGGCCGCAGGGGATCTGGCAGTTCGATCTCGCCACGTCTGTCCAAATCAGCCAGCAAATGATCGATCGTCAGTCCCAACGCGGCTTCGGCGAGGTCCGACAAAGCTGCCGTCACCTGTTCAAGCTGCCAGATGCCGCCAATATCGGCCAACGCGATAATCAAGCTGGCCCGCGCTTTCGCCCGGCGCAGCGCCTGGGCGATTTTTGGCCTGCTCTCACCTGGCCCGACCGCGCTCAATTCGCCCATAATGGCCGCCAGGATCGCATCGGCGCCGCGCCGGACGAACGCGCGCGGGATATCCGGATGCTTGCACATCAAGTCCGCGAGATACGGTGCGTTGCCGCCAATCCCCGCCAGCATCTGCCCGCCCGGACCGGATTTGGCGAACCGCGCCGCCGCACTGCCCAAAGCCGCGTAATTTTCGACCAGCAGAGCGGCGGCCCCAAGATCAGCGGGCTGCGGCCAGATCGGACGGGGTGCGGACGGGTCGGCTCGATTCGCTGTCATATGAAACGCAGCATTCGATGAGGCGGCAGGCAGGTCAAGCGGGTCGGGTGCTGGCCTGGTTCGCGCATCACGTCTTTCAATTCGCCCTGGCGCTTTTCCTGCTGGGGCTCCTGCTGGCCGGAATCGCCAGCTACCGGCTGTCGCGCGGGCCGCTTTCGGTGCCCTGGCTGGCAGCGCGCATCGCCGAAGCGGGGACCGACCTCGCGCCAGGCATGCAAGTCAGTATCGGCGAGGCCGATCTGGCCTGGGAGGGCTTCAACAAAGGCGGCGGCTCGCCGCTGGATTTGCGGCTGTCCCACATCGTCATGCTCAACCCGGCAGCGCGGGTGCGGGCGAGCATTTCGCAATTGCGCGTCACCCTCGCCCCGCTGAAACTCTTGCGCGGCCAAATCGCCCCGATCACCGTGCTCGCGCGCGGCTCGGCCATCCGGGTCGCGCTGACCCCCGGCCAGGCGATGCAAAAATCCCTCTCGGGCACACTGAGTTCGTTCAGCAGCGGGCCGACACATCATAAATTGCTCGATCTGACGCAATTGCGCCATGTACTGATCACCGGCGCGGGATTCGTGCTGATCGACCCTGACGGCAAACCGACCTTGCGCGCCCCGGGCAGCCTGTTCGAACTGACCCGCACCGGCAATGTCACCACGGCCCACGCTACACTCAACATCGCCGCCCCAGGACGGGTGGTGCCGGTGACGCTGCAGATCGCGCCGCGCGATGGCGTGGCATTCGCCAGCCTGCAAACCGGCGCGTTTGCACCAGCTTTATTCGCCGATGAATATCCCGCTCTGGCTGCGTTGAATCTGCCGGTTAAGCTACTCGTCAGCGGGCCGGCCGGCGGCCCTTTTACGCTCTCACTCAATCTCGGCGGCGGCACTGTGCAGGCGCTCGGCGGGGTCGTGAGCATTGCCCACGGCAATCTGCACGCCGAACTCACGCCCGGCCATATCACGCTCGATCCGAGCGACATCGCGCTGGCCATGCAAAACGGTGACGCCCCGGATATTACGATGGCGGGCAACGCCGAGCCGGACCTTACCCTGCCGGGCCAAGGCGTCTGGCGCGGCAGCATCACGCTCGGCACCGCTCACGTGAGTGCGGCGGCCTTGCCGCATTTCTGGCCGGCCGGGCTGGTGCCCAACACCCGCAAATACGTCACCACCAATATCACCGCCGGCATGGTCAACAAAGCCTCGTTCAGCTTCGACCTATCGACCATGCCGCATTTTTCCGGCCTGCGGCTCGACAACGCGACCGGCTCATTCAGCGCCCGGGGCGTCAGCCTGACCTGGCTGAAGGGCGCCACACCGATGACCGGACTGGATGGCATGTTCGTGCTGAAATCGGGCGATGAAATCGACATCACCGCGACAAAGGGGCAAATCGCCGGGGTCAGCATCGGCCATGGCAGCATGACGATCACGGGCCTGAGCGCAAAGGACCAGGACGCGACGGTCGACATCGATCTGAACGGCGATCTGCCGGCCTATCTGGCCGTTCTGGCAGCACCACCTCTATCGCTGCTGCGTGCCAGCCCGGTCGATCTCGACGATGCCGACGGCACCGCGCACGCCCATCTGACCCTTGCTTTGCCGCTGAAAAATCAGATCAAACTCGATCAGATCAAACTTGCGGTGGACGCCGATCTCACGGCCATTTCCCTGCCTTTGCCGCTCGGTCAATTGACGCTCAGCCAGGGCGCTTTCAAACTGCATAGCGACTTATCCTCTTTGAGCCTCAAGGGGACAGCCACGCTGGGCGACTCGCCGGCCGCCATCACCGTCCGGGTGCCGTTCAACGGTTCCGGGGCGCGGCAGAAGCAACCTCTGGCGCTGCACGTGCAAACCATGCTCGACAAGGCCCTATTGGCGCAGATCGGCACGGGTGCTGCGTTCTGGACATCCGGCCAGGCGCCCTTGACGGCGGATTTGAGCCAGAACCCCAACGGCCAGGCGCAGCTCAACCTCGCCGCCGATCTGACCCCGGCTGGCCTCTCTTTTGATGCGCTCAACTGGCTGAAAAAACCCGGCACGGCGGGGCGTCTGGCGCTGCGCGTCAATATCGGCCCGCAAAACAGCGCGAGCCTCGACCAATTATCACTCAGCGCGCCTGCCTTGGACATTCAGGCCCGCGCCGATCAGGCGGGCAATGTGGCGTTCAGCCGGATCAATATCGGCCGTACCACCGCGACGGGCCAGCTGACGCCGCCGACATCAGCGCAACCGGCCTGGCGGCTTAACCTCGCCGGTCCGGGACTTGATCTGTCGGGCGTGTTCAGTCCCAAACCGGTTGTTCAATCTCCTCAAACCCCACCGCCGCCAACGGCGCTGCCGCCCGACGGCGATAAGGATAATGGCGGCACCCCGATCATGTGGCAGGCGGAGGCGCGTTTCACCCAGGTTTGGATGCGGGCGGATCATATTATGCCGCTCGGCGGGCTAATCGCCCGTGCCAGCGGCGCCGGCAGCGCGGTGCGCGCTGTGAGCGCCGAGGCGACCACAATGACAGGTGCGGCGATCGGGCTGAACATAACGCCGGGATTGCGTGATCGGGTCATTCATTTGACCAGCGATGATGGCGGCTCGCTGCTGGCCTCCTTGGGCGTGTTCGATACGATCAAGGGCGGTGCGCTTGGCTTCAATGCGAGACTCGGAAACGGCGCGGCAGGCGCGCTGCGCGGCCAATTGGTCCTGCAGAATTTCAGCCTCCTCAATGCGCCGGCCTTCGGCAAATTTATGCAGGCCTTGACGATTTATGGCGTGGCGGACGCCACCTCCGGCCCCGGCCTGAGTTTCGAGCGGCTGGTCGCACCGTTCACGTTCCGGGATCATGAAATCACCCTCAATGGCGGCCGTGCCTTTTCGTCATCGCTGGGATTCACCGCCTCCGGCCGGGTCAATCTGCAAGCCGGGACCATAGCGCTCAACGGCACCATCATCCCCGCCTACGCGCTGAACGCTCTGCCCGGCAAAATTCCGCTCATCGGCGGCCTATTCGCGCCGGAAAAAGGCGGCGGCCTATTTGCCGCCCGCTATAATGTCGAGGGCAGCCTCGTCCATCCGGAACTGTCGATCAATCCGCTGTCAGCTCTGACACCTGGTTTTTTGCGCGATATCTTTGGCCCCGTACAGCCACAGGCGGGCGCCGGACTCCATGCCGTAAACGATAACAAACACCCCTAAACGTTGACCTTGCTTTTATCGCTGCCTATATACCCAATCACGATTGGCCTTGCGGCAGCCTCTGGCTGCGGGGGCTTGCGGCAGTCTGTGGCTTGTGTATCTGCGTGCTGTCAGTCCGAACGGTTCGAAACAACGGCAATAATCAGGGTGATGCGATGAAACTCCTCGTTCCAGTCAAAAGAGTGGTCGATTACAATGTCAAAGTGCGGGTCAAATCCGACGGCATGGGTGTTGAGACCGCTGGCGTGAAAATGTCGATGAATCCGTTCGATGAAATCGCCATCGAAGAAGCCGTGCGCCTGAAGGAAAAAGGCATAGCCAGCGAGATCATCGCCGTGTCGATGGGCATTGCCGCGTGCCAGGAAACCATTCGCACCGCCCTCGCCATGGGCGCCGATCGCGGTATTCTGGTCGAGACCGATGTTGAATTGCAGCCATTGGCGGTTGCCAAAATGCTTAAAGCCCTGGTCGATAAAGAGCAGCCCGGCATGGTCATCATGGGCAAGCAGGCGATCGACGACGATATGAACGCCACCGGCCAGATGCTCGCCGCCTTGCTCGGCTGGCCGCAAGGCACCTTTGCCAGCAAGCTCGACATTGCCGATGGCACCGCCACCGTGATCCGCGAGATCGATGGCGGGCTGGAGACCGTGGCCCTGACATTGCCTGCCGTCGTCACCGCCGATCTACGGCTGAACGAACCCCGCTACGCCTCGCTGCCGAACATCATGAAGGCGCGTAAAAAACCGATCGAGACGATCAAGCCTGCTGATTTGGGGGTTGACCCCGCGCCGCGCCTCACCACCCTCAAAGTGGTGGAACCGGCCAAGCGTAAAGCCGGCGTAAAAGTGGCGAATGTCGCCGAACTGGTAGCGAAACTGCGTAATGAAGCAAAGGTGATCTGATCATGAACGCCCTCGTCCTGCTCGATTTTGAAGGCTCATCCATTAAGCAACCCGCGCGCAGCGCCGTCACGGCTGCCGGCAAGCTTGGTGAAGTACATGTATTGATCGCTGGTTCAGGCGTTCAGGCCGCGGCTGATGCCGCAGCCAAGCTGCCCGGTGTGACCAAGGTGCTGCTCGCCGACGCGCCTGCCTATGAACATGCTCTGGCCGAACCTTTGGCGGCTCTGATCGTCTCGCTCGCCGGCGGCTATACGCATATTCTCGCCGCCTCCACCGCGACCGGCAAAAACGTCATGCCGCGAGTTGCCGCCTTGCTCGATTGCCAGCCGATCAGTGACATTGCCGGCGTCGTGGATGCCGATACATTTCTGCGCCCGATTTACGCCGGCAATGCCATGGCAACCGTGAAATCATCGGACACGAAAAAAATCATGACCGTCCGCGCCGCCAGTTTCGACCCGGTGGCGAACGACGGCGGAGCTGCCACCATCGAGGCGGTCTCCGGCCCGGCCGATGGCGGCCACTCGAAATTCATCTCCGCCGAATTGTCGAAAAGCGAGCGCCCTGAACTCACCGCAGCCAAAATCGTCGTCTCCGGCGGACGCGGCATGCAGAACGGCGATAATTTCGCCAAACTACTCGATCCCGTTGCCGATAAACTCGGCGCCGCGGTCGGTGCATCGCGCGCCGCCGTCGATGCCGGGTTCGTGCCGAATGATTATCAGGTCGGCCAGACCGGCAAAATCGTCGCCCCTGACCTTTATGTCGCGGTCGGTATTTCCGGCGCCATCCAGCATCTCGCTGGCATGAAAGACAGTAAATATATCGTTGCGATCAACAAGGATGAAGAAGCGCCGATTTTCCAGGTGGCCGATTACGGCTTGGTCGGCGATTTGTTCACCATCCTGCCGGAGTTGGAAAAAGAGCTCAATTAGATCAATATTGGTTTAGTTGGAGTCACTTGGCTCCAGCTAAACCAATGAAATTGACCGGAAAAATATCGTTAGAGCGGGTGCGTGATAACGCATCACACTCTAAGCGTCTCTGTTTCGGCGGACGACAAACAATAACTCTCCTGAATTGAACCGTGATGCCGAAAGAATCGCCGTTCAATCTTCGGTAATGTTGTTCGAGAAAGAACTTCTTGACCCGGCGCGCCTGCCCAAGGCAGGATTCTTGGCATCTACGATGGAGGCTGGTCGATGCGCCTTTTCGTCGCTTTGGATCTTCCTTGGCAGGTTAAAACCAGCCTTGCCCAACTCGCCATCAACCTGCCGGGCGCGCGCTGGGTGCCAGCAGATAATTTTCATCTGACATTGCGCTTTATCGGCCAGGCAACGTCATTGCAGGCCGAGGAAATCGATCTCGCTCTGGCCAATCTGCGCGGCCGGGCCTTCAACTTCACCCTCAGTGGCGCCGGCTGGTTTGAAAAAGCCGGGCGCGCTTCCTCACTCTGGGTCGGTGTCGAGCGCAATGACCAACTCACGCGCCTGCAAACCAAAATCGAAACGGCTTTGCAACGCGTTGGCATTCCGCCGGAGAAAAAGCGCTTCTCGCCCCATGTCACGCTGGCCAGGATGGATATGCCGGTCAGCCCGCGTTTCGCCGAGTTTGTGCAAAGCCATAATCTCTACCGCTCGCCTCCCATCCAGGCTGGGCACGTGACCTTGTTCAGCTCGATCCTGGGCAAGGACCAGCCGACCTACACGCCCGAAGCGGAATACGCGCTGGCATCGTAGGTCGATAAAACAAAGCCCGAGCGGGTCATCGCAAAACGATCGCGCTCCGATCATTTTCACAAAGCCAGGCGCGCCTCGACGATATCATCCTCGCCCGGCGGATGGCGGATGGCAAAACCCAAACTCCGGGCAAAAGCGATCATCGGGTGATTATCGGCCAGAATTTGGCCGATAATTTCACTGACCCCTTGGCGATCACCCCAGGCGATCAACGCCCGCATGAGCGTCGTCGCCAACCCCAGCCCTTTCGCGCCGGGATCAACCAGCACAGCAAACTCACCCTCCGTGCCGTCCGTATCGCCGCGCACCAGACGCGCCACACCACAGGTGAAGCCGGTTTGCTCATCCACCGCAATAATCGCCATCTCGCGCATGTAATCCACCTGCGTCATCCGTGCCGTCTGCTCGGCTGATAGCTGACGCATGGCGGAGAAGAACCGGTAGCGAATATCCTCCGGCGAGACCCGGGAAAACAAAGCGCCATGGGCTTGGGCATCCTCCGGGCGGATCGGCCGGAGGGTAAAGGTCCGGCCTTTGGCGGTGAATGTCGTGATCATATCCGCGGGATAGGGCGTGATCACCAGGCTCGGCCGCTCGCTGCCTGCCGGGCGTAGCCTGATCCGCGCACCGCCCACCTTGATCCCGTGCTCGTCAGCGAAAATCGGGTCAAGATCGATCGCGGCAATATCCGGAAAATCGATGATCAACTGGCTTACCCGCACCAGACAACCGGCAATTTCATCAAAATCGGCAGCATTAAAGCCGCGAATCGCCCCGAGCCTGGCGGCCATGCTTGAACGCGCGATCAATGAACGGGCCAGCGTCAGATTGAGCGGCGGCAAATCCACAGCCAGAGCGGAGACATCCGATTGATCACCACCACCCGGCCCGAAACCGATGATCGGCCCGAGAACCGGGTCCTCGGCGACCCTGATGCGCAATTCCCGTGACCGGCCGATTTGCTGCTGCACCAGAAATTCAGCCGCCGGCGGCCAATCACCCCGCCGCCGCAGCCGTGCGGTAATCACCAGCATGGCCGCACGCACCGACTCCGCATCGGGCAGATCAAGGGCAATTGCCCCGGCCGGGCGGTCCTGATCCGAACGCCGTCGCGCCAGTTTCAGCACAGCGGGAAACCCGATCTCCTCTGCCGCTTGCGCCGCCGCATCGGCAGTGGCGACCAGACGGCTTGGCACGATGTCGATCCCGTAGGCCGCGAGCAGCGCCAGCGAATCGCCCAGCGCCAGCCCCTCCTCATCGGCAGCACGAGCGTTGGCGATGCGCTGCCGCACCGCTTGGCGATCGGGGGCGATGCTGAGTACCGCAGAGGAGGGTAATTCGCGGGCAGCGGCACGATTGCGCTGATTTTGCACGAGGAACGAAAACCCGCTGACCGCCATGTCCGGCGTCTCAAACACCGCAAGCCCCGCTGCTGCCAGCCGGTGCCGGTTGGCAGCACCGCTCGCCTCGCCCATGCTGGCGACCAGGAGCGGCATTTTGATGCTGTCAGCACAGGCGATCAAAGCCGCCATGGTGGTTTCATCCGCCTCGCCCGACGGCGCATGAACGACCAGAATGCCGCTGACTTCCGGCGCGCCGGACACCAACGCCGCCAGATCGGCGAGTTTGGTCGGCGTTGCATCACGCAGTGAAATCGGCCCGCAGGCGGGCGGCATGCAGCCCATGCTCATGGCAATGACCTGCCGCGTCTCATCACTCAGCGTCGCCAGCACGACATGCTCGCGCAACGCCGCATCGGCAGCGAGACGTCCCGCCGAGAGGGAATTGCTGATAATAGCCAGAGTTTCTCCGCGGATCGGCCTGGCATGGATCACCGTGGCGCGCGTCAGCGTCTCGGCGGCGGCGAGAAAATCGTTAATGGTTTCAACCAGCAAAACGCCCGCGCGCGACAAGGCCGCCGCATAGCCCGCCAGCACCGTGCCGCTCGCATCGCGCAGCCGCGCACCCGGTGCGAGGGCGACGATCGGGCGCATGCGCGCAGCAGCGCGCGCCGCCGAGAGGAATAAACGCGGGTCGCGCAGCCGGTCTATTTCCAGCAGCACAGCGCCGGTGCCCGGATCGTGCGAGAGATAATCGAGCACCCTGGCAAACCCGATATCGGCATTGCCACCTATGCCGATCACATGGCTGAACCCGATCCCGTTGGGCTCGGCCCAATCGAGAATCGTCCGTGCCAATGCCGGCGACTGGCCGATCAACGCGACCCGCCCAGGCACCGGCACCACATGCGCGCGCAACGCGTTCAACCCAATGCCCGGCGCGGCGATACCAAATGAATGCGGTCCGATGACGCGCAATTTCGCCGCCAACGCCACCTCGCGCAGATCCGGTGCCTGGCAGAGCACGACCGCACCGCCGGCAACACGCCCGGTCAGCCCGGCCAGAACGCCGGCGACCTGCGCCGGCGGGCAAGCGATGATCGCCAGATCAATCGCGGCGGGCAAATCCTCGGGAGAGCCAGTGAAAATCTGCCCCTTGAAACCACCCTTGGCGATTTGCCCAAGCATCGTCTCGCCGAGCTCAGTGCCGGCGCCGGCAACAAACAACGATTCCGGCTTGAGCAGCCGTTCGGGATTGAAGCGTGCCAGTGAAATTTTGCCGAAAGGGGTCATGTTGCAGTGCAGCATTTGGGGTGATAATCGCTATGTTCAAGCAGATAGCACATAAACGGCACTTGACCTTACGAGCGTGCACGGCAGAAGGCAGTGCGATCTGATCAGGAGTGATTATGGCGGCTGGAGTGAATTTCGAGAATTTGGTCATCGGCCAGTCGGCGAGCTTGGGCAAAACCATCACGGAGGCAGATATTCTGTTGTTTTCGGCGGTGTCGATGGATATCAACCCGCTGCACCTCAACGAGGAGCACGCTCAGCAGAGCATATTCAAAGGCCGGGTGGCTCATGGCATGCTGTGCGGCAGCCTGATCAGCGCGCTGCTCGGCAATTCGCTCCCCGGCCCCGGCACCATCTATCTCACCCAATCCATGCGCTTTCGTGCGCCGGTGCGGATCGGTGAGACCGTGGTGGCAACCGTCGAGGTCGCATCGCTCGATCAGGTGCGCAAACGCGCGACGATGAAAACCATGTGCCATGTCGGCGACAAGCTGGTCATTGAAGGCGAAGCCGTGGTGATCCCGCCCAGCGAAGCCATGGCCGAGGCTGCCGATTGATGCCGCTCTTCTCAAGTCTATCCGACGTCCCTGACGACCTGCGCGGTGCGGCGATCGCGCTGGGCAATTTCGATGGTGTGCATCTGGGCCACGCCCACGTGCTGCAGGCCATCCATGCCGCCCGCCCCGATGCGCCGCGCGCCGTGCTCACATTCGAGCCGCATCCGCGTGAGTTTTTCCGCCCCGAGGACCCGCCTTTCCGGCTGACCTTGCCAGCCGAGCGCGCCGAGGCTTTGGCCGCCCTGGGGGTGCAGGCGGTGTTTCAATTGCCGTTCGACCTGGATTTTTCAAATCTGTCCGCTGAAGCCTTCATCAATGATGTTCTGCATGCCGGCCTCGGTGCTACGCATATCGCTTGCGGTGCGGATTTCGCCTTCGGCCATCGGCGCGGCGGCGATGTGAACCTGCTCGCCACACGCGCCGAGGCGCTGGGCATCGGGCTGACGGTGGTGCCCGCCCTGACCGACGCGGAAGGCCCCCTATCTTCCACCCGCATCCGCCGCGCGTTGCAGGATGGCTACCCCGAACGCGCCGCCGCCATGCTCGGCCGGCCGCACACGATTCGCGGCATCGTCAGCCACGGCGACAAGCGCGGCCGCACCATCGGCTTCCCCACCGCCAACATCCCGCTCGGGCGGCATCTTGAACCGGCGCGCGGCGTCTATGCGGTAACCAGCCGCCTGCCGGACGGCCAGACTCTGCATGGCGTCGCCAATATCGGCAACCGGCCCACGGTCGGCGGCACTGAAAGCCGGCTGGAGGCGCATTTTTTCGATTTCGCCGGTGATCTGTATGGTCTGGAACTCGCCATCGCGCTGCATGGCTTCATCAGGGCCGAGAAAAAATTCTCCGGGCTCGACGAATTGCGTGGTCAGATCGCGCAGGACGCAGCAGCCGCACGGCATCTGCTTGACCAAGCGACCGCCGGTCCTGCATAATTGCGCGATGATAAAAATGGCAGCACAGCGAATTACAATCTCAGCCCGCCATTGAGGGCTGCCCGCCGTTCAGGGTGGGTTAACGCTGCCTGATCTGTTTTTTCTCCTGCCGGATTTCAATCCATGAGCGACGTTCTTCCCGATTATAAATCGAGCGTGTTTCTGCCGCGTACGGATTTCCCGATGCGTGGCGATCTGCCGAAAACCGAGCCGGTTCTACTCCGCCGCTGGGCGGAGATGGCGCTGTTCCAGCGCCTGCGCGCGGCGTCGAAAACACGCCCGGCTTTTGTCCTGCACGATGGCCCACCCTACGCCAACGGCAATCTGCATATCGGCCACGCGCTGAATAAAATCCATAAGGACGTCATCAACCGCGCCCGCCAGATGGCCGGGTTCGATGCCCATTATATCCCCGGCTGGGATTGCCACGGCCTGCCGATCGAATGGCGGATCGAGGAACAATATCGCAAGGCCGGCAAAAATAAGGACGACGTGCCGATCCTGGATTTCCGCGCCGAATGCCGCGCTTACGCGCAGCATTGGCTGGGCGTGCAATCGATGGAATTCCAGCGCCTGGGCATCGAGGGCGATTGGGCGAACCGCTACGCGACGATGGATTTTACCTCGGAGGCGGCCATCGCCGCCGAGATCCATAAGTTCGTCCGCAACGGCGCCCTGTATCGCGGACTGCGCCCGGTGATGTGGAGCCCGGTCGAGAAAACCGCCCTCGCCGAAGCCGAAGTGGAATACCAGGACCGCAAGGACGCGACGATTTTTGTCCGCTTCCCGGTCATCGCCGGCGAATTTGCCGATGCCTCGATCGTCATCTGGACCACGACACCTTGGACCATTCCAGGCAACCGCGCGCTCGCAGCCGGCCCTGCCATCGAATATGTCCTGATCCGTGTCGATGCCGTGACCGAGGATAGCCTCGCCCGCGTCGGTGAGACGATCCTGCTGGCCGAAGCCTTGCGCGAACAAGTGGCCGCCCAGACCGGTATCGCCGCCCACACAACACTCAAAACCATCGCCGGTGCCGACCTCGCCGGGCTGATGTGCCGCCACCCGTTGCACCAGCACGGCTATGATTTTCACGTGCCCATGCTGCTGGGCGATTTTGTCACCACCGAAGCCGGCACCGGCTTTGTCCATATGGCGCCGGCTCACGGCGAGGATGATTTTTTTCTCTGCCGCGCGGCCGATATCACCGTGCCGGAGACGGTGCAGGATGACGGCATCTACGCCCCCGACGTACCGATCTTTGCCGGCATCCATGTCTATAAAGCGGCCGACCCGGTATGCCGGGCGCTGGAAGCAGCGGGCAATCTGCTCAAACGCGGCGAGATCACCCATTCCTACCCGCATTCCTGGCGCTCGAAAGCGCCGCTGATTTATCTCGCCCGGCCAAACTGGTTCATTCGCATGGACGGACCTGAGCAGATCCGCGAAAAAGCCCTGGCCGCCATCGCTGATACCGTGTTCGTGCCCGACCAGGGCCGCAACCGGATCGGCAGCATGGTCGCCAACCGGCCCGATTGGTGCATCTCGCGCCAGCGGGCCTGGGGCGTGCCGATCGCGATTTTCGTCCGGAAATCCGACAAAACCATTCTCAACGACGAAGCGGTGCTCAGCCGCACCATCGAGTTGTTCAAAACCGAAGGGGCCGATGCCTGGTATGCCCGCCCCGCACAGGATTTCCTCGGCGCCGATTACCGCGCGGAGGATTTCGAACAAATCAATGATATCGTCGATGTCTGGTTCGAATCCGGCTCAACCCATGCGTTCACCCTCGAAGCCCGCGGCATGAAATGGCCCGCCGACCTGTATCTGGAAGGCTCGGATCAGCATCGCGGCTGGTTCCAGGCCTCGCTGCTCGAAGCCATCGGCACCCGCGGCGCGGCACCCTTCAAAGCCATCGTCACCGACGGTTTCGTGCTCGACGAGCAGGGCCGCAAAATGTCGAAATCGCTCGGCAATGTGACCGCCCCGCAGGAAGTCATCGATCTGTACGGCGCCGATATTCTGCGCCTGTGGGTGATGAATGCCGACATTCAGAACGATTTGCGGATCGGCAAGGAAATCCTCAAGCAGCAAAGCGAGCTCTATCGCCGCTTGCGCAACACGCTGCGCTGGATTCTCGGCAGTCTTGATGGGTTTGATCCAACCGAACAGACAGCACCGGCGGACATGCCCGAGCTTGAGCGGCTGATGCTCCACCGGCTGGCGATGCTCGACGGCCAGTTGCGCGCTGCCGTCGAGTCACATGACTGGACCGGGGTTTATCCCGCCATCCATCAATTCTGCTCAACCGAACTGTCGGCATTTTACTTCGATATCCGCAAAGATTCGCTCTATTGCGACCGGCCCGACAATGCCACGCGCCGCGCCTGCCGCAGCTTTCTCGACATGCTGTTCCGCTGTCTGGCCACCTGGCTCGCCCCCGTCATGCCCTTTACCGCCGAAGCCGCCTGGATCGCGCGCTATGGCGAGCAGGCTTGCGTGCATCTGGAACTCTTCCCCACCATCGATGCCAGCTGGCGCGACGACGCGCTGGCCGCACGCTGGGATAAATGGCGCGCCACCCGCCAGAGCGTGACCCAGCAGATCGAAATGTTGCGGGCGGCGAAAACCATCGGCTCGTCGCTGCAAGCCACCGCTCTGATCCCCAGAGACGATTTCGAGGCGATGGATGCTGAATTCTGGGCCGGCCTTTGCATCACCTCCGCCGCCGCACCTGCGGATGCACCAGGTGCAGCCATTGCACCGGGCGAGAAATGCAGCCGCTGCTGGCGCGTGCTGCCCGAAGTGGGGTCCGACCCGGTTCATCCACAACTCTGCAAACGTTGCTGCGAGGCCGTCTGATGAATCGACGCCTCGCCGGACTGACCATGGCCGTTTGTGTGTTCGCCGCCGATCAGGCGTCGAAATACTGGATCCTGAACGGGCTGCGTCTGCCCGATCGCGGCATGGTCGAGATTCTGCCCGTGCTGAATTTTGTCATGGTGTGGAACCACGGCATCACGTTTGGCATGTTCAGCAACCCAAGCCTGCTCGCCGGCACCATTCTCGCCCTGATCGCCCTGGCGGTGGTCGCCGGACTGATCGCCTGGCTCTGGCGGGTGGAACGCCTGACCACGACGCTCGCCATCGGCGCGATCACCGGCGGTGCCGTCGGTAATGTGCTGGACCGGGTGCGCCACGGCGCGGTTGTGGATTTTATCGAAGCCCATATCGGCCCCTATTCCTGGTATGTGTTTAACGTCGCGGATGCCGCCATCGTCTGCGGCGTCGGCGTGCTGCTGCTCGAAAGCCTGTTCCAGCGCGATGCCCCGGCCTTGTCCAAGCAAGGCACTGGCGATAAAGAGGCACCATGAGCCGCACAATCCCGACCATTATCAGCTTGGCCGTCATTTCCCTCGCTCTTGCCGGGTGCAGCGACTCGCAGCGCCAAACCTTCGGGTTGGAAATCACCCCGCCCAATGCCTTCGATGTCGCAACCGAAGCGCCCTTGTCATTACCACCCGAGCTCGGCCAACTGCCCGCGCCGCAACCCGGCGCGCCGCGGCCTCAGCAAGTCTCGGCAAGCCAGCAAGGCGAGGAAGTGCTTGCCCCTTCGACCGCCTTGCAATCGACCGACACACAATTGACCCAAGGCCAGCAATCATTGCTCGCCGCCGCCGGTCCCACGCCGCCGGCCGGCATCCGGGCAGACGTCAATCACCAAGCCGAGCTTGATTCGCGTGATCAGGGCTTCGTCGATCGATTGATGTTCGGCCCGGCCAACCCGCCCGATCAAGTGGTGAACGCCTCCGCCGAAGCGCGCCGCCTGCAGGAAAATGCAGCCCTTGGCGAAAGCACCACAACGGGCGCCACGCCACAGACAACGACCGCCAAGCCAGGCATCCTGAATCGAATTTTCGGCGGTATTTTCTGATTTGAAGCGGATTCTCGCGCGGGCCCTGTTCGCCTTCGCGTCCGCCAGCCTGCTGGCTGGCCAAGCCGCCGCCGCCCCGCCACAAAGCGGCGGTACATTGCGGTTGGTGGTTAGTTCCGCTGCTGGCACATTCGACCCGCAAGTGAATTACACGGTCGAATATGCCGAGATGTTCCAGATGATGTATGATGGTCTGGTGGCATTCCGCAAAGCAGGCGGCACTGACGGCTTCGACATCGTACCCGACCTCTCGACCAACGTGCCGACACCCACCGATGGCGGCCTGACCTACGTGTTCCATCTCCGCCCGGGCATTAAATTCTCGAACGGCCAGACCGTGACCCTGAATGATGTGGTGAGTTCGTTCCGCCGGCTCTTCAAGGTCAATAGTCCGAACGCCGGAACCTGGTATAATGTCATCGTCGGCGGCGATGCCTGCCTGAACAAACCCGATACATGTACGTTGCCCGGCATCGTGACCGACCCTGCAACCAACAGCATCATTTTCCATCTGGTCCACCCGGATTCAGAATTTCTCGATCAAATGGCCTTCCCCTTCGCGGTGATTCTGCCCGCCGACACACCCAATCACGACATGGGCACCACCTACATCCCCGGCACCGGCGCCTACACCGTCAAAACCTATGACCCCAACAAGGGTCTCAGCCTAATCCGCAATCCCTATTTCAAATTATGGAGTGCTGACGCCCAACCCACCGGCTACCCGGACCGGGTTGAGTATCGCTTCGGCATCACCCCCGAATCGCAAGTCACCGCCGTTGAAAATGGCCAATATGACTGGATGTTCGACACAATCCCCACCGACCGGCTGAACGAGATTGCCCTGAAATATACCAAGCAGGTGCATCTCAACCCGTTGGAAGCCGTCTGGTATGCGCCATTCAACATCAATATTCCGCCGTTCAATAATCTCGATGCGCGATTGGCCGTCGAATACGCGGTCAATCTGCAAGACAGCGTGAAACTCTATGGCGGCAATGCTTTGGCGACACCCACTTGCCAAATCCTGCCGCCCGGCATTCCCGGTTACGTCCTCTATTGCCCGTTCACAAAAAATCCCGGCGCCAAATGGAGCGCGCCGGATTGGCCGAAAGCCATGGCCTATATGAAAGCCTCCGGCATGGCCGGGCAACACGTGACGATCGTCACCCAATCACCCTCACCCTACGCTCAGATCGGTGTCGATCTGCAAAGCACACTCAATAAACTCGGCTTCAAGGCGGACGTGAAACCCATCTCGCCCAATATCCAATTCACCTATATCCAAAACACCAATAACAATGTGCAAATGAGTGTGACGACCTGGTATCAGGATTACCCCGCCCCGTCCGACTTCCTCAATGTCCTCTATGGCTGCGCCTCGTTCAACAAAGGCTCTGATAATTCCATCAACATCTCAGGCTTCTGCGACAAAGCCGTCGATGCGCAAATGCAGGCAGCCATGCTCACCACACTCACCGACCCCGCAAAAGCCGACGCCATGTGGACGACGATCGATCATCAAATGACCGACCGCGCTTTGGCAGTGAACTTATTCAACCCGCGCAAAGCCGATTTCGTCTCTGCCCGGCTGCATCATTTCGTGTTCAGCGGCGAATATCAATTCCTGCCGCAACTCGCCAGCGTGCGATGAGCGCCAACCCGTCACCCGGCTTCTGGAGTGTCGCATTGCGCAAATTGCGCCGCGATCGCGCTGCCATGACAGCCCTGCTGGTTCTCGCTTTGATCATCCTGCTCACCGCCCTCGCCCCCGTCTATGCGGCCGACATCGCTCGTAACGACCCCTTCCAATCCAATCTCTCCGGCTCGATCATGCTGCACGGCAAATCGGTCGAAATCCTCGCCCCGGCGGATAATCCCCTGCATCTGGGCATCGAACCGATCGGCCCGACCTGGCAGCTCGGGCCCTATATGTTCGGCGCCGATGATCAGGGCCGCGACGTCGCCGCACGCCTGCTTTACGGCGGCCGCAATACCCTGCTGATCTCGGCTGCCGCCGCCGTCATCTGCCTTGTTCTAGCCGCCATCACCGGCATCATCGCCGGCTATTTCGGCGGCTGGACGGATCGCATCATTTCAGGATTACTCGACGCGCTCTGGGCCTTTCCCATCTTCCTGCTCGCCATTTCACTCTCGGTCGTGCTCATCGCCCACGGCCTGACCATCGGACCAATCACCCTGAATGCCGATAGTCTGGCTTTGCCCATCATGATCATCGGCATCATCTACGTCCCCTATGTCGCGCGCCCGATACGCGGCCAGGTGATCAGCCTGCGGGAGAGCGAATTCATCCTCGCCGCCCGCTCCATCGGCGCACCCGCCTGGCGCATCCTCGCCCTCGACATCCTGCCCAACATCATCACCACACTCATCGTCTTCGCGCCCCTCGTCATCGCCCTGAACATGCTCACCGAAGCCGCCCTGTCCTTCCTCTCCATCGGCGTGCAACCACCCCATGCCAGCTGGGGCACCATCATCCAGGACGGCGAAAGCCTCATCTATACCCGCCCCCTCGTCGCCATCGCCCCCGGGATCGCCGTCGTCATCACCGTCCTCGCCCTCAACATCTTCGGCGACGGCCTGCGCGACGCCCTCGACCCACGCGCCAAACTCCGCGTGGATCAATGAACAGCGCCACCGCACATATCGGGCGGCGTAGGCAAGGTCAGGGGACGCTGCCCCCTGAACCCCTGCCAGGGGATAATCCCCTGGACCCTGGGACTGGCTCTGGCCGAGAGGGGGCTGAGCATACTGGTTCAAACAAGGCGGTCGGCCCCCTTTCGGCCGGAGCCAAACTCAAAGTTTCCAAAGGCTTTGCCTTTGGTGGAGTTCCAAGGGGCAAAGCCCCTTGGCCTGACCTACCCCGACCGATGCGTGTGGAGATGTTGTCATGATCCTCACTATATTGCAGCGGCTGGGGCACATGTTATTTGTGTTATTCGGCATTTCGGTTCTGGTGTTTCTAATTTTCTTTGCGACACCGGGCGCCAATCCGGCGGCGCGGATTGCCGGGCGTGGTGCGAGTCCGGCGACTTTGGCGGCGGTGACCCATCAATATGGGTTGGATCGTCCTTTGCCGGTTCAGTATGGGCTGATGATGAAGCAGCTTTTCATCACGCAGGATTTGACGTCATTTGTGAATCTTGGTGAGCCTGTGGTGCCTGAATTAATCGAGGCAGCACCTGTGACATTGTCGCTGGTATTTGGCGCGGCGGTGATTTGGGTGGTTTTCGCGATCCTCGTCGGGGTATTGGCGGCGGCATTTCGCAATAGCTGGATTGATCGGATTTTGATGGTCATCAGTTTGATCGGCATTTCGATGCCGGTGTTCTGGGTGGGCGCGGTGGCCAATTTGGTAACCCAGGGCGCTTATCACGATACTTGGTTGTTTTCCTGGGTACCGGCTCTGGGTTATGTGCCTTTTCATGTCAGCCCGTTTGGTTGGTTCAAGGCTTTGATTATTCCTTGGGTGACATTGGCAATTTTGTATATCGGCCTGTATGGGCGGGTGTTGCGCGGCAATTTGATCGAGGCGATGCAGGAGGATTATATCCGCACGGCGCGCGCCAAGGGATTGGGTCCCGTGCGGATTTTGCTGGTGCATGCCTTGCGCACGTCCTTGATCAGTTTCGTGACATTATTCGGGCTTGATTTTGGTGTGCTGGTCGGTGGCGGCGCGTTGCTGACAGAAGTTGTATTCGGGTTGCAGGGCGTTGGTGAGCTGACCTTTCAGGCGCTGGAAAATCTGGATTTGCCGATGATTATGGCAACCGTGATGTATGCCTCGTTCTTTGTTGTCGTCTCCAACGCGGTGGTCGATATTCTCTATGCCTTTGTCGATCCGCGGGTGCGCCAGTCATGAGCGGCGCCTTGCTTGAGGTGCGCGATCTTTGTGTGTCGTTCCGCACCGCGCAGGGTATTGTGCAGGCGGTTGATCATGTCTCGTTCACGATCAATCCAGGTGAAATTCTCGGTATTGTTGGAGAATCGGGCTCCGGCAAAACATTGACTGTGCAGAGCATTCTAGGTTTGATTGATGACCCGAACGCGATGATTCGGGGCTCCATCAAATTGCGTGATCGTGAATTGATCGGCCTGTCGCAGCAGGCATGGCGCAGCGTGCGCGGCCGCGAGATTTCGATGATTTTCCAGGACCCGATGACGGCTTTAACCCCGGTTTACACGGTCGGTTGGCAGATTATCGAGCAGATCAGGGCGCATCGGCAGGTGAGCTCAAGCGAGGCGCATACGCGGGCTGCTGCCTTGCTCGACGCGGTCGGTATTGCTGATGCAAAATCCGCGA